>JBAUHR010000290.1:0-1960 GCA_049680385.1 Rubripirellula sp. | reverse complement strand
ACTTCCGCCGCCGACTCACCGGCAAACGGGTTCGCCCGTTCATCCTGTTCCCACTGTGCTGGGTCGAAAGAGATTGCCTCCAGGATCTCGCGACACTGCTGCAAGTACGCCGTTCGTCGCCGGCAACTCCAACCTCCGACTTCTCAACGCGATTTGTGAGCTGGCGGTCGCCCAGAAGTGTCGAAAGCTCAAAAGTACAATGCCGGAGCGGCGTCGCTGTCGCTCCTTGATCCGGCCTACCTTGCTACCTTGCTGCAGCCAAGTCTCGTAATCCACGCCGTACTCACGCTCCAGCGACTCCATCAGTGTCAATGATTGGTGGGTGGCACCTTTTGCCCCACGGTCGTGCCTTGTCAGCTCCTCTAAGACGCCAGATTTTCGCTCTCAATTCTGCCAAGGTACCAGTTAATCCAATCGCGTACGACCTTTAGTCTTGAAATTCGATCGTCATGAGAAATGTCACCAAAACCTGTGTGATCTGTCACACGACGTAGTGCTGAGTTGGCAGCGCGTGCGACAGGCGTATGTGGATCGGTTACGGAAAAGAGCAAATTCGGTATTCCATCATCACCTAATTCCTCCAGTGATTGGATAGCATCAAGACGTGTTTCGATTTCAAACGCGGACACACGTAGCTCGGACAGCTCTTGGCGTTCCACGCGCCGTTCAATTTGCCATGCGATGAAGATACCGACTGCAGTGATGATCAGTAACGACTCGCGGATCGTAATCTGGAGTCTTGGTCGCTTTGGTTTGCTCACGCGTCAGTATCCTGTATCCGAATCTCGTCATGCGCCGGTCGCGCAAGAAATAGACGTCATAGCGATGGATGGGTGAACACAGTTAGAAGATAGATCCACCTCATCGACGAACGGTAGCGATCACCGAGGACCGCCATTGTGGTTTCTATTCGTAAACGCGCCGCGCGGTCCTTCGTGTGAATCGCATGGTTCTGTGCTTCACTCTGTAAAGCGTAACGGTGAGATCATGGGTAGTCAAAGACGACGTTGCCACTCCAGTCAGAGCAGGTGAGGGACAAGGAAACATCCGGATGTCGTTCGTGAAAATCAATCGTCGCGAAAAGCAGCTCATCAAAGCCAAAGGGAAGGTCGCCATTCCTGTCGGAGTCGACAGACATCCCAACGGTACGCAAATGCTGGAGATTGTGTAGCTGTTGGATTACGTCAGCTTGAATCTTGCCTTCGAGACTAATGATAGTTGCGCGATCGTAGGCGTCAGATGAACAAAGACTCGGATGCCCGGGGCCAGTAGGCATGAGGTAAACCACGCTACCATCGCCGCTATACGATACTCCCGGCTCTGCAACGTAGATTCCTGCGGTTCCGAGAGACGAGTCGATCTTGGCGATCAGTTGCTGCTCTTCGATCCGGACCCGTTGGGCTTGTGAATGACGCAGACGATCGTATACGACAAGTCCAAGGACAAGCGCAATCAGTGTTGTACACAGCAATAGCGTGCGAATTGAAAATTGACGCATCATTGTCACAGAACGAAATGCGATCTATGGAGGCACAGGAGGTGCATGCATAGATCGTGCGTTGAACTTTGTCGCTCACGGTCTGGGAATGACGCGTGAGGGGCGAGATCGTTTGATTCGCTTAGAATAGTTCTACCAAGAAGTCGTGACTGGAGTCCAGTTCGGGAAACGTGAGTTGGGTGGCCGGTGGACGCTTGGCAGTCCCTCTTGCACTTTCTATGCGAGTTTCCTGCAGCCAAGTCTCGTAATCTACGCCGTAGTCACGCTCCAGCGACTCCACTAGTGCTGCCTTCGACGCGTCGGCGTGCCACCACGGACAACGCTCGTCCAAGTGGTCCAGCACTTGCCACCAACTTGGCCGCGGTGTTTCACTGATCAGCGTCAGAGCATTGCCTTGGCAAGCCTCGCAGCGAATCCCACTCTCGTCCAACGGGTCGACTTCCGCCGTCGACTCTCCGGCAA
>JBAUHR010000289.1:0-30942 GCA_049680385.1 Rubripirellula sp. | reverse complement strand
ATCGTGTAGGGCATCTCAGATTCGACCTGCCGAGTCGCCAATTCGCCGACGTCCGTGATTGTCTGCGTTGCCCCCAACAACTGACCGCCCGAGCGAATGCCGATCGCTGCGATCGGCGACGGCGGGATCACCACCAACGGAACCTTGACCGATGCAATGTTCGGCAGCACCGGCCCGTTGACGCGTTTCTTGCCATCCGCAGACTCCTGATCGTTTGTTTCGGCATTCAATACCGACGACGCGATCGACAGCGCGGTCGAAGTCGTATCTGCGACCGTTTCCTGCAAGACGGGCCCGCGACCGACACAGGCGATCACGTACAGGACGCCGTGGCCAGCCTGACTGTGCGAGCCGCCGGTGGCTCGCTGGATGTCTTCGGCGGCGGGTGCAAATTGCGGCCGAACGGCACTGACCAAACGGTACGCCTTGGCCGCATCATCGAAATCGTGGTGAGTCGCTTCTCGCATGATGCCACGCAGGTACGGCGCGAGCGCGAGCGGTTGGTAGGTTTCACCGGGCGAAAGGAAGCCGCGGCTCTCGGCTTCACGGCTCAGTTCATCTTGCTTTTCGGTCGCCTGCAACGCGTAGCTTTCAGCGTCCGTTTGATCGCTGGCGAGTGAGCATAGCGACAGCATCGCGCGAATCATCACTTCTTCGTAACCCGACGGATGGTATCGCCGCGCGCGGTCGTCCGTGACAGTCGAGGCGGCTTCGGATACCAGCGTCAACTTCGGTGACGTATCAAACTTGTCGCGCAAATGACGCAACCTCGCCTCGGCCGATCGCACATCGCCGGATGCCAAATCGACCATGGCCAAATCCAAGGCTGCCGCGTCGGACGCACCGCCCTGCTTTTCAGCAAACTTAGAAAGCGTTTCGTCAGCGACTTGGAAATTGCCACTGACGTACGCATCCCGAGCAAGGTCGATCGACTGCATCGATCGCGCGCAGCCGCCACTGGCCACCCCAACGACCGCAACCAAGATTGCGACCACAAGCTGAAACGGTCGTCCGGAAAGGCTAGCCATCTCGGGCCTAGCCATCGGCTTGGTCAAACAAGCCCCAGTTCCACCACTTGCCCGCTCGTGTCTTGCTGTAGCCCTTACGCAGCTTCGCGGACTCTTTCAAGAAGTCGCCCGAATGCAGGTTCACCATCTCGAGGGTCAACGTGTAATCGCGTTGGCTCGATTTGTTGCGATCGGTCGTGCCGGTCGTGATTGTGGCATAAAGCAGGTAGTCGACGGGGGTTCCCTGACGCCCCAAACTTGCCGCGAACAGATTGCGATTGTCGGGCAAGAACAGCGAGTCGGGGCGCAACCGAGTCTCGATCAGGGCTGCGTCGACCATGCGGCGACTGATACCGCGGAACGTTTCCGCTGAATTGATCTGGCTGTCAATTTGCTCGTAAATCTGGTCTTTGAAATCGCCCAGCTCTTCGGCGCTCTTATTCTCGATACCAATGAAACAGACCGTCGCAGGCCCAGTGGCAAGAGCCGACCCAATCGGTCCGCCCATCGGCACGCCATCGATGGTTTCGAATCCGACCGTCTGAACCGCTGGCGGACATCGCGACAGCAGCTTGGCAACCGATTCGTCCACTAACGGATTCCATGTCGCCGCGCCGGCCGCGTGGCTGCCGACCATGTCACTGTCATTGCTAGCTAGAACGTGTCCATACTGGTGATTGGCACACCCCGCCGCCCCAATGACTGACAAAGAAATCGCTGCCGCTGACAAAAAAGTGGTCGCCGCAACATTGGCAATCAACAGATTGAACAATCGGGATCGTTTTAGCGTCATTGATCGGTTTTCCGAAAAACAGGGTTGCGGGACGGCCGATAGGGGCGAATCAGGTCTCTTTAGCGACCGAGAGTCGCCGGAATCTTAGAATTCATCCAAAGAAATCTCGGTACTCGCCTTGTCGGCTGGTCGCGAGGTATCAAAATGTGCGATCGGTAGCCCAGAGCAGAATCGGCTCGACAGAATTGCTGGCGTTGATAAAACCAGAGCGATCGAGACAATTATCCGAAACGACCGATTCCGCCTGGCCGCCCCAGGCACCCCAAACGACCCCGTGTTCCGCTCGATCCGACAGCTTGTCAGGTCCAACGTCCCATCCGAATCAGCCTCGCATACTCACCCGCTAAGACTTCGCCCATGACTGCTGTCGCTTTTCCGGAAACGATCGAATCGGCCCCCATCCTCGCCCCGACTGCCGCCACCGTTGTGCTGCCGAGCAATCCGCCAACGGCACCTCGCCATTGGTCACCAGAACTGGCTTCGGATGATGACGACATGGACTCCGACGACGACTCATCGGATTCGGACGATGACTCAATCGACGACGGCGAAGACACCAAGGACGATCTGGCCGACGATGACGACGTCGACGAATTCGATGACATCGACGAAGACGACTTCGACGACAATTTTGACGACGACTTCGAAGAAGAGCTCGAAGACGATTACGAAATTGAAATCGACGACGAAATCAGCGCCGAATTTGGACTGAACACGGGCGACACACCTGACGAAGAAACCGACGACAGTATCGATGACGACCTGGACGACTTCGACGATTTCGAAAACGTCGACTGATCCGGCTGCAGCGAAGCTTGCCAACAGTTTGTCGGTTTAGCAAGACGCAGGTGCTAGTAAGACGTAGGCGCGTATGAAAACGCCCGGCTTGAGAGACCTTCCGTTTCGGGCGTGTCCTATGATGTCGAAGTCACTCTCCCTCCGGGCGAAACCGTCGTTGCTGCGACAGCAGAACGCTTGAGACAAACGTTGCACGCTTTGCTGTGCAGAGACTGCTAGTTGACTGTGTCAGCTTGTTTTTCAGATAGGGCCAATTCCCACCGGCCGTTCGAATCAACGGATTGGCCGGTGGGAACCGGCCCTACTTCGATCTGCCGAACCGATACCTGAGTTGACACGGGCAACTAGTTGTGCAGAGTCGCCTAACCCAGACGTTCGCTTACGCTAAGCTGCAAATCTAGCTAGGCCGATTCGGCGAACGAATGGATCACGGGAGGGTCGCCTTCGCCTTCTTCGTTCATCCAGGCAATTCGTTCAGCAACGCCTGGATGCAGCCAAGTCGGTTTGCGTCCCGACGGATGGTCGAACGTGACTCGCATCAATGCCGATGCCAGAGTGCTGACGGCTTCCTCGTACGTGGCCGGTACATCGGTCACGCCGGTTTCTTTCGATGCAATTTCAACTGCCATTCGGCAAGCTTGCACGTCGGCATCATGTTCGGTCCGGTAGGCGACGATGCGCAGAATCAGCATCGTCAACAAAATTCCGATGACCGATCCGGCAACCAACGACCATGATTGGTTGCCGGTCACCCGCGTGATCAACGCTCCCGCACCCCAGGCCGGCAACACGGCCAACATTCGCATCGGTACGTGACGACGACGCAGATGGGCGGCCTCGTGCAGCACGACCATCGCGATCTGCGAACGAGGCAGCTCGTCCAGCAAACGATCCGACAACAACAACGTTCGAATCGGCGGCACAAACCCGGCGACCATCGCGTTGAATGCCGTTCCGCCGGTGTTCCAGCGGACCGCGCGAATCCGGCGAACTCCTGCCGCATCCATCAACTGATTCACCCATTCGCTCGATGCCACATCTAGCCGTTCGGTTTTGAACAGATGCCGAATCATCCACGGCAATCCCAGCACCACAAATCCGGCAATCATCACAAAGGTCACCACGCTGGTCGCCGATGCGCTGATCGGCAACAGCGCCACCAAGTCTGACATTCCCAACAACATCAACACAGGAATCACCAGCCACGCCATTCCGCTGCGAAAGGACATCCAAACCGACCGGACGTGATTCCCGACACCCGCCTTGGTGTACTTCAACATGCGACCGTAACTATGCTCGGCCGACCAAGTCCCGGTACAAATCACGACACCAGGCGACAACAACACGATCGCTTGCAAGAACATCGAATCGGCGACGTAAGGAATCGACTCGAGCGTCCGAGCTAAACCGAATCCGGCTAAACACAAGACCGCGACTCCCAATCCGATCCAGCGGAACGCAGCGAGCTGTTTTTCTAACCAGTCGGCACCGGCAAGCGGTTCAACCTTTTCGTCGCGAACGTACAACGCAACGCTTCGCGCCGCGACGTGACTCAGGATCACCCAAGCGGTCACCATCATCGCGGTCGCAAGCGCGGCCGAGACGGGATTGATATCGCTGGCGGGTAAGGAACCACAGCTAAGCGAAACGATGACGACCAAAAAGAAATACAGATGCACAAGAACTTCCTGAATTGGATGCCGAGGGCACCTGAGAAAGGAGCCACAAGAGAGTTCTCAATATAGTGCTGTTGCCAAAAAGAGCCTGAAACGAGTGACCTTTTGCCTCAGTTTGCGTCCAGGCAGCGGTGGTTGACGACGGTTATTCGGATTATTGCGCGAACGGCCCCGCAAGCCACGCCACAAACCACTCGGCGATTCGCCAAGCATGTCCGCACGAACCAAGAAAGGTGCCACCCACCTATCGCTTGACTTTCCGCGGTTGATCGGTATTCTGATTGGAGTTCCTCATTTCCACGCGGAGTTGTTCCATGCCCAGGCCTAAGAGAAAAGAAAGGTGCCACCCACGAATGGCACAGTCATTTGTGATTGGCTTTGCGTCGGCGCAGAAGACGCCTATCTGCAAGCCAGCAGTTTTCGTTAAAATTGCGGACGCAGGACGATCAGTCTTGCAGTGAACCCCTCCCAGGTCTCACATTGTTAGAAGCCCTCCCCGGTCACTGCCTGCGAAAACAGGAGACCAGGGAGGGTTTTCTCATGGCATTTTGTGTCAATCCCGCCACCGGCGGCAACTTCAGTTTCGGGCAAACTGTCGCTGGTTTTCTCGGTTCGCCGGGCCTGCCCTTTGTCGACATCCTTAGCCAGAAGCTGATCACTCAGGTCTTTGAAAAACATGGTGGGCTCTTCGGTCGAACCTACACCACCGCGGTTGTGCTGTGGGCGTTCATGAGCCAGGTTCTACGTGATGGAAAAGAAGCATCCTGTCAAAGTGCCGTCGCGAGAATAAGTAGCTACCTGACCGGCCATGCTCTTGGCGATGTCGATCCGGATACACGTGATTACTGCCGTGCCAGAGCAAAACTCTCCGAAGACGCACTCCATGAACTGACCACTCAAATCGCAAACGAAGCCGAGCGAATGGTCGAGCCACAGCATCTTTGGAAGGGGCGGCACGCCAAGCTCGTCGATGGTTCGACTTTCATGTTGCCTGACACACCAAGGAACCAAGAGGCCTACCCTCAAAACCCCGCGCAGAAACCCGGCATCGGTTTTCCGATTGCTCGATTTGTTGTCGTTATCTCGCTGGCGACGGCCTGTGTGGTTGACTGTGCAATCGCCAAGTACAAAGGCAAGGAAACAGGTGAGACGGCATTGCTTCGACAGATTATCGGTTGCTTCAGTAAAGGTGACGTGGCGGTTGCCGATCGTTTTTATGGCAACTACTGGATGATCGTGTTGTTGATGCGGGCCGGTGTGGAAGTCTGTTTTCGAAAACATCAAAAGCGTCACACCGATTTCAGACGCGGTCGTCGACTGGGCAAAGACGATCATGTTGTTAGTTGGGATCGACCGGGCCGTCCGCCATGGATGAGCAAGGAGATGTACGACACCATGCCGAAATCGATCGAGCTTCGCGAGATCCGTTACGTGATCACTAAGCCTGGGCGCAAGCAAGATCCGTTTGTCATCGTCACCACAATGACCGATGTCGATGGCGAAGAAGCGGTGCAGTACGAGGATCTCGCAGAGCTGTTTGGGTATCGTTGGAATGCGGAGTTGGATATTCGCAGTATCAAAACACACATGAACTTGAACTATTTGCGTTGCAAGAGTCCAGAGATGGTGCACAAGGAGTTCTGGGTGACCATGCTGGCGTACAATGCGATTCGAACAACGGCACTTGGCAGTGCCTGGATGTGCGGCACGCGGCCACGTGAGGTTAGCTTCGTGAGTTGCTGTCAGTTCGTGCTGGCGGCGTGGGACGTGATCGACACCATGACAGGGATGGATCGAAGAAGTTACTGCGTCACCCGGTTGGAGCAAGTCGGCAAATGCCTTGTTGGTAGACGTCCAGGTCGCTTTGAACCACGGGTGCGAAAGAATCGAGGCAGCAACTACAACCTGATGATGCAACCTCGCAAAGTCTTACAAGCGAGACTCGCCAAGGGAGACAACTCGTTTGAAACCAAGTAGATACGTCAATGACTGTGCCATTCGTGGCTGGCACCGTTCGTCCGTCCTCCTAGCGGCAACGACCCGCCAGTACGAATATATCGTATCAGGCCGACAGCACCTGCAGACAGTGTCCAGATCATTGCAATGGGCGCAACAAGACCGAGCATCTCCTGCATCATCCCTAGATAGCCAACAGACTTGATGTACGGCACTGCGTCGCCATTTTGGTCATGTACCAATCGGCGTGGAATTGCCGGTACTACCAAAAATGATATGGGCACCATCACGACCAACGACCACAGCAAACCACTGCGGCAGCTTACGAGCACAGCCTTGAAGGCGGAGTTCGCTCGATACATGGTTCGCGAGTCGTTTAGCTGTGCATTTGATGGCGAGTACGGATTGGTCATTGCAGTTTTGTATCCCGCCATGGCGAAGCAAGTCGGCGAACGAATCGTGTTTTATCGCGTCGTCGCGGCAGCGATGGCCGATAAAACATGTTGCACTGAGCCGCGTAGCTGTGGCGGCTTGCTGCTTGGATATTGTATTGAGTCAGCTTAGCCGGTGCCACGGTTTTAGACTCGTGGAAGGTAGGCTACGTGCCCGGTGGCGTCGCTTGCCGGTCGATCGGAGCAGAACGCGTGCGATTTCCAGCTCGATGGCAGTGGGCGTGCGTAGCGGTAGCCCAACGGCGGCCGGGCAGTTTGTGGTTGGCAGGGGTCATCATTTGGTGGACTCCGCCGGTGGGCCGCGCGAGTGCCGATTGGGGCGGCACCGCTTGATGGCTGGACGCGTCGCAGGTAACTGCGTTGCCGACAACACTTCACCGCAACTCGGACACGCTTCCACGCCGATCCCCAACACATTTCGGATCCATCGCTCAAGCGAATCCGCACGAACCGATCGGGAAGAACGTGAAAAAAGAATCGACCGATGAATTTGTCGGCGGGAAGTTCCATCTCTTTATGGCGGTCGCCGTCGCGCCGATCTCGGTCGCTAAAAGTAACCTGACCGTCACAGCATGCCTGCAAGCCATCGTTGGAGATCGCCACACGATGAGTGTGTCGACTGAGGTAGTCCAACAGCTTGCGTGGGCCGGCGAAGGGGGCGTTTGAGTACACCACCCAGGACTTTTTCGAAAGTTGGCGAAGCAGACGTCGCGGCGGTAACACAATTTGCTCGTTTCCTTTGGGACGCACGAGTTGATTCGTGTCGATCAGGTCACGCAGGCCCGCCAGAAACTTGCCACGAAACATCTTGCTGAGTGCTCGCACCGGAAACAGAAAATTTGCACCGCCCGCTCGCCAACGTCCTTCGTCTGAAACCGCGCCCGATGCTACCAAAGCGTGCAAGTGAAAGTGCGAGACGTTTGAGCAATGGCAAACCGCCTATACGAAAGGCTTGGTGAGTGCGTCCAAACGCACGCTCCCGCTTCGCAAAGAGCCTCGAGATTGCCCGCGCGTCGCGCACCCACGGCGACAAGAGACCACGAAATGCAAAAGTTACGCAAAAAAAGAAGCGAGAGAACGAGCAGCAACCACCACCCGACTAGCCGCAAAGGAAGTGGCAGTGGGCACTAGCCGCGGGTACCGTGGCCGGGGTTGGGGTCGTGAGGTACCAAGAACCCGCGGCTCGCGCCGTCGGCTCAGTTTTCGAATCCGCCAGAGGGAGAGTGAAAGAGTACCGAGAACCCGCGGCTCGCGCCGTCGGCTCAGTTGTGGAATCCGCCTGAGGGAGAGTGAAGGAGACGCTTGTGAAATAACGAAGCAAAACCCCACGACCTCACTGGGATAGTTTCGGTCGAGAACGCGCGGCTGGAGAACAGATGGACGCCCGCAATGAAAGACGTACCGCTATCGGCCAGCTTCCTGGCGTGTCAGTACGCGGTCTTGGTTCGCGTCGAGTTTGTCGAACGCTTCGTGGATCTTTGCGGGGGTTTCATCACGGCTGACCTTGCCGTCACCATCCGTATCGAGTTCGTCAAACTTTTTCAGAACCACGGCCCGACGGATCCTATCTTCGATTGACTCGTTTGAATTCGACTCGGCTTCCTTTGTTAGTGGAATGCTGTAGTGGTAATACCCGATCATCATTTCGTCCCAAGTCTGATCGCCCCAGCGGACTTCGGCCGTCGGATCCGGATTGTTGAGATTGTCTTCGCTGTTGTCGAATGTCGCCACGCAATACATGCGGCCGCTTTTGGTCAACGGACGCGGTTCGCTTAACACGTAGGTTGTTTGCCAATTGAAGTCGTAGGCGGGGATGTCCAAAATCGGCTCGCGTTTGCCTGCAGGATCTTGCAATTCATATCGGTAAGATCTTCCTCGAACGTGCATGTGCGGGCTGAACGACAGCAGTGTTGCGTTTTCAGGGAACGGTGGCCCAACTGCCGTGACGCTGTGGTCTGATTCGCCAGGCGGAATACGGAACGATGGATTGATCGCGCTGGTTGTCACAATCTCGTGCGTGATCTCATCTGGATCAGCTAGCAGGATCCCTAGTTGGCTGTGATCCGTCTGTGGATACCCGGTCGGCGTGTAGTGAACCTGGAACACCAGTTCACTTCCTGCGGGAATCTTTTTGGCATGACCGTCGGGTGATAGTTCAAGCCTGGCGCCCGGAACATATCCCACCAAGAATCCACGCGCCGCATCCAAACCACGTCGCTGTCCTTTGGGGACAGCGAAGGCCAAGATGTGGTGGACAACCTCGCGATTGCCGGGACGCAGTTCTGCGGCTTCGATCCAAACGTCTTTTTCAAAACCAGGATCGACCGCAAAATACTGATAACGGATCACACCTTCGGCAGGAATGTCGATCGGTTCCGGACTGACGTTGAAGACATGATCGGGTTTGCGTGAAAGTTGCCACTTTGACACTTTGGCGGGCAACTCGGGCAAGTCTTCCAACGATCCGATCGGCGCCCCCGAGTCGGCCCAGTCATAGAGAGTCTGCTTGTCAGCATCGGACATGCGGCGATCATTTGCAAAACTTGCGTGTTCGCCGGTGGCGTGCCATGGCGGCATCCGTTCTTCGCGAACGACCTCGGCGATCATATCGGCCCAGCCGACGACTTCGTCCGGATCGGTCAGCGAGAACGGCGAAATCTCACCCTCGCGGTGACACTCGACACAGTGCTTGTTCAGAATTTTGGCAACATGGCTGCCATAGGTGATCGTCGGATTTTCGACCGTCGGTTTCGATCGTCCGATGATGCACCCGATCGCAGCAGTCCGCGCGATCGAGACATCGCGACCGGTCAAAAGTTCATCGATGGCAATTTTCAAGTCACGTCGGCCCGGCTCGTCACGGACGTATCCGATACCGTACTGATCATCAACGCGGCCACGATATCGCAGTCGCCGCTTTGCATCAAAAACGAACATCTCGGGCGTTCGTTCGGCGTCGAGTTGGTCAGCTAGACGGTTGCCGCCATCTTTGAGTAGTGGAAAATCAATGGCTTGTCGGGAAACAAACGAACCGATCTCGGCTAATGAGTCCTGCCGATTGCTCATCACACCGACCACAGCAACGCCGCGGTTGGCATATTGATCGGCCAATTCATTCAGGCGGATCGAATACAGCTTGGCAAGCGGACACTCGACCCCAAGAAACGCAACCACGACCAATGACTTATCGTCGAAGTCGTCGAGCGTCCAACGTCGCCCGCGATGGTCGCTCAGATCGAACTGACCAAGCACAAGATCCGACGCAGAGGCACTGTCGGTTGGCGAGGCTGCCGCTGCCGGCGGTGTCATCGCCCAACCCTGAAACAAGACTATCGATGCAACCACGAATACTGATTGATAACCAATTCGCAACATGCTGGGGAACCACTTTGCCGGGATTGAAACTGATCGATTGCCACTCACAATCGATTCATAGTCTAACTTTCCTTCAATCTGACAGCATCAGCAATTTGTGTATCAATGTGTCGCTGCGTTCTACGATTCGTGCTCGGTTGACGGATCAGATGCCAGATCTTTGAACGTAAACTGCTGCGGTGCCGAGCGGATATGCACATCTTGTTGAGGAAATGCGATTTCGATGCCGGCTTTGGCGAATTCGTCATCGATCGCCAGATTCAAGTCGCTGATCGTATCGAGCCGACCTTCCAGGCTGGGGACGAAACACCGAAGCGTCAAATTCAGCGTGCTATCGCCGAAGTTATCAAAGGTTGCGGCAGGAATCGGATCTTTCAGGATTTTCGAATTTTCGTCGGCGACTTGCAGCAATAGCCGAAGCCCCAGCCGGACGTCCATTCCATATGCCACACCAACCGGAATCACGATCCGGCTAACCTGGTCCGACCGAGTCCAGTTGAGCAAACGGCCAGTCACAAAGTCTTTGTTCGGAACGATGTACTCTTTCCTATCCCAGTCCATGATCGTGGTCGCCCGCATCTGAATCCGCGAGACAGTTCCGCTGACCGAATCCAACGTGACAACGTCTCCGATGCGAATCGGACGTTCCCACAGGATAATGATCCCGGAAACAAAGTTACCGAAAATCTCCTGAAGTCCAAATCCGAGACCGACCGTTAACGCGGCGACCAGCCATTGTAGTTTCGACCAATTGGCACCAATCGCCGAAAACGCGAACAACATCCCGACCACCAAAATCACATATCGACACATCGTCACGATGGCAAACTTGAACGACGCCTCGAGTGGCAACCGTTGCAGAATTGTGATTTCGATCAGCCCGGGCACGTTTCGCACCAACGTAAAGGTGATCAACCCGATCAGGGCAGCGCCCAATAGGTTCACCAACGTGATCGGTTCGACTTGCGTTTCAGTAACCCGCGTGACTCCGCCGTTTTCGGCTGGGGTTTCCACCACCACTTCGCGTTCGGTGTTCCAAAGTTCGACTTGGTTCAAGATTCCCAGCGCCGGGAACAAACCGGACCAAAGGAACCACATCAGCAACAGTCCGGACATCATCAAACTTGAATTCATGATCCGAATCACCTGCTCGCTATTGGCTCGCAGCGCATCGTGTTCGTTTTCAAGGGACAATCCCTCGCCCGTGACGTTTTGTTCGACGGGTACCGGCTTGGCGGCCTGGCCCGGCGTATCCCCGGTTGCCTGAGCCGCGGCCTGCAATTGCGCCGCGCGCCGTTCCTTCATCTTGCGAATACCCAACTTGCGATGATTGACTTGCAAAGCACGAATCACCATCGCGCGAACCACAACCAGACTGACCGCGATCCAAATCATGTGCCAGAAACGCCACGTCAATTCGGTGGCGGTGTAGAAGAACCCAACGAAGATCAGGACCACCATCACCAGCGGAAATCCGATCAGGCACCAAGACCACAGTCCACTGGTTCGGGTGAACCAAGCGTTGGGGTTACGGCGCAGGTATTCGGCAGCCGCACCATCGCTGGGATTGAGAATCCGGCGCAGCGTCCAGCTTAGAATCAACAATGACATGATCATGCAAAGCCGTTCTAGATTGTTGCCGCCGTCGACACCGTCGATTCCGCCCAGTTCGCGCAACATCACCACCATCAACACAAGTGGAATCAACAAGAACCGCAGCCGCCGCATCTTGCTTCTTAGCATCTG
Organism: Rubripirellula sp.; assembly: GCA_049680385.1. Taxonomy (GTDB): domain Bacteria; phylum Planctomycetota; class Planctomycetia; order Pirellulales; family Pirellulaceae; genus Rubripirellula. The sequence continues at coordinate 19,139 of JBAUHR010000289.1, read as the reverse complement.
CGTGACTCGGGTCGGCCACCCAAAGTGAGACGCAGCTAGACCATGTTCGCGACACGCATGCCTGACCACATTGAACAGCGTCAGGACTACTCCGGCGGCGACGAGTGCGTGCCCCCACGCGATCGAGAACGGCGCCGCGTGAGGCGAAGCCACCAATCGCCATCCGATAAAAATCGCCACCGCGGGCCAGGCGATGGCCATCACAACGGTCATCAATGCCGCCCGGATCGTGACCGAAAACTCAGTACACGTAGGACGCGCGGCAATCTTCCCAAATTCGGCAAGATGGTTTCGACCGCGGTACCGCGCCGGCATCAGCAACAACGTTGCCAACAACGCAAGGCCATATAACCAAGGCTGTATGAAGGCATCGATCCACAGCGATGTGGCGACATCTTTCCAAGATGATGGTTGCAGCAATTGCTTGGCGTCACCGACCGCCTCTTTGAGCGATTGCCATCCAAAGAACGAATTGCTGCGAATCCACAGCACATGCTCGTTCAAGAACGAACGATACGATTCACTCGCTAGGATCAATTGATGTTCATTGAAGTCCAGATCCGACAACTGCTGAAAATACAAGTTGTAATTTTTCGATAACGATTGCAGCACGGCGACACGGTCAGATTGAATCTGTTTTTCCAGGCCACTCGCTTCCGGACTCAGTTGCACTTGGGACGCGTCGGTCAGTTCGTCTTCGCGATCAAGGCGTTTGAGTTCGACGTCTTGCATTGTTTCCTGTCTAGCCGAGACATCACGTCGAATCTCGCGGATGTCGGGCAGTAACGAGAGCTGTTTTCGCAGCTCTAATCCGATTGCTCCACTGAGGCCGACGCGTTCGAGACGCTCGCGAGTACGGGAGCTCGTTTTCAGCAGGGTGTCTAATCGAATTTGCGACGCTTCGGACTGCGTCGTAACATTGCCGATACTGCTAACAACTTCTTCGTTCTCTTCGGCCAGTTCGGCACTGCGTAGCGCCATTGCAGCCAACTCGGGTGAGTCGATCGATTCCGCCAAACGGCGTAGATCTTTGACTTGGCTTCTAGCCTGATTCTTGCGAGACTGATCAATCCGCTGGCCCAGTTCTGCGACAGCATTCTCGGCAGCGGCAACATCGGCCATCGCTTGCTTGGACTTCAACGCATACAAATCGACCGCTTGCTCGGCGTCATAGCGAGCCAGTTCCCATTGGTTGGCAGGCAATTCGAGTTCCAACGATTGCAACTTTGCGGCCTGCAGCATTTTCCGTGCAGTGGCCGACCAGGTCGATTCGCCGGCGGGCGATTCCGCTGCGAGTTGCTGCTCGGCTTCGGCGACGCGTTGACCGTGCGACGCTTGCAGCACCACGATCTGTTTGCGCCGATCGGCGCGTCTGGATTGCTCGGCTTGCAGGCTCGTTACCCGGTTCTTAGCTTCCTGCGTCCGCACCAACAAAGATGCCAAACTGCTTTCCAGTTCCTGCAACGACGCCGATTCGGGCGGCAAACTCACCCCGGTCTTAGCCGCCGCGCTGATTTCGTTTTGCAACGCTTCCAGCCGCGCCGGCACACCTTCGACAGCGATCCGATCCTGTTTGGCCGACGAGTCGAGTTTGCTCGAACGCGCAAGTTCATCCGAAGCTTGGCTGATGATGGTTTTGACAGCCGCCAGCGATTCGGGTTCCAAGTCACTAGCGTTTTCAACCTGTGACAGGAACTCTTTGATCTTTGCCGCCGTTACCTGATCCACGCTAACATCAACCGGCGTAGCGTTTGGTTCTTGCCGATCGGGTTTGGATTTCTCTTTGGCGATGGCTTTATCGTCAGGCATCACCAGTTGATCTTGACCGTGCAACGACATCGGCTGAACGATAACAATCAGAAATGCGAAACCAACCGACTGTGCAATTCGCTTGCAGTTGCTGGATCGGAACAGTTGTCGAAACGTTGGTATCATCATTTCAAAATTCATTATTTCAGGCGGAAATCTGCATTGAATTCGTCACCAGACCAGTGGGCAACCGACCTTTTCGCCCGCCTTGTCCAATCAGATTGGCAAATCGCATTGGTTGTCACAGGCGGCGGCAGTGGTGCGATATCCCATTGCTTTCGTCGCCAAGGAGCATCGAAGAACTTTGTCGAAGCGGCAATCCCGTATTCACGTGCTTCGCTAGAATCTTATCTGGGTGCGCCACCGGCCGACAGCAGCGCGTCGACCGCAACGGCAAGGCAGGCGGCTTCATCAGCCTACAAACGAGCAGAAACGTTAGGGACCAAGTCTGCGGATCACGCCGTCGGTTTGGCGATGTTGGCGGTACTGCCGACCGATCCGCCACGGCCCGATGTGTGCCGAATCTGTGTTGCCATGCAAACCTCGCGAGAGTCCACCGTTTGGTCAACCATGCTTGATGATCACGCGGGTTGCCAGAACAGACAAAAACGACAAGCCGCCGAATCGATCGCCGACCAAATGGTTCTCAATGCGCTCGCACACTTGCTCTCACACAGACTGCCCGATACGAATCGTTAATTTGCAAATCGGCCGCAGTACCAGTCTGCTGCAGCTTGGTTTCGGGTAGGGCCGGTTCCAACCGGCTACTCGAATAACGGTTTCACCGGCGGGAATGCTTAGATGCGGGCGGTGGGTAAAACGACGATTCAACCGCTAACCCTGCGATAGGGCAGCGGCCAATTGATCGTACGTCCGCTTGCTGCTTAATTTGCAACCGCGATTGTCGAGGGCGATCTGATACAGATGTTGGCCGCACACGGTCGGGTACTGGCCGGTCACGCAAGCTTGGCACAGATGATCCGACGGCTTGCCGATCGCTCGTGCGATCGCTTCGACAGGTAAATACCGAAGCGAATCAGCACCAAGATCATCCGCCAAACGCTGTTGGGCTTCGTCGGTCAGTTGCCCGTTGGGGAAGTACTTCGGCGCGATCAATTGATCGATCGTGCTCATGTCGATGCCGTAAAAACATGGCGCAATGATTGGCGGACACGCCACGCGGACGTGAATTTCTTTGGCGCCACCGACATCACGAATCCGATCCAGCAACACGTTCATCGTCGTGCTGCGGACGATCGAGTCTTCGACCAAAATGACGCGTTTGCCTTCCATGACTTCACGCAGCGGCGTGTACTTCGTGGCGGCTTTTGCCTTCCGCGCGGTCCCGCCTTCGATAAAAGTCCGCCCGGCATAACGGTTGCGGATCAAGCCTTCGCGACAGGGAATCGACAACTGATACGCCATCGAGTCGGCCGCGGCTTTGCTGGTGTCCGGCACCGGCACGATGATCGTGTCAGGACAATCCAAGGCGACACGGTCAAGTTCGCGTTCGGCCCGTGCCAGTTCTTCACCCAAACGAGTTCGGCTCAGGTAGACGCTTTGCTCGTCCAGAGTGCTGGCGACGTTGGCAAAGTAAATCCATTCAAAGAAACAGTGCTTTGGATCTTTGGCTTCGGCAAAACGTTCCATTCGAAAACCGGTTTCGGGATCAATGATGATCGCGTGTCCCGGCGGCAAGGATTTGATTTGTTCGTTGCTGAATCCCAGATTCAACAATGCGACGCTCTCGCTGGCTGCGGCAAATAGCGGCCCATCATGGACGTAGCACATCGGCTTAATCCCAAGCGGGTCGCGAGCCACGATCATCTCGCCTTCGGCGGTCAACACGGCCAACGAATAGGCACCATCGAAACCCGCTGTGGTTTGCTTCAGGACGTCGATCCAGTCGATTCGCGTTGGCGACTCGCTCATCTGGCGAGCCAATTCATGCAAAATGATTTCAGTATCAGTGTCCAGCGTCAGGTGGTGATGCCCGTCAGCGAGCAGTCGCTCTTTCAGCAACCCATAATTGGACAATTGCCCGTTGAAACAAAAACTGAACCATTTGCTTTTATGGATGTGCTTTCGTTCGAACGGCTGTGCGTAACTGCGATCGTCTTGTCCGCAAGTGGCGTAACGCACGTGACCAATCGCGGCTCGGCCAGCCAAAGACTTCATCAAAGATTCGGCTTTGGCACGGTGGTTGAGCCGAAAGACTTCCGTGACCGTTCCGACATCCTTGCGAGTTCGCAGAAGCCGTGGTTGATCAGGATCGTAGGTGGTCATCCCGGCGGCCAATTGGCCACGATTTTGGATGTCCAGCAACATTCGCGGCAATAACCGGCTGATCTGCCGAGGGCCATCCTCGGTACACATCGGGCTGCGTCCACGACCGGACAGATGATAAATGGCTGCAACACCACATTCGTGATGGATTTCGCTCATATCGACGGAGTTTCCTGGATAACGGGCACAGCCCTGAGACGCTTTTATCCGGGGTTTGTACAGCGGGGTTCCCCGCAGGTCGATTCCCCGTGACAATTTGAAGTCTTCCAGAATACGCGGAGACGCGTAAAAACAAACCGCAAATCGTACTAACGAGAGCATCTTCCTAGTCGTGGCCATGAATTCAAGCCCCAAAACTTCTCAACAGATACGCAAAAAAACGATCAAGAAAGCCCAATGCGTGGTCGTAAAAGTCGGCACCCGTGTCCTGACGGGGGACGACGGCAAACTCGATCGACGACGGATTGACGTGCTCGCTCGCGGACTTTGCCGAATTGCCGATACAGGCCGACAGGTTCTGCTGGTCAGCAGCGGTGCCGTTGGCGCCGGTCTTGGCAAACTTGGGCTCGAACACCGGCCCAGCGGGTTAGCGCAACTGCAGGCGATCGCTGCGATCGGCCAGGCCGACTTGATCCAAGCGTATGAGTTGTCTTTAGCCGTCCATGGCCGCCATGCCGCCCAAGTCCTGTTAACAGCCGCCGACCTGCGCCGGCGGTCGGGCTATCTGCACGTTCGCAATGCCCTGACCCAAATTCATGGATTCGGGTCCATCGCGATCATCAATGAAAATGACACGGTTGCGGTCGCCGAATTGAAGACAACGTTTGGCGATAACGATCGATTGGCGTCTCAGGTTGCCGGCCTGCTAGTCGACTCGGTTCTGATCATCTTGTCGGACATTGAAGGGTTGTACGACGGCCCCCCCGACATTCCGACCAGCAAACGCATCGACATCGTCAAAGAGATTGACGACGAAGTGTTTGGTTTCGCGCACGACAAACTTAGCAGCAGCAGCAAAGGCGGCATGGCCAGCAAGCTGAGAGCCGCCAAGCTGGCCACCCAACATGGCCACGCGACGTTCATCGCGCCTGGCCGAAACGACGATGTGCTGGACAAGATCATGGCCGGCGAATCCATCGGCACCCTATTCCTGCCACCCAAGCAAACGATTCGTGGACGCAAGCGATGGATCGGCGCGGCCGCGCCGGTTGCTGGCAGCTTGCAGCTTGATTCCGGTGCCGCCAAAGCTCTGACCAAACACGGCAAGAGCTTGCTGGCGGTCGGCGTCACAGCGGTCAACGGCGCATTCCCGGCTGGCAGCATCATTGCATTACTGGATCCCGACGGAAACGAAATCGCGCGTGGTTTGTGCAACTATCGCTCGGCTCACATCGTCAAAATCATGGGCCAACCGAGCGACCAAATCCACGACATCCTGGGGTACTGTTCGTACGAAAACGTGGTCCACCGCAACAACATGGTGCTGACTTAAGACAGCCGTCCGCCCCGCAGGCTTTCCGACTACGGCTTGTTCCAGACCACTGGCTTGACGCGGCGTGGGTACAGTTCGGTACAGATTCCGCACTTCGTCCCGTCGCACGCCCGAGCGGTGCAGTGTTCGCGACCGTAAAAAATGATCTGCAGGTGCAATTCATTCCACGACGATTCGGGAAACAGTTTTTTCAAGTCACGTTCGGTCTGCACGACGCTCTTACCGCTCGACAATCCCCAACGCTGGGCCAAACGGTGGATATGCGTATCAACGGGAAACGCGGGAACTCCAAACGCCTGTGACATTACGACGCTGGCTGTCTTGTGTCCAACACCCGGCAATGACTCCAGCCCTTCGAACGTCTGAGGAACCAGACCGCCGTGATCGTCAACAATCATTTCCGATAGTTTGGCAACGTGCTTGGCTTTCTGTTTCGACAAACCAAGTGGACGAATGATGTCTAAAATCGCCGTTTCACCCAAATCTCGCATTGCGGCAGGCGTCGGCCCCAGACGAAACAGTTCTGGTGTGACTTCGTTAACCTTTTTATCGGTACACTGCGCGCTCAGCAGCACCGCCACCAACAATGTAAAGTCGTCACGATGATCCAGAGGGATTGGCGGGTCGGGATACAAATTGGCCAACTGATGGCGAACCCAATCGGCACGTTCTTGTTTCTTCACTTTTGGCGGCCGCTCTGCAATAAAACGCACTGTAAGTAATCGCTCTGTCAGCCTACCACTTGATCCTTCGCACATAAAGAAAGCGTGTCGCTGATGTCTCAGTCGCTCGTCCACGATCTACTGATCATCTTGACTGCCGGCCTTGTCGCTGGATTGGTTTGTCGGTGGCTTCGGGCATCCGTCTTGATCGGCTACTTGATCGTCGGCGCGATCGTTGGCCGCGAGGTTCTGAATCTGGTTTCCGACCAAGAACACCAACTCGAACAATTCGCCGAAGCCGGTGTTTTCTTGCTGCTGTTTTCAATCGGGCTCGAGTTCTCGATCGATGACCTGAAACGATTGGGTTCAAAATTGTTCGTGGGCGGCATGGTGCAAATGACGCTGGTCGCAGCTCCCGTCGTGATGGTTCTGACGTGGATGCAAATGAGCTGGCAGTCGGCGGTACTGATTGCATCTGCAGTCGCCTTCAGCTCGACGGTGCTGACGTTCAAAGCACTTTCGGAATGGGGCCAATTCGAACAACCGCATGGACAACGAGCGATCGGAATCCTGCTGTTCCAAGACGCCGCGCTCGTACCGCTGTTGTTGTTGGTGCCACTACTGACCGGCGGCGGTGACCAAGTTAGCCCGGCCCAGTACGCGATCCTAGCTGCCACGTCGCTGGTGTTTGTCACTGTCGTGATTGCACTGCGATGGATCCTGGCTCGCTGGTTGATCCCGATGTTCGCCAAGTACCGAAGCCCGGACTTGGTCATCTTGTTCACGCTGGTTTCGCTAGGCGGTGTCACCCTAGCAGCGTACTCCGTCGGACTTCCACCGGCAGTCGGATCGTTTGCCGCCGGGCTGATTTTCAACGGTAACCGATGGACCAAACAGATCGACGCGTTGGTGTTGCCGTTTCGCGAAACGTTCGCCGCCGTGTTCTTTGTCTGCTTGGGCTTGATCTTTAACCCAGTACTGTTCATTTCCGAACCTCTGTTCATGGTCGGCTCGTTGGCGGCCGTGATCGCCATCAAAGCGATCGCCGCTACGATCGCATTGAAGCTAACCGGCCTGTCATTGAAGAGCGCCTTCGGAATGGGCATCGGACTGGCGCATGTTGGCGAGTTTGCGTTCGTGCTGGTTTTACTGGGGCTTGAATCCGGCGTGATCGACGATTCCATCTATCAACGCGTCGTTGCCATCGCGGTCGGCTCGCTCGTTTTGACGCCGCCGCTGATGAAGATCGGACTTCGATGGACACAGACCGACGAACACAACGAAGCATCTGAACCGCTCCTCTCGCAGCAAATCCCAGCCGGAAAACGAGCCACCGTGATCGGCGCAGGCCCCATCGGCCGGCGCATGGCATCCCAGCTTGAAACGTCCGGAAACGACGTCTGCCTGGTCGACCTTAGCCCCATCAATTTGCAACTGTTCGCGCAAGAAGGTTTCCGCACCGTGGCCGGCGACGCCACGGATTTACAAATTCTAAAAGCCGCCGCGATCGGCGATTCAACCACGATCGTCGTTTGCGTGCCGCACGACGAAATCGCCATTCGAATCGTCCGGTCGATCCACAAACTGAACCGAGCCGGGAACTTAATTGTCCGGTGCCGCTATCAATCAAGCGCCAAGAAAATGAAGAGCCTCGGTGCTAGTTGTGTCGTCAGCGAAGAAGCCGAAGCGTCAATCGCGCTGGTCCGAGCACTCAGTGCACTCGATTCCCAACAGCCCAGTATCTGACATCAATACCACTGCATCGCGTATTCTCGGAACACGCTGATCGCGCGTTCTTGTTGCTTACGGTTGCCATAGTCCGTCCACTTAGATTCGTTCGCTTTCAAAACGCGACGCAAGCGGTTCGTGCTGGCTTGATAGGCCGTCCAGTGGACGTTGGAATCGGCCTCGATTGTTTTTTGTCGCTGTGCCAACTTTGCTCGCACGCCCTCGCGAATGATTGGATCCGAGCAATCCACCAAACCCAACAACGACGCGACACCTTCGTCATCGATTGGCTTGACCGCAATCATCACCGCAGGCCGCAGGTATCCAGCCGAAACACGCGCGACGTTGTAGCGATGCGCCACGTAGTCCACCGGAAAGACACTGTATGCGATCACCGTCAATGTGAACGCAATCAATTGTGATCGAAGCAACCACCACAGGTTGCGTTGACGCCCAATCTTATAGAGCACCAATCCAAAACCAATCACAACTAAAGTGATGCCGAAGAATCCAACGGTTCGCATACGAGTCATCCCGTTGTATCCCACATAGATCAACAACCGGTTGTAGACAGCAACGGCCAAAAACAGATTTGCGCCCGACCAAACCCAAGCCAACTTGCGAAGTGATTCCAATCGTGGATCCGCCAAAATCGTACCGCGAAAAATCAACGACAACATGCCGGTCGCGAGTGCCAATGCAAACGTCAACCACGCGGCGCCTTGGTGGGCATAGCCGGCATAGTAAAACCCTTCCGGAAACTCTCGCTTCCACAGCGTCATCCACTCAAAGCCCAAGTAAACGACGAACAATGCAATCACCGTGATCAAGGTATTGCGAAACGCCGCATACCACTGGGACTGGGTCTGATCAAACAGAACCGTCTCCGCCGACTCGGTTGAACCAACGCGAATCATCGGTAGTGCCGGACGCATCAACCCGATCCCCAACAACAATGCCGCCACACAAAAGGGAATCTCCCAGATCGAAAATCCGGTCAACCAGTCCACCAGGCCTGTGACGACGTCCATCAGACTGGTCGAAACTCGGTCCAGCAAATCAGGATTGGCGAACACAAAGATCGAACCAAACACACAGGCAGCGACGACCGGCAACAGTATCGACAGCGATCCGGCCGGCAACTTTCCGCCTCGCCCCAAATGTTTGGAAAGATGAAAGTGACCGAGCCCAACCGCACCGTCAAAAAGTGCGCGTGAAGCCAGCACGATGCCTTCCAGAACCATCGGCACGCTGCCCGCGGCGACCATCGAAACAGCAACGACCAACAACACGCCCGAGAACACCGTCAGCGACGATCCCGACCATATCAGTCGAGCGGCCACAACGACCAAGATCCCAATCGTCCACTTCGCCGATGCTTGGCGAAACATCGTAGGGAACAACCCAAAGAACAGGATCGGAACAGCGACCAAAAACACCGCCAGTCCGGTAAATCCGTGACTGCGAAAAATCAACAGATCGGCAAGCAAAGTCCAAATCGCTGCCGCCGCAATCTCGCGGCCGCCGGGCGAATCAGCCGCGATGGAGGATTGCTTGGGAATCGCCCGTTGGGGCTTGGAAACCGGCATCTGAGGAAAATCATCTGTCATCTATCTATTCACCCAAGATCCGGTAGTTGTCTGCCAGCACGATTCTTCGTACGCAGTCCCCGGAAATGTGGTTCATAGGGTCGACCGGGCCCCAAACCGCAACGACCGACTATTTGGTCTGCATTCGGTTCACCGTGTAGTAGGCTTCCGAATGCAACAGCGGCAACTCGTCAGCACCACGAATCCCATCGGCATGCAGTTCGTGGACGTGACCGCGCTGCAATCCATCGACGACCAATCGAACCGACAAGCCGTCATCGGAAACCGTGGCCGCAGTAATCGTCGGTTCAGTGTGATCCACTTCGGGACTGCCATACTGTTCGCGATACTCGTACGCGTACGTCGTCATTTTATAGCTCGCTAGATCGGCGGCAGTTTTCGCGTCGACGGGTTTGGTGAAACGCAGCTCGAATCCGTCGGCGGTTAGACCCATTTCCTTGATTTCAAATGGTAACTTGCCAGTCCAATCAAGTCGCTCAACGGCAAACGGTTTATTCCCAACCGATCCCCATCCGCGGTTCGTACCACCGACAAACAAAGATCCCGACGGTGACATTTCGGTCGCAACATTCCCCGAAGCGAATCCCTTTCGAAACGGGAAACACGCCCCTTGATAGACGCCGTCGACTTGTTCCAAAAAGACTCGCATCACTCGACTTTGCGTTTGATCGCTAACGAACAACTGTCCCTCAAACGGACCAAACTTTCCGCTCGTGGTGTCACAAGCGATCCCCGACGCGCTCTTTCCCATCTTGTCATAAGGAAACAGAATCGCAGGCGGAACCAATTCGTCGATGCGGTCGGCTTCGATCCACAACCGACTGCCGCTGACCGGTTCGACGGGTTGCTTCCCGATCACCGATTCGGCTGACTTGAACCATTTCCATCCGCCCGGATGCCCAGCGAACTTGCCACGCTGCAAAATCTTTAACCCACACGTTCCGTTCCAGGGTCCTTGGTTGTCGGTATAAAAAGTGTCGCCTGCCAAGTTCGCGCCAACACCGCCTGGCGAACGGACACCGCTGGCAAACGGGATCGTTTCGCCATCCGGCGTGATTTGCATCGCCCAGCCCCGATAGGGCACCACGCTTGAAAACGATCCGGTCAAACACAACGTGATCAGCATGTTGCCGTCAGCGTCAAACTTTGATCCGAACGCGTACTCGTGATAGTCACCAGAAACGCCCCATCCGTCGGCGTAGGTTTCAAAAACGTCCGCCGCACCGTCGCCATCCGTGTCTTGCATCCGAGTCACTTCGGGACGCTGGGTCGCGTACAACCAACCGTCCTTTTCGGCCAAACTTAGCGGCTCATGCAATCCACGGGCATAGACGCTGAAGCTGTCCGCTGTGACTTTGTTCGCCAACGGATCGGCGACCATAAAAATATCACCGCGACGCGAACAAACCGCTAGTCGGCCGTCCGGCATCACTTGAAACCCACAGGCCTCGATCACTTCATCCTTGGGAGTTTCGAAAGTGGTGATTTGGTAGTAGTCGCCTTCGATGGGCGACGCGGCGTGTGCGTCCCGTGCGAACCCCAAGCAAAGGAACGCGGCAACACTGGCAATGGTGATGTGTGAGTATTTCATAAGTCGATTGAAGGTTGAGAGGTCGTTGACGGCTTGCGTTACCAGCGGATCGTTTCAGTGATGGTCGACGTCTTGCCCGCAGGGATCACCGCTCGCAGTGCCTGAGACTGACCTAACGTGACGATCTGGCAATCGACACCTTCGACCGAGACCGTGAACTTGTGATCGACACGAAATCCGTCGTCCGTCGCTCGGATCGAACCGCTTGCGAATTGCCAAACCAAGGCTTCACCTGTTGGGACTGACACCGCGTCAACGGTAATTTTTCGAACCATTTGCGGGTTCTCTACGTTGGGTGGCAACGGCGCATCTTGGACTTTTGCACCGTCCATCGAGTACGAGAAAACCGGATTGCCGGCCTCGTCCAATCGGTAGCCACCAAATCGATAACCGCGCTCACGTCCGGTTTTTTCGGGCCATGCCGCATCGATTGACGCGAGTTTGGCTATGGGCGTTGCCTGTTCAACGTCGATGACGGCGTCGCCGAGTGGATCTTGTCGTCCTTGCCCGCGACCGACCCAGTGCAACGATGCATCGATGAAACTGTTTCGCCAAACGCGAGCGAGTGTCATCGCCTCGGCATCCCAGATCAAATTCAATCCGCTGGGATAGCCAACCGCGATCCCACGAGCGCTCAGACCGTTAAAGAAGTTGCGATAGACTCGCGGCTTTGCATCAGCCGCCAACACGATCGTGCCTTGCTTCAAACCTTCGGGACTCTTCGCCTTGTCGCCTTGCAATAGGTATTGCCACATCGCATCGATCTGCAGCACCGGATCACCATCGTAGAGTTCCGTCAGCGCCGAAACACCATCAACAAAACTGTTCGGCATTCGAGTACCGGGCCGATACCCGGTGGGATCTTGCAGGTACCGCTGGAACCACTCGGGACGCAAACGGTTCGTCATTTCCAACATGTCGATCGCGCCCAGCCCGCCGCCTTTATCGCCGCCAAAGCTGTGACATTTGATGCACGCCAATCCTCGGTTGCCGACCGCTTTTCGGCCTGCCGCCAGTACTTTGCTGTGCGGGTCCGAGTTGTCGGCCGTTTCCATTTCATCGCTGCGATCGACGGCATTGAATGACTGGTGTAGTTCTCGCAGGGGTTCGTATCCAAACACCGGCATCCGCGTCATCATGTAGTCGCGAAGATTGCCACCGCTTTGCAGCGCCGATGCAAAGTACTTGTCATTCAGTTTGTCACCGACACCATCAAGCGGCGGCGGCAAGCGACCTTCAAGGCCCATCTCGGGCATGGTCGAGGTGAATAGCGAGTCTCGCGACAGTTCCGGTCCGCCAATTTTGTCACGAGCGTGACAGGCGTAACAGTTTAGCGTTGCCATCGTCAAATGAATTCGGCTCGCGTCATCGATCGCTTTCGCAACGCCATTTTGGCGAGACTCAATCGCAGCAACCAACGCCGATCGCTGGGCCGGATTCAATTCGTAATCAACCGCGCGTCCAGTGATCGATTCCGCCAAGCACCCACGGTCGACTCGCAATTCGTCGATCGACGGTGCGTTGATATTCGCATCGTTATTGACTGCCACCGCGTGACAGTTTTTACATCCGGCACTTGCGAACCACTGGCGTCCTTGTGCGACAAGCGATGAATCAGCATCAAATTTGTTGGGCAGAAAGTCAGGCTCGCTATTGTCAGGGTCTGCGATCAGCGTGGCGATGTCACTAGTCCCATACGTTGGGTCCACCATTTTCAAAGCCAACGATTTTTGTCCGCCCGCATCGAAATACTCGATGCGGATGGGATGCACGCCAGCGGTCAATTTGAACGTCGCTTCGGTGACCTGATCAGGATGAATGAAATCGTTCTCCAATCGATGCTCGCCGATCGAAAACGCACTGCCGTCGTCGCTGCTCAATTGAAACGTGTACTCCCCATCGGCCGAGATCGGCAGTTGGGCCTCGAAGACAACACCAAAGTTGTTCTTGGGTTCGATGTCGTCGATTTTCAGCTCAGTCACCGTATCGGTCACCTCGGGCGTCATCGATTCGAAATCGGGCAACCGTTCCCACTTCCCGCGATAGACCCGTCGGGCAAACTTGGCGGTTCCCGGCTGAACGGTCACGTCGCGGGTCAAATACGCGGCGATCGCGAACGCATCTTCGGTCGATCCAACCAAACCGGGCATCCGCAATCCTGGTCGGACCGTGTGTGGATTTTGCAAGAACCGAGCCAACGAGACAAGCGAGTACTTGCGTCCCAAATCACCCAGCGGCACCGATGTAGCCGACGGGGTCGGCGTGTCATTGAAGCTTGGGTGGCAAGCGGCACAACCAATCGAATGGTAGAGCGTCGATCCGCTGTCGGCCATCGCTTGGCTTGCAGCACGGTCGATCATCTTTCCGCCACCCGTCTTGATCAAGTAACTGGCGATCGCCTCGGCGCGACTGCGACGCGTGTCATCATCGATTCCCGGCCAAGGGTCGGGCATGGTGGTGCCGGATTTGGTGGCATGAGGATTGGCGATCATGTCGACCAAGGCATCGGTGCGAACGCGACTACCAACACTGGACAAATCGGGACCGCGCTGCGACGGCAGACCGACGACGTCACCGCCTGCGTGACAAGCGCCACAGGCCAACGAGCTCATCAAGACATCCCCACCCTCGACCGGCGGCGTTGGGCTTGTTGCAAAGAACCGTTCGAACCCAGGCACGATCGGGCGCCGAGCTTCTTTGTCGGCGTCACGTGGCAAAATCCAAATGTTGCGAAAGCGAACGGGGTTGCCGTGATCTTGGAGATAGATCGGGCCCGGTGAAGATCCCTCGGGCAATTTTGACGCGCGAGTCGCATAGGGAACCGCGACATCGTTTTGAACCGTGATTCCGTTCAGCCGTACCGTCATTCGAGCGTCAGCAATTTTCTTGTCGGCATCGTCGTAGCGAGCGGCAGTGAATTCAACGTCGTAGGTCTGCCACGTCAGCGGCGGAAAACAAGCGTTCACCGACGGAGCGCTGACGGTGTAGATGCTGCCGGTTTCGTTGTCTTTGCCTTCAAGCCCAAACGAATCGAGAACCTGCGTTTCGTAACGAGCTTGGTGATAGATGCCGCTGTTGCCGCGTGCTTGGCCGGTCGCCTTCGGCATCCAAGGAGTGCGAAACTCGACATGCAGCTTGTAATCGCGAAACTTGCGTTTGGTCATCGCACCTTGGGCAAGCAGGCCATCTTCGGCCAACTTGCCTTCGGCCCAATTTTTTTCAATCGAGGCTTGGGTTCCATCAAACAAAACGACCGCACCGGCCGGTGCTTTGGCACCCATCGTCGGGCTGGTTCGATTCGTCTTGGTCAGCTCCATCGACACGACCAAATCTTGAACGACATCCGCATCGGCTTCGACGCGGCGGGGCGGTGTCGGTTTGGCACCGGCACCGGGCAGCCCGCCTTCGTAAATGACCGCGTCGAATTCGCCGTCGCCAATGGCGATGACTTGCATGCCTGTCTGGTCACCGACGTATTCGCCTTGGACCTTGAAGTCAGGATCAGCCTGGTCACCTTGGCAGACACCCGAGTTGGCCCAAAGGGCCAGTGATGTGGTCAGGAAGATCGCGAAAAGTCGCGAATTCATGCAATTTGGCATGGAGAGGCGGGGGTGGAGGGAGTGCGGGGAATAGGACGCCGCCAGGCTAGCGGAGCGTCACGATGCGGACCATCGTAGTTAAACTCGGTGTTTTTCGCAGGCCGCTGAATGCCCTACAATCAGCTTCAAAACAGAATTTTCGCTTGGGCCCCGCGCTTGGAGGTCGTGTGGTTTTTAGGTCATTATTTTGCAAGCGTTTACTCCTCTCTCCCTTTGGGAGAGTCAAGCGTCAGCGTGGAGAGGGTTCAGTGCTGGAATCCTACCCACGCATAGGCTCAGGTCCTCCGTGATTTCGGGGGCAAACCGAAACTGGCAACGAACTCTCCCGATATCCGTGTTCCCGCATGCTTGATCCGCTCTATCACTGGCTTGGCATTCCGCCGGACGAACAGCCGCCCCACCACTATCGCCTGCTGGCGATCACGACGTTCGAATCGGATGACGAAGTCATCAATGTTGCTGCGGACAAACAACTCGCACACTTGCAGCAGATGACCAGCGGCGAACATGCCGCCGAGGCCGAAGACCTTTCCAACCAAGTCTCGGCAGCCCGGCTATGCCTATTGTCTCAGCCGCGGAAAAGGACTTACGACGAACGCCTCAGGCATCAGCTTCAAGCCGCACATTCGTCCGAGACATCTCCTGCAATCGTGCCCGGCGACGCCCCGGCTTTAGCACCAGTCATTCCGCCGGCAACGGCAAGCGTCGCAGCGTCGCCCGCCCCGGCACAAACACCCGTGCAGGCTGCGCCGGTTGAAACCATTCCTATTCAGCCCAAGGTACGAACGAGAACTCCGCGAGTCGTGCGGTCACGCGGCCAGTCATGGAACTTCGTTCATTACTCGGCGCTCGTGGCCCTGGTCGGACTGCTCGCGATCGGCGTCGCCCTTAAACGAGGACTCGTAGCGATCGATCCGGAACGGGCCGCATGGCTGGGAATCACCGTCGAACCAGCGACTCCCCCAGCCACCCAGACGCCCACAAAACCAAACCAGGACTCCGGCAACCGCGTCATCGGCAGCCCTCGTCAACCAAATGTGCAACCAAGCACGACCCCAGCAAACGCGGCGAACGCAACGAACGCGGCGCCGGCCCGAACGAACGAGCCGTCACCGCCAAACAGCACTCCCACCTTTGCCGAAACAACGACCAACGGCGATCCGATCGTCAACTTGACCCAACCTTCGATCGCGTTGCCATCAACGTCGCGTCCGAGCTCGGCTCCGGTGCAACCACATGACACGCACACAGACCCGGTTCCCTCGGACGACGAAATCGACGCCGCCATGTCGCTAGTCCGCGAGCTGTACAAAGAAAAGTACAGCAGTGCCAAAACAACCGCCGACCGAGTCTCGTTGGCCGACCAAATGAAGGCTGACGGATACGAAACCGACGATGACCCCGTTGGACGTTTCGCGGTTTGGAAAGTCGCTCGCGGCATCTATGTCAAAGAAGGACTGTTGCCGCCGGCCTTGGAAATCATCGACCGCATCGCGGATCAGTACGATGGATTTGATCAAGCCGAAACGATCACCGAAACGATCATTTCAAGTTCCGAAAATGTATCGGGCAGCAAGGTTGCGCCGTTTGTTTCAGTCGCGATCGAAACGATCACTGATTTGGAAGACGCCCATCAATATCAGCCAGCCATCCGAATCGGCGAAGCATTGGCGGACCGATTTGGCGACCGAATTCCTCGCAATACACGCAAAGAATTGACGTCGATCCAGGAACGACTCGTCGCGGGATTGTCTCGGTGGAAGGCTTACCAAGCGGCCAAGCAAACGCTCGAAGCGACTCCCGACGACCCGCGATCCAACCAGATCGTCGGCACCTACTTGTGCCTGATCCAACGACAGTGGCCCGAAGGCCTACCGTTCCTAGCCAGCGGTCCTGAAGCACCGATCACGACGACTGCGCAATCCGAAATGGAACCCGACAAAGACGTGACCACGGCAACCGAACTGGCCGACGCATGGCATGACCTTGGCCAGTTGATGCCGGACGCGGAAATGCGTGACTCAGTCCTTCTGCATTCGATGGATTGGTACACAGCGGCCCAGGGTGCGGCATCGGGATTGATCCGAAAGAAGATTGACTTGCGTCTCGACGAACTACTCGCGATCTACCCCAATCAAGACACGAATATGGCGATCGCCATTAGCGGGGACGCGGGGACTCGAACCCCTGGAATTTTGGATTCAAGGACTCGCACCAGCAACGACTCGCGAACGGATTTCGCAACCGTCAAGTCACAGTCGCTGGTCGTTGGCATTGGCGCTCGCCCCGACGGAATCGGCCAAGCCGAAGCCGGTGTCGAACTCGATTCCATCAAGTCGTTGACCGTGACGGGTTCGCTGTCGCACGCCGAAATCATCCATGTCGATGCCTTCACGAAAAGCGGCTTTGTCATCGATTATCACACACCGGCCGGGTACACTCGCCGCGCATTTCTGGGGACGGGGATGGAACCGGGGCGGCAATTCACGACGATGCCGATCTGGGGAACCGCCACCGTTCCGGAAATCATCACGGATCTGGGGCGACGTGATTCCTATACGATTGACCTGACTCGGTGGGCTCCCAAGGAATGGGACGGCAAGGTTTGGTTCACCCTGCTGATCGAAAACGCGGGCTCTGATCGGACGCTTAACGCCACGTTATCATGGTAGCTCTGCATCAATCGTGACCGACTTCGTCACAGCACACCCGCCTCGCCCGCCCTTCAGCCGCCCGCTAATTCCTTGTCTGAAAAAAAGAATCCCATTGTCGGCATCGATTTAGGCACCACCCGCAGCGTCATCGCATGGGTTGACGCGTCCGGCAAACCGGTGACGATCCCCAACGCCGAAGGCGACCCGACAACGCCCTCAGTCGTCCTGTTCGAAAGCGATGGCGTTACGGTCGGCAAAGAAGCACTAAAGGCACTTCGCGTTCTGCCCGATCAAGTCGCTACGTTCGCGAAACGCGAAATGGGCAACCGCGAATACTCAAAAAACATCAACGGCAAAAACTACCCGCCCGAGATGATTCAGTCGCTGATTCTTGGCAAGCTGAAGCAGTGCGCCGAACTGCGTCTGCGGACCAAAGTCACCAAGGCTGTTATCACGGTACCGGCGTACTTCAACGAACCCAAGCGACGATCAACCATTGACGCGGGCACGTTTGCGGGGCTCGACGTTTGCGCCGTCATCAACGAACCAACTGCGGCCGCGATCGCATACGGCGTCGATCGTCAAAGCGAATCACATGGACCGCAAGTCGTGCTGGTCTACGACTTGGGTGGCGGCACATTCGACGCGTCACTGGTCCGTGTCGACGGCAAAAAATTCGACGTGATCGCGACCGACGGCAATGCGATGCTGGGCGGGGTGGACTGGGACAAGTGTTTGGCCAGGTGGATCGACGACGAATTCGCAGCCAACCACGGATTCCACCCGTCGAAGTCCCCCGATGGCGAAACGTTCTTGTGGCGAGAAGCCGAAGAACTCAAACACACCCTGACGACTCGCAAGTCGGCTGACGTCCGAATTTCATTCGAAGGCCGCGCACTGCAAACCAAAATCACTCGCGAACTGTTCGAAGAACTGACCGCCCACCTGCTGGACCGGACGCGGTTCACGATCGCCAAGCTGATCGAAGACTCGGGAGTGTCGTGGATCGAAGTCGACAAGATCTTGTTGGTCGGTGGTTCGACACGGATGCCGCAAGTCAGCGAGATGTTGGCCAAAGAGACCGGCGTTGAACCGGACGCATCGATTTCGGCGGACGAAGTGGTCGCCCATGGCGCGGCGATCTATGCGACGTCGCTTAGCCAGTACGCGTCAGCCAACCAATCCGATGCACCGGAGCTTGTCCAACCTCCATCGAAACAGCCTACCAAGACCGATAACACGGCTTCGTCATCGCTACAAATCACCGATGTCAACTCGCACCATCTAGGCGTGATGGGCACCGACAAGAAAACCAACCGGCGAGTCAATCACATCATGATTCGCCGCAACACGCCGCTGCCCGCCTCGAAGACATCGCGATTCGAAACCAACACGGCCAATCAACCCAACGTCGTCGTCGAAGTCGTCGAAGGAGGCGATGCAACGGGCCGCCACGCCACGCCCATCGGCCGCTGTGTGATCCACGGTTTGCCGCCGCATCTAGCCGCCGGCACACCGGTCGATGTGTCATTCCAGTACGACACCAACGGCTTGATCCACGTCGAAGCCGTGCTGCCAAAATCTGGCCAAAAGGCCAGCTTAACGATTGACCGAGCGGCTGGATTGTCGAACGAAGAACGCGGTGAAATGGAAGACATCCTGTCGGCCTTGGGCTTGGACGACTAGTTGCAGTAGGGCCGGTTCCCAC
>JBAUHR010000288.1:0-2606 GCA_049680385.1 Rubripirellula sp. | reverse complement strand
GGATTACGTTCGCCTGTCACCACGATCATCGCAACAAAAATCATCACCGTGCTGATCGCGATACAAAGTGTCAACGCGATTCCGGCGACCGCAATGGAAGTCCACCATCGCGGCCGAGGCTCGGCGTAAGTACTCGGTGGGTCATGGGGCGATAATGGAATTGCAAATTCGTCCGCCGTATCTTCTAGCGGAGAGACTTCCAACGGAGTCGCATAAGGGTGCATTGGATCAGGCGAGTCACTGGTCGACATGGGTTCGAGTTCGCAAACAACGTGGCGCTGAAATGGGCACGCGTGCGGACTGACAATTGTCGATCCTATACCCAATCTAAATAGCTGTACAACTCTGGGGTCAATACGTCCCCAAAGATTGTACGCCAAAACGCCGTTTGTTGTTACGACCCGCTGCAGCGACTTATAGCGTGCCGGTCAAGACGTTCAAATCCTCGTCAGACAGCTCGCTTGCGCCGAAACCGTCATCTTGAAATACCCGATCGATGGTCGCAACTTCGATTGACCCGTCGTTTTCCGCCGAGAACGAATCGGAACTGTCTATTGCTGTCGAACCGGATTCGTTAGCCAAGAGACTCTGTTCAAGGACAACTTCGTCTACTTGAATTGCTTGGGGAGTGCGAATGAAATCGTTTGCAGCAAATTCACCCGACGCTTGGCCGGCAGTATCTCGTTGTCGTTCGGCCGCCAATTCGTTCAGCACAAACAGTGCGTCCGCTGGCGTCAAATTGCCATCGCGATTGACGTCGATAAAGAACTGGCCTTCCGTCAAAGCTGGAAGTTCGCCGCGAACTTCAGCTGCTTGAGTGGCTAGACCATTGAGCACGTTCAATGCATCGCCAGGTGTCAGGTCGCCATCGCCGTTGGTATCGGACGCACGGAAGATGTTCGTCAGCATCATTCCGGGAACTTCACCAGGCCCAACCAACGCAGCACCGCCTGCTGACGAACCTATCGAATACAAGCGTTCGGTTGACTGTGCTGGAAAGACGACCGCGTAGAAACCAAGCGTTGTCAGCTCCGCCGTTGCGACTCCATTGACGTAGCCGCCAATTGGCTGGACGCTTCCGTCATAGATGATCACATCGTCGCTAAACGAAACGGTGCCAATCGGCACGGCCGTCACGGTGGTCGGCGCGACGGCTCGGAAGATGATTGCCGTCGGCAGTTCAGACGCTGGAATCAGATGAGCCCGAACGACGCGATTGGGCGCCAGAATTCTTGCTTGACCGACCGCGGAAGAGTCATCATTGCGGATCACACCGGCCGCTGTCGCACCTGTGATTACTGCGCCACTGCTGCTGTTGCTTAGCGACAAGGTAAACGATTCGTCTTGTTCAAACGAGGTATCGCCCGAAACGTTCAGTGTGATGACTTGCGACAACACACCGGCGGCAAACGAAACCGTTCCCGTTGGCAGTGTGCCGCCGAAGTCCGCTGCGTTCACGCCGTTGGTTGTCGCCGGCACGATGGCGTAATCGACACTGACGGGCGTGTTCGTCGTTCCCGATCGAGTGACGGTAAAGGTCAGCGGCGTGGTGCCCGTGTTGCCTTCGGCTTTGTCCGCATCCGTCGCCGCGATCGACAAGACTGCTGAATCGACCGGCAAGTCGTCGTTGCGGACGATACCGTTTGCCGACGCGGTTTGGATCACGGCGTTGCCAGTCGCACCGGAAAGCGTCACGACGAAGCCTTCGTCGGTTTCGACATTCGTGTCACCCACGATGCCAACCGTGATCGTTTGCATCGCCACACCGTCGGCGAAGCTGATCGTTCCTGATGGCAAAACGCCGCCGACAAAATCATCCGCCGTGGCAGGGTCTGTAGCTGTGCCGGTTACAACATAGTCGACTGATGTGCTGCCCATGATGTTGGCACCACGCGTCACCGTGAAAGTTAACGTGGCCGTTCCAGCGTCACCTTCCGCTTCGTCACCATCGGACGCGACGATTGACAGAGTTGGTGTTGCTGCGACCGGATCAACATCGTCGTTGCGAATGGTTCCCACTGCAGTGGCCGTTTGAATAACCGCTGGCGTCGATGCTCCCGAAAGCGTGACCGTGAACGTCTCGTCTTCTTCGACCGCAGTATCGCCAGCGATATTGATCGCGATCGTTTGTGACGTTTCACCGTCAGCGAAGTTCACCGTGCCCGATGGCAACGTGGCACTGGCAAAATCGTCTGCCGTCGCTGCGTTGGTGCCCGAACCGGTCACGGCGAAATCGACGGATGCGCTGCCAGCGGCTGAACCGCTGCGTGTGACGACAAAGCTGAACGTCGCGGCCCCCGTGTTTCCTTCAAACTCGTCACCATCGGCGGCGGAAATCGAAAATGCTGGAGTCGGTCCCTGTTCGTTATCGTCATTTTGGATCGTTCCGACGGCTGTCGTGTTGCTTAGCCTCACTTGTGACGACGGATTGGAAATCGTCAATGTGAAGTTCTCATCCGGCTCGACACGCGTGTCCGCTGCAACCGTAATCGTGATTGTCGCTTCGGAGCCTTGATCGGCAAACGTGGCGGTTCCCGTTGGCAGCACACCGCCTGTGAAATCGTTGGCTGATGCAGGATCATTCCCGCTACCAAAGACTGCATAGT
>JBAUHR010000287.1:0-6541 GCA_049680385.1 Rubripirellula sp. | reverse complement strand
AACAACGGCGGCAACACCCACGTCATCAGGAACAGTCCCGCCGCGCTTCCAAAGAACACCAAGAACAACGGATAAACCATCGCCGTGGTGACCGAGTCACGCAGGTTCAACTGTTTGCGTTTAAAGTCAGCCAATTGAGTCAGCACGGAATCGAGCGTCCCCGAATTTTCACCAACTTCGACCATGTGAACTGACGCAGCGTCGAACAAATCAGGTCGATCGGCCAGTGCTTCGGCTAGCGATGAACCAGCCGCCACTTTGTCGCGAACGCCCAGAACGGCGGTGCGAAACGACCCTGTGTTTTGATCCGTGATCGTGTCCAGTGCATCCAGCATCGGTATTCCCGCATGCAGCATCATCGCCAGTTCGTGAACCGCGGTGGACCACTGAACCTTGGTCGACGTCAACGAAAAATTGGGTCGCCAACCACCGCCCGTTGACTTCGTACTGCACTCGTCAAGCTTGCGAACGCGAACTCCGTCCGCTCTTAGTTGATCGCGTGCTTGTCGCGGTGTATCGGCGGCGACGGTGCCACGCACCGTTTGCGAATCGCTGCCAACACCGGTGTAGGAATA
The DNA here is from genome assembly GCA_049680385.1 of Rubripirellula sp. Taxonomy (GTDB): domain Bacteria; phylum Planctomycetota; class Planctomycetia; order Pirellulales; family Pirellulaceae; genus Rubripirellula. The sequence continues at coordinate 5,966 of JBAUHR010000287.1, read as the reverse complement.
GACGGTCATAGCGACGTCACTCGCAGCACTTCATCAAGCGTTGTTATTCCTTGATGAATCTTTAAGACACCGTCGGTCGACAGCAAGTGCATGCCCGCCGCCAAACCGGCATCTCGGATTTGCGATGCGTTGCCGCGTGTTTGGATCAAATCACGACAAGCATCATCGACAACCAACAGCTCAAACAGTCCCACCCGACCGCGGAATCCCGTTTGTCGACATGCCGAGCAACCGACCGGACGATAAACACCTTTCAATTCTGCTAGCGAGATACCTTGGTCGGCCAGCAACGAGTCCGGCGGTTTCGGCAACCGACCGATAGCGGATGGATCGGGTTGTTTACATTCGCTGCACAATTTGCGAACCAAACGCTGGGCCAGTGAGGCCACCAACGAACTGCTGACCAAGTACGGTTCGATTCCCAGGTCTAACAACCGCGTCACCGCACTAGCGGCATCATTGGTGTGCAGCGTGCTGAAAACCAAGTGCCCGGTCAACGAAGCCTGAATCGCCATCACGGCCGTTTCGGCATCGCGGATTTCACCCACCATGATAATATCGGGGTCCTGGCGCAGAACGCTGCGCATCCCCGACGCGAACGTCATGCCCTTCTTTTCGTTGATTTGCGTCTGGCTGATCCCATCAAGCTGGTACTCGATCGGATCTTCCAAAGTCAGCACGTTCAAATCATGCGAATTGATTTCTTGCAGGGCGCCATACAACGTCGTGCTCTTGCCGCTGCCGGTCGGACCGGTCACCAAGACCATACCGTGATCACGCGAAATCAGTTTGCGAAAGATGTCAAAGTAGTGGGGCGGCATCCCCAACTCGGCAAGTGAATACAGCCGGGCGCTCTTATCGAGTAACCGAATCACGATCCGTTCGTTGTGGCTAGTCGGCAGCGATGCAATCCGCAAATCGACGGTGCGATCACCCAACTGAACCGTCGCACGTCCGTCTTGCGGCAAACGTTTCTCGGCGATGTTCATTCGGCCAAGCACCTTCACGCGGGTCAGCACTTCCTCCTGTACCGCTTTGGGAATTTCAAAGCTATCGAACAGAACACCGTCGATCCGCTGGCGGACGATCACACGGTCTTCGTATGGCTGAATGTGAACATCCGACGCCCCCGCTTTAACCGCGTCAAAGAGCAAGTGGTTGACCAACCGGATAATCGGCGCGCGACCTTCGGTGTCAAGCAAGTCTTCGCGTGACGCCAATCCACTGACTTCCCTCAGCACACTGTCTCGGTCGATTGCATCGATCACCTGCTGAGCCTGGCTCGATCGATCGGCGTACGCCAAGTTGATCGCCGCGCCGATCGCCGAAGCCGATGCGACCACTGGGGTAACAGGTCGTCCCAGCACGCGACCGACGACATCCAAGTGGTCGTATCCCACGCGATCACAAACAGCAACAAACGCCGTTTCGCCATCCAACACACCAATCACTCGGTGACTACGAGCGTGCGCAATGCCAAATCGTTTCAAGAACGCCGGATCCGCTTTCAAATGCGCAAGTGAATCCAACACATCGCACCGCAACAAATGTGCGAGCGTCGTTGCCGGCTCATCCGAAGTTGGGTCACGCAAATCCGTATCCTGGACTAGCGATTCAGCGCCGAGCTCGGATACTGGGTCGAAATGGTTTGGTGTGGTTTCAGGCATGGAATCAGGATCGGACCGCTTTCCGGGTCGTCGCCGGGAATCTGCGCGTCCTGCGCCTCGATGTCAGATAAGTATTTCAGATCGCGAAAACGCGAGTCTCGTAAGATTTTTGGTCGGATGAACAGAAAGAACGAAGTCGTCGACTCGTCCTTGGTTGTCATACTAGTTAGCTCTCGCAGTATCGGAATTTTTTCGGCCCACGGCACGCCCGTGAACGTTTCACTATCACCGATTCGTTTTAGCCCCCCCACCACAACCGTCTTGCCGTCGGGAATCGTCACCACGCTGCCGACTCGGTCGATTTGACGTGGTGGTGGCAAGTTTGCGCCGCCGGAACCGGTAAACGTACTGAACTCCACTTCGAATTCTAACTGCAAGTGGTCGTCTTCGTTGATATGAGGGGTCACGGTGATGGTCGTCCCCGCCTGCTGGTCCCCGCCAAGCGACTGGCTGCTGATCGTGTTGATCGTATTGATGCTAAGAAACGGCACGCTAGCGACACTTTCCAGCGTCCCGGTTTGGTTGTCGTTGACAAGGATTTTGGGCGACGCCAGCACTCGGCTGCGGGTATGTCGCGACAAGGCTTGGACAATCACATCGGCCACATCCGGGTCCACCAGCACTCCGTTGAACCCCAAATTCGGAATCACGCTCAGCGCCCCAGTGGTCGCATCGACCTCGCTAAGGCCGAACGACGTGAACTTGAACAGTCGTTTTGCACCCGAACGGTCACCGATCGAAACCTCGACACCAAGCGAAAAATTGTCGCTCGTGTCAACCGCGATGATATCGGCTTCAATCATCACCTGAGGGCGGCGTTGATCGAGCGACTTGATCAGCTTTTCATACAGCGGCTGAACGTTTGAAGGGGCAAACACAATCAGTGAATTCGTCGCAACGTCAGCCGACACACGTGCGCCGCCGGGCAAAGTCGCGACTTGTCCAGCACCCGCGCCGCCCGCCAAACCCACTCCACCGAATCCGGTGCCACCCAATCCCGTGTTACCCAGTCCCGTGTTACCGATCAATGGACTCAGTGCCGCATTCTGATTGGCATTTGTGGTTTGGTTTTGCATCCCCAGCAAACCGCCGTTGCCCCCATTCCCGCTGTTAAACGGTAACCGAATATTTTGTCCGCCAGTATCGCCAAACGCACCCGGCTGTGTCGCGGCCGCACCCAGCGCCATTCCAAGTCCCAACCCGGACGCAGGAACAACGCCGCCGACGTTCAATCCGCCAAGTGTTCCGAAAGCGCCGCCACCGAAACCCGAAACACCCTCGGTGCCGGTCGCCTGTTGCAGCGCCAACAACGAATAGAGGACTTCAACTGCGTTTGCATTTTTCAACTTATAAAACTGAATCGGGCTGTTGCTAGAACTGACCGGACGATCGAGTTCCTTCAGCAACATTTCGACTTGCTGGTGGACGTCCATGCCCGCACGGACGATCAACAAGTTCCCCTCTTCTTCGATCGTGGTCTCGATCGATTCTTCGGCATCTTCGCTGCTGACCATTCCGCGAACCAGTTTGTCGATTCGCTCGGCTGAAACGTTCTGCAACCGATAGGCCCGCGTTTGAAAGTCGACGCCTGTGTCCAACTGCTTCAACAACGACATGATTCGGTCGACCAACGACTTCTCACCCGCGACAACAATCCGTTGACCCGATGCGTCGTTGAACAGTTTGAAATCAGATTTGGTTGCCGCAGCCTTGGCATCACCCTCGACCAGCAATGCTTCGACTTGCTCGATCAACGACGCGGGCGTGCGACTGCGAGCAACGAAAAAATCGATCACGGGTCGTCCCGCTGGTCGATCCAGGACTGCCAACAACTCAACCAGCGACTGGACGTTCTGGGCATAGTCCGTGACGACCAACAGACCGTTGTCGGCGAGCGTGATGAAGTTGGCGCCTTTAGACAAAAACGGCTTGAAGGTTTGCGAGAGCTGGGTGATGTTCAAATGCTCGACCGGGATCACCTGCGTCACTGCGGCGGCCGGCCCGTCGCGGCGCAGCACGTCGCCGGCCTGGCCGGTTTTGGCATACGGAGCCATGTCTGCGATATCAACGATTCGTTTCCAGCCCGGCACGTCGGAATCGACGATCGCTAGGTTCTCGCCCTTCAATAGACTGCCGATCAACGCCGACAACGCAGACTTGGGCAGTTTTGCGGGCGTGTAAACCGTGACCTGACGATTCGCCAGATCGGCGCTGTACAAGAACCGAACATCCATTTGTTTTGAAACGGCTTCGACCAACTTGGTCAAACTGACCGAGCCTGCCAAATTCAGCTCGACGATCTCATCACGCTGAGCCCCAGCCCGGGTGCGAACATCCTGAGCGACGGCCTGATTTGCAATCAATGCAAACGCCACGACCACAGCACCGATGTACGGACTTCGAATCTTCTGGTCGATCGTGAGAGACAGAAATTCAAACAAGGTGGACCATCCGGTATCATGCCGTGTGGAAATGGGCGAGCAATCGTTTGCATCGGCGACGACGCGGATCACCTGAGACGCTATGAAACTTCGTCGGAACACGTCAACACTTGTTTCACGAACTCGCCATCCACCAAGTTAGGCAACAACCAGCGACCGCCCCCATGACAAACTCTGACAACGAAGCCATTTGCCCCTTCCATATCTATCTGTATGGAAATGATCGCGGTCCGATTCCGACCAGCTTTGAAGCATCAGCCGTGCGTTTGGAAGCACTGCCACTTTTGCATTTTGAACCCGACGGGTCGTTTGTGTGGTGTCGCGACCGCGGCGAGCAACAGATCTATGGAATGCTGTATGACGCGGCGGGCCAGATCCAGTACTGCGAAATCCAAGGCAAATGCAGCCTTTCGACTTGGATCGAACTGCGATCGGCGATCACAGGTGAACCAGCCACCGCTGACCCCGCGATCGGCCTGCAAGCGATGCGGTTGCCCGAACAAGAATTGCAGGAATTGCAAGGCTTTGAAAAAACCGTCTGGCATTCCAACAGCCATCGTACGAATGCTAGCTAAACGGGCAGAAAGAAATGCAACTTCCTAAAACACGGGAAAAGTAGACTTTAACGCGAACATCGATGATTCTTTTGCCATCACTTCTATTGATTGGCACGATCATTGCTTTACCACTCAATCAAGAAGCCGACACGTGTCAGGCAAAACGTCCAACATCTGGACGAAAGACTTTTCAGGAGGATCTGGACCATGTTGACCGTCACTTGCGAACCTAATGTCTCGGAAATCACCACCGGTGCTCAAATTGAGACGCTTCCTTCCGATGCGGAAATCTCTCGACGCGTCGAGCGAATCCGAGCGGGCTGGAGTGTTCAAGAACGAGTCGCCCGCCGCCGCGAAGCCGATGATCGATTCACCGCGTTGTTGGAAAAACTGACTTATTGCGAAGCCGCCTAATCGCGGCCGAGGCCATCCGTCGTTTTCACTGGTTGCGTCTACTGGTCGTCCAGTTTCTCGCCACCGGTCGCAGGTGCGGTCACCGACTCGCCAGCGACTTCGTCGTGATAGCGACAGGCTTCCAAGAACGATTCCAGCAAGACGAGCGCGGCGATCGCGTCGACTCGTTTTTTCTTCTTCGCACGCGTGTACCCAGCGCCCGCCATGCGTGAATTCGCCGCGGACGTGGTGAACCGCTCATCAAACAGCCGAACCGGCAAGTCCGTTTCGTCGAACAACCACTTTGCAAACTTACGTGCCTCGCGGCTCTTGTCGCTTTCGCCACCGTCACAGTGGATCGGCAATCCCACCACATAGGCAACGATACGTTCGTCCTTGGCAAGATCGCGAAAGTAGTCGCCCTTGTCTTCCCAATTTGCCGCGGGACAGACCTCCAGCGGACTAGCCAGAATTCGATCCGGATCACAAATCGCGATCCCAATCCGAACCGTTCCATAGTCAACCGCCGCGATACGGCCGCTGATGGGAAAGTCGTCGGGGATGTCGCTGGGCTGGTCCGGCTTAGTTTCTTCGGCTGTCATAGCGACGTTTTATCAGAAACGGTCGCCGACGTCTGTTGCCAGTGGAAGCAAACCGCTTCGCGCGAAATGGTGCAGTTTTCCTGAACGCTCGATTCCGAATGGGAATTGGGCTTTCTTTGTGCGCGTTCACAACTCTCTCTTGCATGCGAGCAACGTAGGGAAAGGGTGAAACGGAGGGTGAGAGGGTCCACCCAACAAGCACTGGGTGAAAGATGCCACCCACCTAGCGGTTAACATTGTTCTCCGCAACCAATCGGTCCAGTGGACTAACCACGACCGGCCCCATTCGATTGTCCACATGCGTAT
>JBAUHR010000286.1:0-6302 GCA_049680385.1 Rubripirellula sp. | reverse complement strand
GTTTTGGGCGCCGCGGGTGGTGCGATGTTGGGGTTTGCACTTCGCAAGTTTCTGATTCCGGATCAACTGCAGGGCGTCGCGGCACTTTCGGTCGGACTCTTGCTGTATGCCGTCAGCAATCTTCTGGCCCACGAGTCGGGATTGATCACGGTCACCATCATCGGAGTGTGGTTAACCAATCAACGCAGTATCGAAATTGAACACATTATCGAGTTCAAGGAAAACCTACGGACTTTGCTGATCGGCTGCTTGTTCATTGTCTTGGGTTCGCGAGTGAACTTGGATGACATATTTGCGATCGGCGTTCCCGGCGTCTTGTTCGTGGTGGTTTTGATTCTGATTGTTCGTCCGATTTCGGTGTACACATCGTTGCTGGGCAGTTCGTTAAACATTCGCGAACAGACCTTCATTGCCGGACTTGCCCCTCGCGGAATCGTGGCGGCTGCGGTCAGTAGTGTTTTCACGCTGGAAATGGAAAGTCGCTTTGGGCACCTCGATATCCCGGGTTCGGATCAATTGGCCAATGTGACGTTTTTGGTGATTGTTGGTACTGTGGCGATCTATGGGCTTTCAGCGACACCGCTCGCGAAACTGCTCGGGCTAGCCGACACGTCGACCAACGGAGTGTTGATCGCCGGTGCCGACATTTGGGTCCGAGACTTTGCCAAAGAACTGACAAAGTCAGGTGTCAACGTGTTGTTGGTTGACACGAACTACAACAAAATTTCGAAGGCACGTGTCGATGGAATCAATGCGGTTTGTGCGAACATTCTTAATAAACACGTCATCGAGGAATTACCGCTAACCGGAATCGGCCGGCTGTTGGCGATGACGCCCAACGATGAAGTCAACTCATTAGCTGTCCGTGAATGCACTCACTTGTTTGAACGTTCACAGGTCTACCAGCTCACGTTCACTCGGGAAAACTCGCACCATCGACGGGGGCTGACGAAGAATCTGATGGGCCGAGAACTTTTTGGCAAAGGCAGTACTTTTTCGGAACTTCGTGCGATGCATGTAGCCGGCGCGAGATTCAAGACAACGTCGCTTACCAACGAGTTCACGTACGCGGACTTTGCGAAAAAGTACGGCAACGGAGCCCAACTTCTAGCGGCCATCGACAAAGACGGCGTCTTGGTTCTCGATACGGATGACAAGCCGCTGCAACCGCAGCCCGGTCAGCAACTGATCGCTATGGTTTCGGCGACCGCGGTGCCCGACAATCACATAGCGCGACCGCCAAGTGATGCGCCGAAAAGCGATACTAACTCGCCAACAAAGACGGGATAGTGCTGCGTCTAGAGTAGAATATCGCGAAAGCAACTGGTATGGGTATTTGCGTTTGTTGCAAGTCGCAGACGAGAAGCCGACGCCACACCTGCTTAATGCCCCTAGATTCAGATGTCGCTGAGTCACCTCAAATCATCATGAGTACCAAAATGCAACCCTTGCGAATCATCGTTTGCGCCATGCTCGGACTATGCGTTTACGTATCTGCGTCCGCACAGACGAATGTGCGTGCCGACAAGAATGCACCCGCAAAGGCGAATGCGCCCAAACCACCGGCAGCCTACGATAAGTCGGTACCAGAGCGAACGCTGTCCGACGTTCAGTATGGTGACCATTCACGTCATGTGATCGATTTTTGGAAGGCCGAATCAGACGCGCCAACTCCACTGGTGTTTGTCATTCACGGTGGCGGATGGACGGGCGGCAGCAAGGAGATCGTTCATCGTTTCGTGAGTGTTTCTGATCTACTCGAAGCTGGCATTTCTGTCGCCGCAATCAACTACCGATATGTCAGGCAAGCGGGGAAAATGACGCCGCCCGTGAAAGCCCCATTGCACGATGCGGCGAGAGCGTTGCAGTTTGTGCGAACGAAGGCAGCCGAATGGAATATCGATAAAGACCGTATTGGCGCCGCCGGTGGTTCGGCGGGTGCGTGTACGAGTCTTTGGTTGGCATTCCACGATGACCTTGCAGATGCAAACAGCGATGATCCGGTCGCTCGTCAATCAAGTCGATTGTGGTGTGCGGCGGTCGTTGGTGCCCAAACGACCCTCGATCCAAAACAGATGAAGCAGTGGACTCCTAACAGCAGATACGGGGGACATGCATTTGGCAAAAAGGACTTTGCAGAATTCTTGTCCGAACGTGACAGCATTTTGCCTTGGATCGCAGAGTACTCACCGTACGCTTTGGTAAGCCAGGACGATCCAGGTGTCCATTTGTGGTACGGGAGCGCGCCTGCACTCGGCAAAAAACAGAAAGACCCGACACATACTTCCAATTTCGGTGTCAAGCTACAGGAACACTGCCTGGCCACAGGGGTCGACTGCGAACTGGTTTACCCCAACGCACCCGACGTCGAACACGCCACGTCCACCGAGTACCTGATCGCGATACTCAAACGCAAACAATAGCTGACGATCGCCCAGGTTGCGCCACCAACGATCGTCGGCGAATCCCGAAGACAAGGTCACGTACCTGAACTTGTACGCGATGCCGGACGAAGGAAAACTGTACAACTTTTATCGCGGTCTCGATCTCAACTCCACCTTTGTGACATCACCGGACCATGGGCTGACGTGGAGCGATCTGGTTCATCTTGTCAAGAACGAAGTAAACGGTTGCCAGCATTCCTAGGCGCGGTAAGCGGGAAACGGCAAGGACACGGTTTGCGTCAGCATGACGGTTGCGCACCCGCGCGATTTCAGAACCTATACGAACTAAGATCTTGACTGTGTCGGAATCATCGAAGGTGCCGGCGACCGTTGAACTGACGTAGAAACATTTTGGCAACCGAGCGAGTTTGTAGAACGATGACACACTCACGCAGAGCAATCCTTCTTGGCGGTGCTGCCGCGGTAACGCTGGCGAACTTGAAATCGTCCTCCTGCGCGGCCGAAGCAGACCCATCGCCGCCCATTGCAACCAACACCTATCCGTGGCTGACTTTCGCCCGCCGCGAGAGTCGCGAGTTTGATCACCATGCCGACCCGTTGCTTGCTGACATCGCCACCACAGGAATTGTCGGCTATGAACCTATCGTCACCGCGACCAGTGAACTGAGCGGTCTTGGGCTGCGATTGAAAGACCACGGCTTGGAAATGAAGTCGATCTACGTCAACAGCGTTCTGCACGACGCAGAGAAGGTTGACCAGAGTATCGCTGAGGTTGTCGAAATAGCCGCAGCGGCGAAAGCGTTGGGAACGCAAATCGTCGTCACGAATCCGTCGCCAATCCGATGGGGCGGCCCAGACGACAAGACCGATGACCAGCTTCGCCTGCAAGCGAAATCGCTTGACCTGCTTGGTGCCGAACTACGAAAGCTTGACTTGACCCTTGCCTACCACAATCACGATGCCGAGCTGCGTCAAGGCGGACGTGAATTCCACCACATGCTGACGGCAACCGATCCCGATCATGTGAAGTTATGTCTGGATGCTCACTGGATTTACCGTGGCTGTGGTAATTCGGAAGTAGCGGTATTCGATGCGCTAACGCATTATCATGGTCGAATTGTTGAACTTCATCTTCGCCAATCGAAAGCCGGCGTCTGGGCCGAGTCGTTTTCGATGAACGGTAATATCGATTACGAGCGACTGTTCGACTATTTGGTCGAACGATCGATTCGGCCGCACCTTGTTTTGGAACAGGCCGTCGAAGACGCGTCACCGCATCGGCTTTCGGTTGTCGAGGCGCATCGCCAGAGCAACAGCAATCTGCGGCGAGCTATCCTTCCCGGTTCGTTCTAAGGAAGCGTTGCCGGTGAATTGTTGCGAAGTGGTTCTGGTTCAGGCCTAACTCGATCATTTTCCACTTCGTCGGACCAACGCTGCAGGTCTCGCTCGAGCTCTTGAACGAGATCAGGATATTCTGCAGCGATGTTCGTCGATTCAGTTGGATCGGAATCCAGATCATACAGCTCCGCTGGCAACGATGAATCTTGAACCTTGCTGCCACGCGTGACAAAGGGCCGAACCAGCTTGAAATTGCCGGCCCGAACGGCTGCGTTGTGCGTGTAGTTTGGTCGGCCTCGATTCCACTGCCAAAAACGTGTTGGCGAGAAATCGGCGGACGGATCACGCAGCAATCCTGCGAAACTTTGTCCGTCCAACGGGTTCGCCGTCGTTGTCGCATCCAATCCGGTCAGATCAAGAATCGTTGGCAAGAGATCAACAAAGTGAACCTGTTGATTTCGTTGGCCTGGGGCAAGCACGCCTGGCCAGCGAACAAACAACGGCACTCGAATTCCACCGTCGTTGATTTGGTATTTGGTGCCTCGTAGATCATGGTTGAATCTTTCGCCCGTCAGTGGGTCGGGCCCATTGTCGCTAGCGAATACAACAACCGTTTCGCTGGCTAGATCGAGATCGTCTAGTTCCTTTAACAGTCTTCCAATTCCGCGGTCCATCACTTCGATCATCGCATAGATCGTCGACGTTGATTCGTTGAACCCTTGTTCCGAAAACTTCTTGATGTTTTCAGGCGGCGCTTCCAGCGGCCGATGCGGTGCGTAATGTGCCAGGTGCAGAAAGAACGGTTGGTCGCGATGACGCCTCACAAAATCGATGGCTCGATCGTTCAGATCGTCGGTCAGGTATCGGTCAGTGACGCGGCGAACTTCACCTTGGACGTCAAGCGAGTACTCGTAGTACCCGGCGTCACCCGAACCACTGAAACCTTCGTATTCGTCGAAACCGCGATCCAGCGGGTGAAAGCCGTTGCCCAATCCAACATGCCATTTTCCGATCAATCCCGTCACGTAACCAGCGCGACGCAACAGATCGGCAATGGTTTGTTCATCGCGGCGCAGCCGGGTCATCACCGGGTATTGATTCATGTTCAAAGTAACCACACCCGTGCGATGCGGATAACGTCCGGTCAACAAGGCGGCGCGGGCTGGCGCGCAGACGCACGATGCACTGTATGCCTGGCTGAAACGCACGCTTTGTGCCGCCAGACGATCCAAATGCACCGTCCGTGACGGACGGCCATCGCCACTGCCTAAATCACCCGTGGCAAGGTCATCCGCCAGAATCAAAATCACATTGGGCGGCCTCGACGACGAGAGCCCGTCCGCCGTCAATCCTGTCTGAATTGCAACGAGACTCACCAAAACACAGCACACAAAACTACGCATTAAACAATTCTCCTTCGATCCGCATCGACCCAGCCAGCCTGAATAATAGCAAAAGGCATCGTCGCAATCACCAAGAACGCTATCCCACGTCGTATCGATTGAATTGGTTCGAGCGAGCGCGGGGACGAATTTCATGTCACGCCGCTGCCCCATGTGTTTCGGTTCAGTACGATGGGGGCTGAACCGAAACTGCGAGTGTCCGCGTGAGTCTCGCGACATGGTGTGGCGATGTGATGTGGTGACGTTCGGCGGGACTTCGTCAACTGAGTTAACCGCGGCGAAGTCGCCGAACAAAGTTTCCAAGTCGAATGGGCCCGGCTTGATGCCTAGGATTATGATGCACGGCCTACGCGAAAAACTGAAAAGCAAACCGCAGTGTTGATTTCTTCGGCCATGACTTGCGCATCGATTCGACATTGATGCCGACCAGCAGCGTTCCATTCCCCTGTCCACAATCAAAGCAGAACACATGAGCAGCTCTAGCCCGCGGATGGCAACTCGAATATTTCGTCTCGCCTGGATAGTCGCAATCGCGGCAATCACAAATGCGGCGACAACATGCTCGGCTCAAGAAGTCATTGACAGTTGGAAGTACACGCTCCGTCGCCCGGCGGATGGTTGGCGTCAGGCGGGCTTTGACGATGCGTCTTGGGAACAAGGTAGCGGCGGTTTTGGGACTCGTGAAACGCCGGGATCGCGGGTCGGGACGACTTGGGCAACCAATAGCATTTGGCTTCGGAAGTCGTTTGACGTGCCCAATGTGCCTGCGAAGCCGGCGCTGCTGATCCATCATGATGAAGACGTCGAGGTATACCTGAACGGCGAACTGGTGGTGAAGCTAAAAGGTTTCGTCGGCAAGTACAAAGTAGTGCCAATTCCGGACGGTAAACGGTCAGCGATCAAAATTGGACGCAACGTGATGGCGGTTCACTGCAGCCAGACCGCGGGCGGCCAGTTTGTCGACGTTCATTTGGTTGACACGGATCACATTCCGACGTTGCCGGAACCCAAACGCAACACCAAGCCGTTTGCGTCTGACTTGATCACCAAGTGGGGTGCGGACGTCACGGCAGACAATGTGTGGACAGAGTATCCACGTCCTCAAATGAAGCGAGACGTATGGACGAACCTGAACGGCAACTGGGATTACGCAGTC
>JBAUHR010000285.1:0-2039 GCA_049680385.1 Rubripirellula sp. | reverse complement strand
CTGCATGAAGGCGTCAAGCCGGACGAGTTTGGGCGGCCTCGTCAGACGCCCATCAAGAAGCCAATTGTGAATCGCGAAGTACTCTTCGGCGAAGCGTTCTTGGCTGAAGTTTCCAAGCGTGTTTTGGAAGTCATCGCGACCGATGAGTGGCTAGATTGCGATGCCGCCAAGGATAAGCAAGCTCGTTATCCGTTCACGATCCGCGTTCATCGCGATTGGCTGATGACGCCGCGTGAAGACTTGGGTGGTCGCACGCCACGAGAACTGTTGCACGGTGCAACCGATTGGATCGAGAAGGTGACTTGGGGACAACGAATGCGATTTGAGGATGGCGGCCCAATGATTGCCGCGCCGGACAACTGGGACGGTTTTGAAACCGCGCCGATGGGCAGCCAAGAGATGTGTTTGTATTTCGACCTGTGCCGCGAGCTCCTCGATGCCGCGTGGTCTTTCGTAGCGGAACGGCGCGAGCCGTCCGGTGAGTCGTCGGCAACAGTACCTGGCGGCTCGCGCCGTGCCGTTAAAATTGAAGAACTCGCGCAGTTCTTACGCGACGTTAAGGACGATTGGCTGAGCAGTTCCTTTGAAGGAGGCTCGCCACCGAGTTTCATCATCGCGTGTGATCGCCGGAAGGTTCCGCGTGGGGCTGGCGTTGCGATCGAAGGCATCAGTGGAGTGCAATCCGAACAACATATCGACGATTGCGATTGTCCGATTTGCGAAATGATGGCCGATGGGATGTTCGGCGTCGGTTTCGCCAGGATCGATGGCCATCACTTGGAACTGGACGATGAGTTCGCGTTTTCCATGCACCAGACCCGAGAAGCGTGGGAAGAGCAGCAACGTGAATTTGAAGAAATGAGTGCCGAGATGGATCGCAAATGGGCCGAGCGAGAAGCGAAGGGCGAAACCGACGATCCCTTTGCATCGGCGTGGTCTGGCATGGGCGACGATGGGCCAATCCCTGGCGACACTGGCGGTTTTATGAAGATGGCCTTCATGGTTGCCGAGATCGTATCGGAACTGGAAGGATTGAATGCGCCCCACGAGAATATCAAGTCACTCAACGAGTGCTTTGCCGAATACCGACGAAGTGAGTACGACCAGCGTGCAGCATTGGCATCTGCGTTGAAAGCGAACCTGCAATCGCTCGCCGATCGTTTTCCGAGCTTGGTTGCAAGATCAGCCGACCTGCAAAGTCGCATCGATGAGGCTGAGCGAGCGTTTGCAATTTCCGATGACGATTTTCCTTTCTGACGTAGAGGACGAGGCAACGAGTCCCAGCACGAAGGACTCGTTGCCCTTGTTGCCTCGTCCACTACCGTTTGAACCTGTGAATCGCCTGGTACCAAACGGAGCTATCCTTCAGGCCTGGATATGACTAACATAAAGCGTGGCCCGTATTCTTTGCGACGATCATGTACATGAACCGATTTGTTTCGCTACTGCTGATTCCTATGTTCATGCTGGGGCACGCGTTGCCTCATTCGCATGCCGGGACCGCCGTAGTTGAACCAGACGGGCATTCGCTTCGCCCCCATATTCATGTCTCGGGTGGTCATCATCACGACCACGATGACCACGACCATGGTCACCACCACGCTGGTGATCCATCACAGACGGAGTGCCCTGAGGATGCGGGAACCAATTCGCTCTTGGCCCCAACCGATCACGATTCCGATGCGATCTATTTGGTAGATTCTGATTGGACGATGAGTCGAACGGTTGCCGCACCACGGGTTGATTTGGTGACTGGCGCTTGGTCAATGCCGGCTCCGTCGGTTACACGCGCCCAACTCCGAGTAGGTGACGATCCACCAGACCGCTATGCCGGGCTACCGATCTATCTTCTCACCGCCTCGCTGCGTCTATAGCAGAGGCCGCTCACCGTGTGTGCACGGCTTTTTGGTCGTGCCGCTCTTCGGTGAATTCTTTTGATGCCAGAGACACTCGCTAAGTCCGTTCGCGTGGACTGATGCGCGCACCTTCGTGGTCTTTCTTAGAAAAATGAGATTGATATGAACCGCACCCTCCAGTTT
>JBAUHR010000284.1:0-1720 GCA_049680385.1 Rubripirellula sp. | reverse complement strand
TAATTGGACAACTGCCAGCCCGCCAACAGGAAGTCATCCGGTTGAAAGTGCATGGCGGCTTGAGCTATCGCGAGATCAGTGACTTGACTGGCTTAAGCGTCAGCAACGTCGGCTACTTGCTGAGCACGGGATTAGCAACCGTGCGACTGCAGCTGACTGATCGGTAGTCCCGAAAGTCTCTGATGGCCATGCCGTCGCGGACTTTGAAGAGCCGATTTGGCGCTAGCCACGGTTCTTGATCGAAACGGACTCAACCGTGGATAGCGCCAAAACGGCTCAAATTCATGAATTCACGCGTGACCGACGCAACAATACGAGGATAAGACACAATGACTTCCCTATCCAACCCAGAACAAACAAACCCAGACCAACGTCACGCTCGTGCCACCGACTACGTTTTTGGCGAACTGTCAGGCATCGACTTGATCGCTTTTGAAAAAGAGCTGGAGCAATCATCTGAACTGCAATCGATCGTCGCATCGATTCGCGAAACGGTCTCGGCACTGGAGACCGAGTTCGCCGAAGAAGCATTGCCGATGGCGACGTTGGATCGCGAGAAGATTGCTGCTGCGATTGTGTCCCCCGATTGCCGACCGCTTGGCACAGGTTCTTCGCGGCAAAACTTTCTAATTGCAGCTGTCGCCATCGCGGCGAGTCTGATTCTGGCGTTAGGACTTCTGTGGCCTCCGGGACGACAAGGTTTGGCACGTCTGGTGACCGGCGAAAAACCAACTTCGCAAACGGTTGCTAATCAAGAAGCAATGTCGGCCGATGGATACGACGAATCCGTTTACGAAGAAGAGGAAGCAATGACAGCCGAGGGCGGAGGCGGAAGTTCACGTTCCAAACGATCGAACGTTCAAAAGCAAATCGCCAGCGAACGCGAAGCACAAACGTCGCAGTCGCTAGAAAGAACCAGTGGAGTCGCGAAATCGCCCGGACACTCGACACATCCGTTTGCACCTGTTGCAGCTGAACCGACACCTACGAGTGATCCATCGCCAGATGCCCGTGGAATGGTTGGCGGCGGAATGGGTGGCGGCGGAATGGGTGGTTACCCAGGAGGAAACGCCGAATCGAAACTGGATGCTCCCTATGAGGGACGCGGGGGAGCGATCGGTGGCCAAGGTTTCGCGGACGATCTTTCACAGACAAGGATCCCGCACGCTCAAGCAGTTCAGGACATGCTAGACGGTGACGAAGCGAAACAAACCGGCAAGGAAACTACGCCCCGTCGACTTCCCGCCGCCATTAAGGAGGTGTACCAGTGGAAAGACCTATCGGGACCTGAGCTCAGTGAGCAGTTGTCCAAGAAACGCAAGGCTCCAAGAAGAACGCGAGGAGTTGACGGTTTGGGGATGGAAATGGAAATGGAAATGGAAATGGGCGGTCTGGGGATGGAAATGGATATGGATATGGATATGGGCGGTATGGACATGGGGATGGACATGATGAGCACGGACGAAATGGGCGGGGGCGAAATGGGAATGGGTGGCATGATGCTTGCCGATTCGTCCGAACCCAACCGTCGCTTAGAACGAATAGGTGATTTCGCCATGCAGCCAAGTGCCTTAAAGAAACTTGAACAGAATATCATTCAGCCTCAACAACCCGAGCCAACCAGCGGACGTGATCGTTTCGCGGCGATCTATGACAACGCGTTTGAGACCGTGACGGACGAACCTCTGTCGACGTTCTCGATCGACGTTGATACCGCTGC
>JBAUHR010000283.1:0-12967 GCA_049680385.1 Rubripirellula sp. | reverse complement strand
ACTGGGCATCGTCGATGATGATGAACAGCGGCCCAATTTCACGAATCTGCTTGCTCAGTTGAATCGCTGCTTCAAGCGAAACCAAACGCGGTGTTTCGGCGGAAACCGGTGGCATCTCCAAACATGGCTCCATCACGTTTTCAAGCACTGGAAAGATGCTCGACAAGACTTCAAAGCTGACCGCGTCAACTTTCAATCGGTCTCGGTCGCCTTGTCGGTATCGATTCGCGATGGCATCACAAATCTGTTCGAACGACTGCAGGGCCGAGTCTTCACGCAGACGGCAGCGTCCTCGGAAAACCTGTCCCCACCGCTTGGACTCGATGTACGCGATCGCTTCTTCAAGAAGTCGCGTTTTGCCGATTCCCGATGGGCCGGTAATGTTTAGCCGCGACACTTTGCCGGCGAAAACTAAATCTGCCCAGTGATGAATTTCCGCCAACTGCACTTCGCGGCCAACCATCGTGTTGTCGTTCAGTATCGATGGGCTTTGGGGCGGCGAACCTAGCCGCGATAGACGCAGTGCCGTTGGTCGTTCCGCAGCATCGCGATCGAGCATCTGGCGACAAGCGTCGCCGATGACTTGGGGGACATGTTCTGATAACCCATCAAGTGCCGTCAGGATCAATTCCGCATCGATTTCGAGAGTCTTGTTGCGTTCGACACCGGGGCCATCGACGTGAAGAAACGCCAACCCGTCGGCGCGTCCGCCGGAAGTATTGGTTTGTAGGTTGTTCAAAGCGACGTACTGCAACGCTTCGATCATCACGATACCGAGTGCGAAAATGTCGCCAGCCGGAAGATAAAGTTGTCGGCAAATGACTTCGGGAGCCAAGTAGTGTGGCGTCCCCAGGATCACGTTTCCGAATACAGCTTCGGTGTGATCCAGGTTAAAGGTGTCGACCAGACCGTAGTCAATCACTCGCCCGCGACCTTGGTCGTCAACCATCAGATTTTGCGGTTTGATATCACGGTGGGTAAGACCCGCGCCATGCATCGTGGCCAGTCCCGACGAAAAATCTCGCATCCAGGTCAGCAACTGCTGGAACGCTTCTTCACGCGGAAGCTCTTTTAAACCACGCACGGCAACGTTGAACGTGACACCACGAACTAGATCCATGGCAAGCGCGGTGTAGTCGCCGATCTTGTGAATTCGGTCGACGTACAGAAGATTGGGATGTTCAATCTGAGTCATGCGGCGGAAGCCCAACCGGTTTCGCATCAACGCATCTGAATCACCGGTGCGCAAAATTTTGAGCGCGATGTGGCGCTGCGTTTTCTTGTCGAAAACGCGGTAGACAAATCCGCTACTGCCGCTGCCGAGCAACTCCTCCAGCACGAATTCGCCCAGAGTATCGCCTTCCGTCCAAGGCGGAGGGTCACGGTGGGTATCGCCGTGAGTTTCCTTGTCACGCTGCCGTCGAAGCGGTGTGTCGTCGTCGCTTCGAAAAAAATCAGACATGATGAACAATACGCAAGATTGGTTGGCAGCGCATCCCACTGAAGCCCATGCCAGTGGGATCGAACGTCAACCGAGTATAGATGCCACTGCCCTCTAGCTTGTGGCGAAATACCCATAAATCAGCAAAACGGCGACCGCCAACAGAGCACCAACGGGGCGAGCCAGAGCCCATCGTTCCATCGGAATCGGCGATTTTGATTCATCTTCGTCCGGTGCACCACCAGCGGGGATCACACGCGGATTGGTCATCGCAACAATTTCCATCAAAATCACCAGGCCGACGAACACGATGCCCAGGAAATGGAACTCGTGAATGTTCAGATTGGTCATCGCTTCATCGAAGACGAAGTATCCAAGGGCAATCGCCGCAAAACCTAGGACTAGCGACACGTTGGCGATCCAGGCCGGAACGCGGCGATCGAGCATCCCAACAACCACAACCGCGAAGATGGGAATGAAGTACAGCCCGTTCATTTTCTGCAGGTAGCCGAAGATACTGTCCTGGCCCGCTAACATCGGCCCCACAAACATAGCAACGATTGCGATCGCGGTACCAAAGATACGCCCGCTGCCGACGACAGCTTTTTCGTCGGCGTCAGGGCGAATGTAGCGTTGGTAAATACCAAGGCTGAACAGGGTCGCCGTTGCGTTAAGCGCCGAGTTGAACGAGCTAAGAATCGCACCAACCATCACGGCGGCAAAGAAGCCCGTCAATTGCCACGGCAGGACTTGGCGAACAAGCGTACCGTAAGCCTTGTCTTTCTTTTTGCTTTGAACCGTGTTGTTGATCCAGTTCTCTTCGGTTGCTCCGTCGCCAATGCCTGCGATTGCAGCGTCTCGTGCTTCTGGTTCCATCGCGTTCAATTGCACTGATGCTTCGGTCTGCATGATGGACACGCGCTCGTCATCGAACAATTGACCGCGGCTGTCCAGGTGGTAGGCCATCATGCCCGGCAGCACCAAAATCAGCGGTGCGAAAATCTTGATCCCGGCCGCCAACAAAACGCCCTTTTGACCTTCGGCCAACGATTTGGCGGCGAACGTCCGCTGGATGATCTGTTGGTTCGTGGTCCAGTAAAACATGTTCAACAGCAACACGCCGGTGAACAACGTCGGCCAAGGAACCGATGACTCGGGACCGCCCAGCGAATTAAAACGCGCCGGCTCGGCGTCACGCATCGTCGTCCAGCCTTCGATCGCGTTTCCGTCGCCAACCCAGTTGAGCCCCAGGTATGCAATCAACACACCGCCAACGAGCAAACCGAATCCGTTCAGCGTGTCACTGATCGCGACTGTTCTTAGCCCACCAAAAATTGCATAGATCGAACCGATGATGCCAATCATCCAAATAACAATCCAAAGGATCGTTTGATCATCTTGAATGCCTGTGAGTTCATGCAGATCCAAAATACCGCTCAAGCCACGTGCACCGGTGTACAGAATGATCGGCAGCAGAATCGCCGCGTATGCGAGGATGAAAATCGCGTTGGTGATCGACTCGGTCGTATCGTTGAATCGCCCAGCAAGGAACTGGGGAATGGTCGTGATGCCGCGGGCCAAGTAACGAGGCAAAAAGTAGATTGCCATCAAGACCAGCGATAACCCGGCGACGACTTCCCAAGCCATCACCGCCAAACCGTCGCCGAACGCCGCACCGTTGAGCCCGACGAGTTGCTCGGTGGACAGGTTCGTCAACAGCAACGATCCCGCGATCACACCCGCGGTCAACGAACGTCCGGCAAGAAAGTAACCATCGCTCGACTCGCTTTCTTTTCCGCGAACCAATAGATACGTCAGCACGCCAACGAGGGCGGTAAAGAAGACAAAGGAGACAAGGGTAAGCATCGGTGGCGCTCGAAAGAGTTAGGTGAGTGGGGTCCAGATATCAGGCGAGCTGATTCAAATGCGAAACGTTGGCTACAGATCGATCCAGTTTCCGCCGCCCGCATCGCTTCGCCGGCAACCGTCCAGGATTGTTTGTGTTTTGATTGTCAGCTCGGGAAACAGTGGATCGATTTCCTTCGACAGAACTGCTTCTGCGAATCGCCGAACCATGTTGACTTCTTGCGAGTTGCGTTCGCCCGATGCAAATTCGGTGACGCATTTCCGCCCTGCATGTTGTGAAAAGTTCCAGCGGCAATTGTCGATTTCCAGGGCATGATGGTTCTCGGTCCAACTTGACTCGCCGCTGTAGAAGGGCAGAACAAAGTCGTCCAAATGGATGTAGCCTCCATCGCCCGAGATCGTTGCGGTTTGCTGGTTCGACGTCAGGAACGAGCAATAGAACGACGACGTTAAACCGCTGGCAAATTTCATCTCGCCGGTGAACTCGCCGGGCACTTCGCCGTCCGAATCGGCGCCTTTCAATGCGGTCAATGTCTGGCCACGTACCGACGTTGGCATTTCCAAATTGACCGCACGCAGCGTCAACCGAATGCAGTACCAGCCCAAGTCGCCAAGTGCGCCGTGTGGTTCGAGCCCCGCGTCGGTGCGAATGTTCGACTTTTGAAATGAGTTGTCACCGGGAAACGAAAAGTGACTTTGGATCCGGCGCACGGTTCCGATCGGCGAGTCATCACGCAGTTGGCGGTGCAGTTCGTTCATGCGAGCGCTGTGGTCGAACATGACTCCGTCCATGAATTGAACGCCCGCCGATTGGCAGGCGTCGATCATTTCGCGGACGTCGTCGGCGTGGACGGCCGCCGGTTTTTCGCAAAGGACGTGCTTGCCGGCTTTGGCGGCGGCGATGACCCAGGGTTTGCGAAGCCCCGTTGGCAGCGGAATGTAGACCGCATCGATATCGTCGCGAGCGATCAGGGCTTCATAGGACTCGATCGCCGTCACCGGGCCGGTCTGCGGGACTTCGGCTGAACAGGTGTCGATATAGGCTTGGGCACGCACGGCCGATCGACTTGCCACCGCGGCCACTCGGCCGTTGCCGCTGTACCGAATCGCCTTCCAGACCTTTCGCGAGATCGCGGCACTACCCAAGAAACCCCAACGACAAATTGACTCGCTCATCCCAACCTAACTCTGACGACAATCGACATGCTGTAAACCCATTGGCTTGACGCTCGGGTGAGCTCAAACCAGCGTCGCACACGATAGCAGAGATTTCGCGAGAAAGTGCTGGGCAGTTCGCCAGAATTGCGACTTAAGCCGCATTAAAACTGCTGCTGGGGCAATCTTTTTCGGCTGGGCGGATCCACCGCGACGTCACGCGGGGCACGGTTGAGATTGCCGGTTGCCGAACCTATCGCGAGTTATCGAACATGGTCGCGGTCCAAACGAGCGTGCCCATTTGCAACTCGACACGGGGGGGATTGATTTCCAGCACAACGACTCCGTCGAATTTTCCCCCCGCAGCCACTGATTTGGTGGCCGACTTCGACTGCAAAAAGACTCTCGGCTCACCAACATTGGCGAACCCCAAAACCTTAAATTCGGCTACCGATGTCGCCGATACGACGGCAACATTGGTTTCTGGTGATTGCCCCGGATAGCAGAACGCGTCCTGTCGATTGGGATAGGGAGGACTGAATTTCGCAGTTTCGGAGCCACTTGCCACGGTTTTCTGGTCAGAGCCAATGTTTCTGGATTGGGTGCTATGCGAAGCCTGGCTGACGATTTCGCGAAGGGCCCCCAGCGACTCGGGGTCGCCGCCGCAGCCCACCGTCACGCTGGCCATCAGGATTGGTAGTCCTAATTTGGCGGACAAGTTCACGGGGATCGAAAATCGTTTCATCGACGGAGGGCCTGGAAGCGAGATTAGAAAAGGTTTCATCCGTATGAATCGGCACCCGCGAGCGTTTGATTTTGCAGAAGTCAAAATTGCCTGAACACGCAGAATGTGCTTGATGCGTTGGTTGCAACGATTGTCCAGACGGGCGGTAGAATCTCGGAAAATTACATTCACTTCACGCCCCCTCGGTTCAACGTCGCGATGTTGGGCTATTATCCTGTTTCGACCGAGTCCTCGTGCCTCACCGCCGAGGGATAACAGGCTCTTTTCCGCTTCTATGTGTCTCGTTGGGTTCTATGAAAATCTGCTGTATCGGTGCTGGTTATGTTGGTGGCCCTACGATGGCCATGATTGCCAAGCAATGCCCGAACATCGATGTGCATGTCGTCGATTTGAATCAGGCTCGCATCGATGCGTGGAATTCGGACAAACTGCCGATCTATGAACCTGGGCTCGACGAAGTCGTTGCCGAGGCTCGCTCGCGAAATCTAACCTTCTCGACTCGCGTCGACGAAGCCATCGCTGCGGCCGACATGATCTTCATTTCGGTCAACACGCCAACGAAAACGTTCGGGATCGGTGCCGGCCGAGCAGCCAATCTAGAGTTCATCGAAAAGTGCGCTCGTCAAATCGCCAAAGTATCGACTGGCCACAAAATTGTGGTCGAGAAATCGACGCTGCCGGTTCGCACAGCCGAAGCGGTCAAACGAATTCTGTCGAGCGCCGAGAATGGCGCCACTTTCGACGTCCTTTCGAATCCAGAATTCTTGGCCGAAGGAACTGCCGTCGAAGACTTGCTGTCCCCGGACCGGGTTCTGATCGGCGGCGAGTCGCCGACCGCAATCGCAGCACTTGCCGACATCTACGCCACTTGGATTTCACGCGACCGAATCCTGACCACGAATCTGTGGAGCAGCGAGCTTTCAAAATTGACTGCCAACGCATTCTTGGCTCAGCGTGTGTCGTCGATCAACGCGATCTCGGCGCTTTGCGAAGCAACAGGCGCAGACGTTGATGAAGTTGCGCGAGCGATCGGCACGGACTCGCGGATCGGACCTAAGTTCTTGAAGTCGTCCGTCGGATTTGGTGGTAGTTGTTTTCAAAAAGACATTTTGAATCTGGTCTACCTGTGCGAGCACTTTGGATTGCGGGAAGTCGCCGCGTATTGGGAACAAGTCGTCAGCATGAACGACTACCAAAAACGACGTTTCTCGGAACGAATCGTGCGAACGATGTTCAACACCGTTAGCGACAAGAAGATTGCCGTTTGGGGATTCGCGTTTAAGAAAGACACCAACGACACGCGAGAGTCGGCGGCGATGTACGTTTGCCGCGACCTGCTTCGCGAACGAGCACGATTGTCGATCTATGATCCGCGAGTTTCCGAGAAACAAATTCGTGCCGATCTAGTTACAGCCTGTTCTGACTTGCAAGGTCAGATCAGTGATTCGGACTTGAAGTTGATCGAGACGAACGTGACGATCGAAAAAGACGGCATGTCGGCTGCGGATTCGTCGCATGCGATTGTGGTGATGACCGAGTGGGACGAATTTAAAGAATTCGATTTCGACAAAATCTATCAGATGATGCAGCAACCGGCGTTTTTGTTCGACGGGCGAAACCTGCTCGATCACAAGAGTCTCGCATCGCTCGGATTTGATATTCACGCAATCGGGAAATCGGCTGCGGTCTAGGTTCTGCGATTTACATGTCTTGTCAGTCTGCCGTTTTGTTGCCCGTTAATTGTTACTCGTTAATTGTTGCCCATCGTTGATCACCAATGCCGATTTTGACCATCGAATCGACGTGTGACGAAACGGCCGCGGCAGTGATCGGTGACGACGGTCGCGTGATGGGCGACTGTGTTGCGACGCAAGAAGAACTGCACGAAAGATTCAATGGTGTGGTTCCCGAGGTTGCCGCGCGAGCGCACTTGGAACGCATCTTGCCGGTCATTGATACGGCGATTCACCAAGCCGGCATCCGGCCTGATGACTTGTCGGCGATTGCGGTTGCCGATCGACCGGGATTGGCCGGTTCGTTGCTGGTTGGCGTGGTGGCCGCAAAAACGCTTGCGATGGCTTGGCAGAAACCACTAGTTTCGATCAACCATTTGCATGCCCACTTGTATGCCTGCCAGTTGGCGTGTGACGAACCGATTTATCCCTGCATCGGATTGGTCGTTAGCGGCGGTCACACTTCGCTATATCGACTCGAAAGCCCGCTGGATCTCGAATACCTCGGCGGCACGATCGACGATGCCGCCGGCGAAGCGTTTGACAAGGTCGGAGCGATGCTAAGTCTGGGTTTCCCCGGCGGACCCGCAGTATCAAAACTAGCTCAGTCCGGAAATCGGACGGCTCACGCGTTTCCTCGTTCGATGATTCACGAGAAGCACTTTAATTTCAGTTTCAGCGGATTAAAAACGGCGGTTCGCTACGCCATCGTTGGCCCCGGGCAACAAGACTTTTCGAAAGTTGAAATGACCGAAGCGGCCAAGGCGGATTTGTGTGCTTCGTTCGAAGCCGCGGTGGTGGACGTGCTGGTTGCCAAGTGCAGTCGAGCCGTTAAACAATTTGGTGCTGCACGGTTAGTGGTCGGCGGCGGTGTCGCGAGGAACGGGTATTTGCGAGATCAGTTAGCGCGGAGTGCTGACAAGAAAGGCTACTCGTTGGTGATCGCGCCGATGGATCTGTGCACGGATAATGCCGTGATGGGAGCGATCGCGCTCGAAAAAATCAAACGGGGTCAGTTTGCAGATCTTGAACTGGATATCACACCTGGGCTGCAGCGCGGTTTCTAGCGCTTTCACTATCACTAAGAGTTTCTGTCCGTGACTGATCTGATTCTTGTGCCCACATCGGTCGAAATGCAACGTTTGCGTCCGGTGTTAAGCGCAAGTCTCGACGAACGCTCGCGCGGGATCGAACCGTGTGCGTTTCAGTTATGTGGGTTTGGTCCGATTGCTGCGGCTGCACGAACGGCGGCGTTGATTGCACGCTACCAACCCAACCGAGTGCTGTTGGTTGGTATTGCAGGCACGTTCGACCATCGACAGCATCCGGTAGGAACGAGTTGCCGATTTGATGAAGTCGTTTGCGATGGGATTGGAGTCGGAACGGGCGACGATTTTCAATCCGCACAGTCATTGGGATGGAACCAGTTTGGTGCCGACGGGACTCGCCCAATCATTGGTGACGCGTTGCCATTGGTTTCGACGTTTGTCCCGGGTGTGCCTTGCGCAGGAAGACTGTTGACCTGTCCAGCAACTTCGGCAAACCCGCAAGACGCCGATCGGCGACGCAAGCTTTATCCGGGGGCCATTGCTGAAGACATGGAAGGTTTTGGCGTCGCCACTGCCTGTGCTCTGGCGGGTGTATCGCTGCAGATCGTTCGTGGTTTGTCGAATGTTGTTGGTGATCGCGACCATTCGAATTGGCGCATCGACGATGCGTTGTCATCGGCCGCAACGCTTGCGGCAACGTTGATTCATCGCACTTGGAATCCAACTGAAATATGAACAAGACACCGATTCGACTTGGGATTTCGACTTGTCCGAATGATACGTTCGCGTTTGCTGCGCTGATCGATCGCCGTGTTGATTGGCAGGGCTTGGAATTTGAAATCGAGTTGATCGACATCCAGCAACTGAACGATCGTTTGTTCGCAGGCGATTTTGATGTTGCCAAAGCAAGCTTTCACGCCGCCCTGTTGATGACCGATAAAACGGTGGTCTTGCCCAGTGGATCAGCACTGGGGTTCGGCGTTGGGCCGTTGTTGCTGGCGGCCGGCGCAAATCAGATTCCGGCGCCCGCATCGCGCGGGCAAGTGACGCTGTGTCCGGGGCGGCACACGACGGCGACCCTGTTGTTTTCGCTGTTCTATCCCGATACGACTGGAATCGAACACTGTATATTTTCGGACATCATGCCGCGGCTAGCCAATGGCGAAGCGGATTTCGGTGTCTGTATTCACGAGGGACGATTCACTTGGGAAAGCGAAGGGTTGCATTTGGTCGAAGATCTTGGGACTCGCTGGGAACAGGCAACCCAGTCTCCGTTGCCGCTTGGTGGGATCGTCGCCAACCGCAGTTTGGGCGATGAAACGATTGGCAAAATCCAATCGGTGATTCGTCGGTCGCTCGAAGTAGCGTTGGCTGATCCGATCACCGCCTTGCCAACGATGCGCAAGCACGCGCAGGAATTTGATGACGATGTGTTGATGAAGCACGTCCAGCTTTACGTCAATGATTGGACGATCGATTTGGGCGACGTGGGCCGCGCTTCACTTGAACGTCTGTCAGAAATGGCTCGGTCGATCGGGTTGGTCGCCGGTGACGTGCCAACGATCGAAGTTTGGTCGCGGGAAAACGGAATATGAAACAATGACGGAACCCGATCAATCGCCACGACAACCAAGCGAGTCTTACTGGCCTTACGTGCTGCCGATCATGGCGTTCTTGGTCTTGATCGAAGTTTCGGCGAGGGTTGGTGAAGCAGGTGCCGCGGTCATGTTGGCGGTGCGAGTTGCGGTGCCACTTGGTTTGCTGATTTACTTTTGGCGTCGTGGCGAGTATCCCGAACTGCGTTTTCGCGTGACCGCGATGACGGCGGTGGATCTCGTCCTGGGTGTGGGGCTGGCCGCGATGTGGATGGCACCGTTCATTTTGTATCCAAGTCTGCAGCCGGATTCTGATGCGACGGAAATGAATCCGTTGATGGCCGGCGCTTCGTTTGTACCGCTGGTCATGGCGATTCGGATGCTGGGCTATGCGATCGTGACGCCGTGGATGGAGGAGATCTTCATGCGCAGTTTTTTGATGCGTTTCGCGGATGTGTTGGATCCCAACGGCGACGAAGCTGATTATCGAAACGTGCCGGTCGCACGGTTCACTTGGCGAAGCTTTCTGGTCGTGGTGGTGGTCTTTTTGGCGACGCACCAATTGTGGGAAGCGTGGGTCATGTTGCCCTGGGCGGTGATCACAAACTTGTGGTTCTATTACCGCAAAGACTTGTTCGCATTGATCGCAGTGCATGCCGCGACGAACGCCTCGATCTTAGTCGCGACGATGATGTTGAACGACCACTTCACAAACGGCGACGGAACCCCGATGTCGCTTTGGTTTTTCGTTTAAAAGACGCGGCAACGACCAAATTGTTGGTTGCCAATGAACACTCACGTTGCCAAACTCGTCAACGGTTTGTCGGTTCATGCGATTTCGGGGATCACGGGGTCAGTTTGATGGAATCCCTAAAAACCCTCTCCGCTCGGTAATTCGCGACTCGCCCGGAGGGAAAGTGAATTTGAAAACTCAATTCGTTTACGAACGCACAAACATTTTCGTCAGGTCAACCAGCGGCCCGGAAGCGTTCGCAAAAACAGGACGTCAAAACACACGCGTTGGGTTGCCAAATCGACCAACCGACTAGCGGGCGTATCTAGTTTGGTGACTGGAACGTCGACCCGTGTTTGTGTCGAACGATTTCGCCAGTGGCCATGTAGACGACGTCTTCAGCGATGTTCTCGGCCAGATCGCCGATTCGTTCCAGGTGACGGGACGCACTGAAACAGTGGACGGCTGGTTCAATCAAGTCGGGATCGGACCGCATGGTGTCATGCAATTGGTCGATCACGACGCGGTTCATCGTGTCGATAAGATCATCAAGCTGAATCGCATCGTTCGCTTTAACCGGGTCCCGCTCGATGAAAGCATCGAGCGAGGTTTTAACCATGTTGTTGGTGGTCAAAACCATTTCGGTCAATTCTTCGGGAACGGGAAAGAGCGGGAAAAGATCTAAAGATCTGGCCCGTTCCGCAATGTTGCAAGCCAAGTCAGCCATGCGTTCAAGTTCACCATTGACCTTGACCACACAAATCAGCCATCGCATGTCGGTGGCCACCGGTTGGTGCAGTGCCAACAGTTTTAAGCACTCTTCTTCGATGTGGATGTCGGCCTGGTCGACCTCGTCGTCCGATTGGATCACACGATCGGCCAAGTCAGTCCGCCGTTCGACTAGCGCACGTACCGCCAACTGAATCATCTGTTCAACGATTCCGAACTGGGCGACTAATTTGCTGCGCAGTGATTCCAGTTCGCGTTCGAGATGCTTGGTCATACTTGTTGGCAGTTCGTGTGGATGTGAATGATAGAGCGCTTTGTGTCTTAGCCGAATCGGCCGCTAACGTAGTCTTCGGTTTGTTGTTTTTGGGGTAACGTAAAGACTTGCTCTGTTTCACCAAATTCGACGAGTCGGCCTTCGAAGAAAAACGCCGTCTTGTCACTGCACCGAGATGCCTGTTGCATGTTGTGAGTGACAATCACGATCGTGTACTGGTCGCGAAGTTCGTCCATCAGGTATTCGATCGCAAGTGTGCTGGAAGGGTCCAACGCGCTGCAGGGTTCGTCCATCAGCAGAACTTTCGGGCCGACGGCAATCGCGCGGGCGATGCACAAACGTTGCTGTTGGCCACCGGACAAGCCGAGCGCGGGCTTCTTCAATCGGTCTTTGACTTCATCCCAAACGGCAGCCTTTTTTAATGACCATTCCACCAATTCGTCCAGTTCGGATTTGGTCAGTCGCATGTGCAGACGCGGTCCGAAGGCAACGTTGTCGTAGATCGATTTGGGGAACGGATTGGGTTTTTGAAAGACGATTCCGATGTGGCGACGCAAAGAAACCACGTCGGTCGTCGGTGCCAAAATATCGAGTTCGCCCATCTGCAGCGTCCCACTGGCATGCGCTGATGGGACGGTGTCGTTCATCCGGTTGATCCAACGCAGCAAGGTGCTTTTGCCGCATCCGCTTGGCCCAATGAATGCGGTGACCTTGTTTTCAGGGATGTGGATGTCGAGCGAATGGATCGCTTGGAAGTCGCCATAATAGGCGTCGAAATTTTCGATCTGGATCAGTGGTTTTGAATCCGACTCTGACTCGCCCTTGGGCGCAGAAGCAGGCAACGGATTCGGTTTATCCGTCGGATCGGCAATTACCGACTCGACATCCGTGGGCGATGGTTCAGCGGTCATAGAAGCGTTGCTGGATTGCGTAAAAATTTCAGTTACCGCGATTGGACTTTGTGGCGAACGTAGATCGCCACTGAGTTTAGTGCTAGTAGAACGACAAGCAACACGATGATGGATGCCGCGGCCAATTGTTGATATACGTCTTGAGGGCGGCCAGCCCAGTTGAAAATCAGCACGGGCATCGTCACGACCGAATCCATCAGGTTTTCGGGGCCTCGGTTCTTGGCAATCGCTGCACCAAGCACGACCAAAACGGGCGCGGCTTCGCCGATTGCCCGCCCAAGCGCCAGGATTGCGCCGGTCAAGATTCCCGGCAGCGCCGCCGGCAGGCTGATGTTGCGAGTCGTCTGCCACTGGGTCGCGCCAAGTCCCAGCGAGGCTTCACGAAGCGATGGGGAAACTGCACGCAGCGATTCTTGCGTCGCAATGATGATGACCGGCAGAATCACCAGCCCAAGCGTTAGGCCCGCCGCCAAA
Source organism: Rubripirellula sp. (assembly GCA_049680385.1). Classification (GTDB taxonomy): domain Bacteria; phylum Planctomycetota; class Planctomycetia; order Pirellulales; family Pirellulaceae; genus Rubripirellula. The sequence continues at coordinate 262 of JBAUHR010000283.1, read as the reverse complement.
AAACTTTTCCCGAACGGCAAGCGAAAGTAATACCACGACCGTTTGGAGTACGAACCGCCGACGGCCCCCTTCTTTACCGTCTTCAATCGAGTCTCGCGGTCAGCCGGTTTCGGTCCGGACGCGCGGTCCCAGATCTGAATTTGAAACGTGTTGCCGTCGTTGTCGATGCCTTCGATGGGCTCGTTGATTTTGATCGTCGTTTGCGCTTGATCCTGCTGGGGAACCAAAATGGTTTGCCCCGGTTCGAGCGACAGCACTTGGT
>JBAUHR010000282.1:0-9306 GCA_049680385.1 Rubripirellula sp. | reverse complement strand
ACATTGTGGTCCAGCTAGACCGCGAGAACGGCAAGATCGCCGCGACGCTAGAAGGCGAACCACTCGGTGACGACCAGATCGGTCGGATCGGCGCGCAGACTGCCAAGCAAGTCATCATTCAAAAGGTCAAAGAAGCCGAACGGGACTCGTTGATGATCGAGTACCGCGAACAGATTGGCGAGATCGTCAGCGGGATCATTGGCCGAGCCGACGGCGGTGTCGCGACCGTCAACCTCGGCAACGTCGAAGCCATCCTGCCGCGCAGCGAACAGATCCCAGGCGAATCACTTCACGCCGGCGAGCGAGTTCGCGCCGTTGTCTTCGAAGTCCGCGCCACCGGCAACCGAATTCGCGTTGTCCTTAGCCGGACTCGTCCGCAATTCGTGCAGCGATTGTTCGAGCAAGAAATCCCCGAACTGGGCGAAGAGATCATCGCCATCCGTTCGATCAGCCGCGAACCGGGCTACCGCAGCAAGGTTGCCGTCAGCAGTGTGGACAGCCAAGTTGACCCGATCGCAGTTTGCGTCGGCTATCGAGGCAGTCGCATCAAGGCGGTCCGCGAAGAATTGTCGGGCGAGCACATTGACGTTGTTCGCTACAGCGATGACCCCGAAGTCCTGATCCCGAATGCTTTGCAACCGGCCGAAGTCGAACAGGTATTGCTGTGCGATATGATCGGGCGTGCGATCGTGCTGGTCAAAGAAGACCAACTTTCGCTGGCGATTGGCCGCCGAGGTCAAAACGTTCGCCTGGGCAGCAAGCTTTGCGGCTGGGACATTGAAATCATGACCGGTGGCGAACTCGAAGAACAAATCGAGCGAGCGGTTGCTGGGTTCAGCCAGATCGACGGCATCACCGAAGAAATCGCTCAAGCGCTAGTCGAACAGGGCTATCTATCGTACGACGACTTGTCGGTGATCGAGCCGGACTTGTTTGTCGAGATGAGCGGATTGACGGCCGAGAAAGTCGACGAGATCGTCGAGAAGGCCGAAACGATGGGTCAGGAAGCCGAGCAAGCGGCAGCGGACGAACGAAAATCGCGGCGTGATCGCGAACAGTTGCAAAAAGAAGCCGAAGCGGCCGGGATCGCCGAACCAGACGCCCCAGCCGCCGACGCTGCGACCGAAGAAACACGTGCTGCTGAACCGGCAGCCGCAGAAGCCGCTGGTGAAGACACGCCGGAAGCGTCGGCTTCGGATCCAGCAGCCACTCCTCCAGCGACCGGATCGCCGGATTCCGAAACGGAATCCGCAGCATCCGAAAAAAGCTAACGCCGCGGCCCCCGGACGCTGCCCCCCGATTGTTGCCTGAACGACTACAGGTGACGCCTCTTGGATGCTTCCACGAGGCCGACAATGCGGAAAAGTTGGCATGTTCCGGTGTAAAGTAGGTTTCTAGACCTCTTCGCCGGCGAGCTTTTTCGCTATCGTATCGGAACGTTGAGCCCTTCGTGGCTCCTAAGCGTCGTTGTAGGATCCCCGCCGCGGCTGGTTTTCAGGGCATTTTGGCCTAATAATCGGTTGCGACGATGGAGGAATAGGTTTATGTGACTCACTCAAATTTTTGAACCCAGCCCCGCGCAGCTTAGCGTTTCGGAGACCAAGTTTGTGGTTTTCGGTACTTAGACGCGAAGCACCCCCGCACTGACGTAGGCGAAATACAACGCACGCGTGGCGGGTTCCCAATCGAATCGACAGGATTTTCACCCCGTGCCCGCACGCATTTACGCGCTCGCAAAAGAACTAAACCTCGACAGCAAAGAGCTGGTTGACATCGTTAAGAAGGTTGGGATCACCGGCAAGGGCTCGGCCTTGGCCAGTCTGACCGACGATGAAACGACACGAGTCCGAGAACACCTCGCTGGAGCTTCCGCTGCCAAGCCTGCCGCACCAACGGCTGGCTCAGGCGCGCCGCTGGGCGCTGTCCGTGACTCGGTAGTCCCGACTGATCGAAAACCAGTCGCTATCAATGTCGGTCGATCTCGGTCGCGTCCGACAAGCGCTAAGAGCGAGACGCCGCCCGCACCCGCCGCCCCACCTGCACCGAAAGCGGACCCCACCCCGGCTGCGCCTCCGATTCCTGTGGCCAAGGTTCCCAAAGTGGACCCGAACGCGCCCAAGGGGATCGGCATGGGCGCCGTTGTAAAACCAGAGGGTGGCAAGAGCCCCGCGGGCGATGCTGCCGAGACAGGCAAGCCAGCCGCCAGCAAGTCGACCCCTGAAAAGCCAACGCCAAGCCAACCGACCGTGGACACCGGCGGCAAAAAGCCTGGCTTTGCAAGTCGAATCGCTAGCCGCATGGCAGCGCGGAAAGGATTTTCGTCGCCCACCGAGCCGGTTGCGCCGATTCGACGTGACAACAGCGCCAGCGGTTCAGGCAAAGTGCGATCGCTTGACCGCCCCTCCACAGGCGGTGGCGACAAGAAACCACTCGATCTGAAATCAAAACGACGCGAGCCGCGGATCAACGTCAAAATGGCGTCGCTCCCCGAGGTCAGCGAACAAGCTGTGCCCAAGGCTGCCGATGGCGAGCCCAAGGCGCAAAAACCAGATGTGAAGCTTAGCCCCGATGCAATCGCCGGGCACCGCCAAGGCATGCGAGCACCGCTCGAACAGTTGGCAAAAGAAGACGACGACAAGAAGAAAGCCGCCAAACGCGGTGGACTTAGCGGCTTCACAGGCAAAGATTCCAAGCGGCCCCTCGGTAAAGATGAAGACGAAAAGCCTCGCAAGAAAGGCTTGGCCGGAATGGCTAGCCCGCGGGCCGAACGTGGCCGTGGCGGCGGAGGGTCTCGCGGACGCGGTCGCTTCGACACGCAAGGCGGCTTTGACCGCTCGCGCCAGTACCGCAATCGCGGCGGTTCACGCCGCAAAACCATCAACACCGCGGCGCCCCGAAAGGACGCTGTGGTGCTTGAATTGCCCTGCACCATCCGGTCGTTTTCCGAAGCAGCCGGCGTCGGTGTCGGCAAGGTTCTAGGCACAATGATGCAGATGGGCCTTCAGGGCGGCATCAACATCAATTCCGAGTTGGACCTCGAGTCAGCAGAAGCACTTGCTGCCGAAATGGAACTGACCATCGAATTGAAGGCGTCCGAAACGCTCGAAGATTCGCTGATCTCGGAACTCGAAGAACGCGAAGACGATATCGATTCGTTGACCATCCGTGCACCGATCGTGACCTTCTTGGGCCACGTCGACCACGGCAAGACCAGCCTGTTGGATCACTTGGTTGGCATCAATGTTGTGAAAGGCGAAGCCGGCGGCATCACCCAGCACATCCGGGCCTACGAAGTTCTTAAGGACGACCGCAAGGTGACGTTCGTGGACACGCCTGGCCATGAAGCATTTACCGAAATGCGTGCTCGCGGTGCTAATGTCACCGACATCGCCGTTCTTGTTGTCGCAGCCGACGACGGAATCATGCCGCAAACGGCCGAAGCCATCAGCCACGCCAAGGCGGCGGAAGTGCCGATCGTGGTCGCGCTGAACAAGATCGACCTCGAAGGCGTCGACCAGAACCGCATCTTGACGCAGTTGACCGAGCACGGTTTGACGCCAAGCGAATGGGGCGGCGACGTCGAAGTCGTTCGCACCAGTGCGACCAAGGGCACGGGCATGGACGAATTGCTCGAAACCCTGTTGACCGTCGCAGAAATGAGCGAGTACACGGCCAACCCGAATCGCGAGGCCATGGGCGTTTGTTTGGAATCCGAACAACAAGGTGGTCGCGGTGTTTCGGCAAAGCTGATCGTTCAGAACGGGACGCTGCGAGTCGGCGACGTCTTGGTCTGCGGATCTTCGCACGGCCGCGTTCGCTCGATGACCGACACGCTAAAGAACAAACCGATCAAGTCGGCGGGCCCAAGCACGCCCGTCAATGTGACCGGATTCGACGAAGCACCGGGCGCGGGCGACCGCTTCCACGTGCTGAGCGATATCACCAAGGCTCGCGAAATTGCCCAATCACGGGCACACACCAGCAGCATGGAATCGTTGTCGGGATCGAGCACGAAGATTTCGTTCGATACGTTCCAAGAACAATTGCAAGACGGAACGCTTGGCATCCAAGCCGAAAAGGTCCGCCTGAACATGATCATTCGCGCCGACGTGAAGGGATCACTCGAAGCAATCGAGAAGGAACTGACCAAACTGGACCACCCAGAAGTCGAAATCCGAATCCTGCAAAAGAGTGTCGGCGGCGTCTCGATGGCCGACGTATCTTTGGCTTCGGCATCTGACGCCGTCATCTGTGCGTTCAATGTGGTCCCCGACGAACGAGCTCGTGCACTTGCGGATGAGCGAGGTATCGAAATTCGTCGGTACAGCATCATCTACAAACTCACCGACGAAATTCGTTTGTTGGTCGAAGGACGACTCAAACCCGAAGAACGCGTCGTCGAACTTGGGCGAGCTGTCGTCAAACAGGTCTTCAGCATCAGCCGAGTCGGTGCGATCGCCGGTTGTTATGTCGTCCATGGATCGATTCAACGTGGTTGCCGCATCCGCGTCACCCGCGATGGTCGTGTCATCGGCGATTATGGCCTCGACTCGCTTAAGCGAATCAAGGACGACGTCAAGGAAGTCCCACGTGGCATGGAATGCGGTATCCGCCTGCAAGGTTTCAACGACATCAAACAAGACGATGTTCTAGAAGCCTACCGAATCGAAGAAGTCGCTCGAACACTCGATTGATGTTCATCGAATGACAAAGTCGAGGTCGCAACGGCATTTGCCGTGTGGCCTCGGCGACATATTCCGAACCTGTCTCGCAGTTTCAGCAAATGAGATTCGAGCCCCGTTTGCATATTCTGCAAATTCCAGTCCACCACTCCACCCTCCGAAGCCAATCCCGCTGTGTCCAGCCGTCGCCTGTTGAAAGCCGCTGAAGCGATCCGCGAAGTCGTGGCCTCGTCCATCTTGACCGAGATGCGAGACCCTCGCGTCCGCGACGTCACCGTTGTTGGCGTCAAGGTTACCCCGGACATGCGAGAGGCCACTGTGTCGATCAGTGTGATGGGGGAAGAAACCCAGCAAAACCTTTGTCTTCGTGGCCTGCAAAATGCGGCCGGATTTTTACAGAGTAAAATTGCTGCTCGTATCGACACTCGGTACACGCCGCGATTGCAATTCAAAGTCGACCGTGGCGTCCAGCAGTCGCTTGCCGTTGGCGAGATCCTGGAAAAAATCAAACGTGAACGCGACCAGGAATCGGCAGCCTCAAATCCACTCGACGATGCTGCTGCAAGCGACGCAGAACCTGCGCCAAGCGACACCAACGAATAGCCGGATGTGCACCGACGGGCGGTAACGCCGCCCGCCACCCAGCGCCAACTCAAATCAACACACCCACCAAACGATCCGCACCAAGATGTCTGCAAGCAACCGTGCCAACCTTATCGCCAAATTGCAAACCGCGCTTAAGAAGCACTACAAGCCGCTACCTGCCCAGCCGACTCGGCCACTTCTTGAACACTTGCTTTACGCGTCGCTACTGCAAGATGCGTCCGCCGAATTGGCGGACGAAGGCATGGCAAAATGCGAACAGGAATTCTTTGACTGGAACGAAGTCCGTGTCACCTCGATCACCGAACTGACTCAGGTGCTGGCGCGATTGCCGGAACCAGCCAAGGCCGCCGCGCGGCTGAAGAGCAACCTGCAAGGTATCTTCGAAGAATTCTACACCTTCGATCTGGATCACTTAAAAAAAGAAAACCTGGGCAAAGCGGTTGGTAAGTTCGAACGCATGCCCGGCATGACCCCGTTCGTGCTTAGCTACACCATCCAGCACGGACTCGGCGGCCACTCGATCCCGATCGACTACTCAGCCATGGTCATCATGCTGGCGACCGAAATCGCTTCGCAACCTGAAGCGATGGCTGGAAAAGTTCCAGGACTAGAGCGGGCGATCCCCAAAAGCAAAGGCATCGAATTTTCGGGCCTTCTGCACCAGTGCGCCGTGGCGCTGAATAAGAACTTGAAAGACAAAGCGGCTCGCAGCCTGCTCGAATCGGTTTCAAAGGGCTCGGGCGAACGCCTCGACGATTGGTTGGCAAACAAGAAAGCCGCCAAAAAACGCGTTGTCAATCGAAAAACCAAAGAGAAAGCCGAGGCTGCCGAAGCAGCCAAAGCAGCCGAACTAGCTGGTCCGCCGCCAAAGAAAAAGGCAGCCAAGAAGGGCACAGCCGCGGCCAAGGCAGCCGAAGCAAAAGCAATCGAAGCCGCAGCCGCAAAAGCCGCCGAGACCAAGGCCGAGGCCACCAAGAAGACAGCCGCGACCAAGAAGACAGCAGGCAAGCCGGCTGCTTCCAAGGCCACTGCGAAAGCTGCTGAAAAGGCTACACCTGAAAAGCCGAAGAGCACCAAGAAGTCAGCCGCCAAACAGCCCAAGGCTGCTGCCAGCACTCCGGCTAAGAAGAAAACAACGAAGAAAAAATCGGTTAAAAAGTCGGCTCCCTCATCAGCGGAAAAGAAGTCCGCTTCGGCCAAAAAGTCAGACAACCGAAAATTGACCAAGAGCAAGCCTCGCTAATTCCAGCGGATCGCGATCCGTTTTCCTTCCCTCGAATTCCTTTCACACTCATACCGCTCCCATGGCCGGACATTCAAAGTGGGCGAATATCCAACATCGCAAAGGGCGAGTGGATGCTGCTCGAGGAAAGTTGTGGAGCAAGCTGAGCAAGGCAATCATCGTCGCAGCCAAAGGTGGTGGCGGTGATCCCGACGGTAACATCCGGCTTCGCAAAGCGATCGACGATGCAAAGTCGGTCAGCATGCCTAAAGACAATATCGAACGCGCGATCAAACGCGGCACGGGCGAATTGGCTGGCAACGACGTCGAAGAATTGACCTACGAAGGCTACGGCCCCGGCGGCGTCGCGATCATGTGCGAAGTCATGACGGACAACCGAAATCGCACCGGCCCAGAATTGAAACTGCTGTTTTCAAAACTCGGCGGTGACCTCGGCAAGACGGGCTGCGTTGCCTATCTGTTTGAACGCAAAGGGCTGCTCGTTCTTCCTGCCGATGCCGGCGAAGAAAAGGTCACCGAGATCGCACTGGAAAACGGTGGCGAAGATATCGAGTTGACCGACGACGGCAACTTCCAAGTCACTTGCCCACCCGAGAACTACCAAACTCTCGCCGACGCCTTCGCAGCCGCCGAACTGAAACCAGAGATCAGCGAGCTATCACGATTGCCACAAACAATGGTCGACGTCGATGCCGCCAACGGCAAACGAGTGCTACGATTGCTGGAACAACTTGACGATCACGACGATGTGCAAAACGTGACCACCAATCTGAACATCACCGACGAAATGGTGTCCGACGACGAGTGATTGATGCTCGTTTCCGGCGTGCCTTTCTCGGAAAGGCACATCGAAGCCGGGTGACGACAACGCCATCCAGCTAACCACGAATGATTCCCAAGCGTTCGGGCAGACTCTCCGCCAAAATCGCCAAGCCGTTGACGACATCCGCTAGAAAATGTCGACTACCCGAGTCGCGTAGAACTTCGCCGCTAGCTGAGCATCGGCGGGGTGCCTGACGAGACCTGCGACAGATACAGCGTCTCGGCACGCATTTTCGGCTTGATTGGCTTCATTATTTTTGCGGCCGCACCTAGCAAGTCCCGACGGCTGACTTGCCCGATCAGTTTTCCGCTTTCAACGATTGGCAATCTTCGGTAGGGCGAATTGAGGAACATCTGGGCGATCCCTAACAGATCGGTGCCCGGCCCAGCCGTCAAAGCTTCCGTGTCCATGAAGTCACCAATTTGCTTCGGCTGTGACGCAGCAACAACCTTCGGATTTTGCGACGTCTTTCCCTGCGACATCACTTCCGTCGCCAACCGATACTCGGCTTTCAAGACGTCACGCCGACTGACTTGGCCGGCCAACTTGTTGCCATGAAGTACCGGCAAACGTCGATAAGGAGTCTGCTGAAACTTGTGCGCAACGTCTAGCAACATATCCTCTTCGTCGATGATTCGGTTGCGATCCACATTCATATATGAACCTACGTTTGTGCCCGGCAATTGGTCATGAAGCGCCGACGCAAGCACTCGCATCGCCGCCTTTTCGGAAAACACACCTGCATAGCGTCCGTCATCGTCCAACACCGGCGCCCCCGAAATTCGCCGCGATAGCAAATGGTCAATCGCATCAAACACACACATGTCGGCTGACAAGGTGACCAAATCGCAGGTCATGAACTCACGGACTTTGACCACGTGCAGGCCAACCTCACGGGCCGCCTCGACTGCTTCGGTCAGCGCCGTGATCGAACACTTCTCACTGAACACGCCCAGATAATTGTTCTGGTCATCGATGACAGGTGATCCCGAGATACCGTCTTTCAACAGCCTCGCCACGCTCGTGTAAACGTCATCACTTGGCCGCAACGTCACCAAAGAGCGACGCATGATTTCAGACGCAGAAAGAAGAACCGACATGGCACACCTTTGAACGAGAAGGACTTCGAAGGCAGATACAAATCCATGCACCCGAGATCAGCATGTAAGTTGCAAGCCATCTTTTCACGTTAAGGCTACCAATCGGGGCAGTCAACCAAAATGCGGCCGACTGCTTGTGAAACATATTTCAAAGTGAACAAAACCACCGTGTTTCACGACACACCCGCTGACTACTTGGCCGATTTCTTGATCCAATCACTGTATTCCCATCGCGTGCGAAACTGGTCCAAATACGGCGCGTACTCTGGACTGTCGTACCAACTTCGCCGCTGAGGATGGTCAGGGTCGACCACACCCTCGGGATAATCGGCTCCGTCGAAACTTGCCTGCACCGAATCGTTCCACTGTGTCCATTGCTTGTTCATCCGACGCAAAACGTTCGGATTTTCGGCCGCGACATCCGTCGCTTCTTTTGGATCGGATGACAAATGATAAAGCTGAAACTTTCCCTTGTTTGTGTTCTCGGAAAGCAACTTCCAGTCATTGTCGATCCATGCGGTCGCGTTTGCGAAACGAAATCCGATCGGCGCGTCGCGCTGGGTGATATCGTTGGTCAACAGCGGCACCAGACTGATGCCATCGGCTAGGCGATCGGGGGTCGGGTGGGCAACTTTGGTCACTTCCAATAGTGTCGGCAGGATGTCCATCGCACAGGCCGGATAGCTCGTCACGCGAGGCTGTTTGATAGCGGCCGGCCATTCGATGATTGCCGGAACTCGCAGTCCGCCTTCAAACACTTTTCCCTTGTTGCCCCGCAGTCCGCCGGTTGTTTCCGGCTTGATCTTCGGCAACCCTCCGTTGTCGCTCGTGTACCAAAGCAGTGTGTTATCC
>JBAUHR010000281.1:0-2312 GCA_049680385.1 Rubripirellula sp. | reverse complement strand
CAAGATGGACGCCTACACGACCGCTCACTTGTCGGAAACAAAAGAGCGAATCGACCGCGCCCTGGAAGCCGGCTACACCTACAACGCATCTGCCGCTGGGCAACCGACGATGATGTTCATGCTGGGTAAAGAGCCTCAGCAACAGTAGGGCTGGCGAGTCTGCCGGGTGTGCCCGAACTGGACATCCTGCCGCTCCCGAGCTGAATGATCAGTTCGGGAGCCGACAGGGATGGCCAATCTCGCTTCATTGCTACTTCCGGCCGCTGCACGACACCTCTCGGCCGCTGCGCGACGCCCCCCAACCGCTGCGCGTAGCAAACCACCGCAGCCTTTCGCTGCCGTTCCGACGTCCGGCACCGCGCCCGATCGGAGTACAGCGTCCTAGCTGAACGAAGCGACGCAATTCATTACTCTGCCGCCGGGATTTCATATTCCGGTGACATCGCCAAGCGACCAACATGGTTCGCCTTCTGTCGTTCTTGTCACTTAAATCTCGACCGCGAATCGCTCGGCCCGAACCCTGGCATCGGTGGATTCGAACGAAATACCGTTAAATTCCTTGCCGCTTGCTGACCCGCGGATGAAGTGCCGCCCCGTAACGATTCGGCGACCAGATCCGTCCGCATGGACGCTACAATAGCGAAAACGACCTTGACGAAATTCCATACTTTGTGAACCGTTGATCGACACGCTTCGCTAAAGATTCACTGACAACTTAGATCGCGGCCATCACGCCCGACCCGACCAGTCTCTCTCGTTAGATAAAGGCCTCATTCATGTCCATCGCATCGAACGTTCAACTGCTTCCCGAAGTCGAAGCCTTCCTGAATCGCAATTCATTGGCTTCCTTTGTGGGCGGCAAGGCATTTCCGGCCGCCAGCGGCGCCACCGTTGCCACGATTGATCCAGGTTCGGGAAACAAGATCGCCGAAATCCATGACCTTGATGCCGCCGAAGTCGATCGAGCGGTTGATATCGCAAACGAAGCGTTTCCTGCCTGGGCAGCGCTGCCCGTTGATCAACGCAGCAAAATCTTGCTGCAACTGGCCGACGCAGTCGAGAAGCACAAAGCCATCATTGGCCAAATCGAAGCCCTCGACGCCGGCAAGATCGAAGCTCAAGCGCAGGGCGACGTTCAGAATTTCGTCGACACACTGCGATACTTTGTCGGGCTGTCCCAGCAAGTCAATCCGCGAACTCAATTGGAATCTCCCGGCCACGAAGCGTGGACCTACAAGCAGCCTTGGGGCGCGTGTGCGTTTATCTTTCCGTGGAACTTCCCATTCCTGTTGATCGGTTGGGGAATTTCGCCGGCACTTGCGGCCGGTAACACGGTCGTGATCAAGCCAGCCGAAGACACTTCGTTGTCGGCCATCTACCTCGCTGAACTGGCAGCCCAAGTTGGCGTCCCGGATGGTGTCATCAACGTGGTCACCGGCCGCGGCGCCACCGCCGGTGCGGCATTGTCAAACAATAAAAAAATCAAACGAATGTCGTTCACTGGATCCCCCGAGGTTGGCCAGATGGTCGGCGAATCGTGCGGGCGCAACCTCGTTCCCACAAAGCTGGAACTTGGTGGCAAAGGTGCCGCTGTTGTATTCGATGACGTAGACGTCAAAGCCACCGCCGAAGCCCTGGTCGGCGCGATCACGTTCCACGCTGGCCAAGTCTGCTGTGACGCGACTCGCTGGTTGATCCACGAGAACATTTACGACGAGTTCGAAGGCTACTGCGTCGACTTGATGAAAAACATTCGTGTCGGTCACCCGCTTGATCCGAACAGCCAAATGGGACCAGTCGTCAATCCCAAGCAACACGCGCGAGTGCTCGGCTATTTGGAAAAAGGCCAATCACAAGGTGCAAAATGCCTAGTCGGTGGCGGAGCGGCCAGCGTCGATGGCTTCCAAGGCAATTACATCCAACCGGCACTGCTTAGCGGGTCGCTGGACAACACTGCGGCGCGTGAAGAAATCTTCGGCCCCGTCGCCTATCTGACCAAGTTTTCAGACGAAGCCGAGGCTATCAACATGGTCAACGATACTGAATATGGTCTAGCCAACAGTGTTTGGACGAAAGACAAAGACCGCGCTAATCGGGTCGCCGAGTCGATGACCGCCGGCAATAGCTGGATCAACGCTCACAACGTATTCGCGCAAGGCGTGCCCTATGGCGGCGTCAATAAGAGCGGCATGGGTGGCGGCGTCTTGTCGGTCGAAACGCTGATGGATTACTACCGCAGCACGTCGATCGTCCGGCCGCTGAGCTAAACAACGGGCGAGTGATCACCTTCGTGATCTTCAAAAGTGGCGTAA
>JBAUHR010000280.1:0-4420 GCA_049680385.1 Rubripirellula sp. | reverse complement strand
CACTTACCCTTGCGAACTGCAAGATGCGTCGGCTTGTTCGGACACAGGACAAGCGTGGCCCGCAAGGATGAATCGGGATCGCCGACAAGTGCCGGCAAAATATTGACACTGTCCGCACGCTGATCTTCCCCCAGAGGTTTCTCGGTAAGAGCGGCGAAGGTCGCCAGCATGTCCACACCACTGATCATCTGCGTTGAAGTGGTCCCCGGCTTGATATGTCCGGGCCAACGAGCGATGAAGGGAACGCGGTGCCCGCCTTCCCAAACACCGAACTTGAATCCCAACAGATCACCGTTCTGTTGATGGCCCATTTGGAATGCCTTTTGGCCGCCGTGGTTGAACATGCCACCGTTGTCACTGGTGAAAATCACAAGCGTATTGTCAGCGACCCCTTTTCGCTCAAGCGTTGACATCACCTCGCCAACGATCCAGTCCAGTTCGTGAACAAAGTCGCCGTACAGACCACATTGGCTGGTGCCCTGAAAACGTTTGGCGGGTGTAAACGGATGGTGGATGTTGGTCGTTGAAAAGTACAGAAAAAATGGCTTGTCTGACTGTTCGTCGATCCACTGAGTTGCCCGTTTGGCCAGTGTCGTTCCCACAGCGAAGTCGTTGTAGATTTTATGCGCTGCCGCGGCACCGGCAAAGAAGTTGGGAACGCGGTTGCCGTGCGCCACAGTCAGTGGCGTGATCGGCGTGGTCTTGTCGGTCTGCTTGCGGCCCAAGTGGACAAGCGGATCGTCAACGACACGTCCAAAGACACGGTCGTTTTCTACAAAGACATACGGTGGTGCGCTGTTAACCAGCGGCACACCAAAGTAGTAATCGAAACCGAGATCTTGTGGCCCTGGTCGCAGCGGTTGCTCCCACTTATTCGTTCCCGTACCGAATCCGAGATGCCATTTTCCGAAAGCAGCCGTGTTGTAGCCGCTGTTTTTAAAAACGTCAGCGATGGTTCGTTTTTCGGTGTCAACCAGCAGCGGCGAGGTGACCGGCGCGGGCCCCCAGACGTTCCTCCGCACCGGATACTCGCCCGTCAGCAGACCGTAGCGAGACGGGGTGCAAACCGCCGATGCCGAATGTGCATCAGTAAACCGTCGTCCTTCGGCAGCAAGCTGGTCGATGTTGGGCGTTTGTACCTTTGTCGCGCCATAGCAACCAACGTCGCCGTAGCCCAGGTCGTCGACGAAAATCAGAACGACGTTGGGCGGTGGTTCCGCTGCCAAGGAAATTTGACGACCACTTAACAAGGCAACCGCTGCGATGATCAGAAGAAACGTCCGCTGGAGTTGATGATTCATTGAGGTGACTCTTTTCGATACTCATAACGAACGGTGCCGTCGGGGCATGGTGGCGAAATGTGATGACCGAATCGCCCGTGAATTGCGACACGTTCACGGAAAGAATGCCACCGTGCGCTGGACAATGTCTTCACGCGATGGATCGATTTCCGCGCCGACCTTACGCCAGTTGTGGCCAGCATTCTTGATGATCATGGTTTCGACGGGAGCCCCAACTTCGTTTGCCTTCTGCTGCATGTGGTGAGCGTGTTTGACTGGAATCGTCGTGTCTTTGTCGCCCTGAATCATCAGCAGCGGTGGGCTGTCTTTACTCAAGTAGTTGATCGGACTGACTTCCCGATAACGCGCCAGTTTATCGGCCGGATCCGATTCAGAGCCCAGAATGCGAGCGGCAAACCGATCCTTGAAATTCGCTCGGTCGTCGTGATTGAACAGTTTGGTTTTTTCGAAATCACAAGGGCCATACCACGAAACACCGGCAACCATTCGGTAAGGAACATCGGCAAGTGTTGGATCACCCGATAATTGTTCGGGCGAAGCCAGCAGCAGCATCTGTGCGATATGGCCGCCCGCAGAATCGCCCATCACGCAAACTCGCATCGGATCAATCCCGAGCGTTTCGCTGTTCTTTGCCAAGTAACGAATCGCGTCTTTACAATCGATGACGCAATCGCGCATCGTTACGTTGCTGTCCTTCTTGGCCAGTCGATAGCTGACGGGGGCGACTGCGAAACCTTTCTTGATCAACTGCTGGAAAACCGTCGCAAAAGATCCGCTGGCCGCTTTGTACCGATTGCCTGCCGCCCATCCCCCGCCGTGTGTGAAGATGATCACCGGATACTTTTCGGATTGCTTGGCGGCCGGGTAATACAAATCCAGAGTCAGGTCTTTGCCGGAAACGTTCTTGTAGACCAATTCGAGTTTGCGATCTCCGCCGGTCTCTAGATATTTGGCTCCCTTGGGCTTCGTCGCAGCAATACGTTGAGATTGTGCTTCTTGTCCCGTCAATCCGCTGGTTGTAACGACGGCAAGCAGGATGGCAGCGATCGTCTGGATTCTCATTTCTTCTCCACTAGGTTGTTTTAAAGGTGCGGTTCACCGTTGCTGTTTCACTGAGCGGTTTTCTGGTCCACTGATTTCCAGGCGATAGACGAAGTCTTCGTTTCCAAGTTGACGTCGACACTGCAGTACTCAAAATCTCGGTGATAGGCGTAGCCGTCTTTGGTGGCCCTGCCCAAAGGTTTGCCGATTTCTTGATCAAAGTCTTTGGACCAATAGATCAGCGAGTCGTCGGCAGCGTAGGAGTTCTCGTTGCCTCCCCAACTATAGAAAGTGTAGTCGTTGGCGATGATCAAGTAGCAGGCAAGTGTAAAGTCGTGGGTGGATCCGAAGGCGCCGTCCCCGGCTCCGCGGCAAAGAATGTATTTGTCCGGCGGAATCGCCAGTAATTCTTCCATCAACTTCACGCCTTCATCAGCGGTCTCAACACTGGAACGAAAGAAGGCTTCGCAGAAGACGCCGTCGGCATGCGCGAGTGTGCTCGCCCCGGCTGCACACTTGCTGGCGGATTGGACGCGATAGCCATTATAAATGACAAAACTGGATAGTCGCTTTAGGCAGCTCTTAACACTTTCTATATGGCCGCGGGCGTTGGCTCCCGGCGCGCCGTCACCGAAAACTCCGTTCAAGGCACTGCCCTGGACCAACCGATCCGCCGTATCGGCCCACCAGTTGCGAGCGGAGACATCGGGATAGGTCCAACGCACCGTTCCTTTCCGAACTTCCTCGACCCAGTCCGGGTGCTGGGCAACGGTATCCCGGACGGTAGTGTAGTACTGACCGTAGGCGGTGTTGGTGCTCCAGTAGAACAACACTCTCGTATCCGGGTTATTCGTCAGGATCTTTGTCGCGGTTTTTGCCACTGCTTCTTCTGTACTGGTTGCGCCATAAATGTTCTTTGCATGCCGCTTTTCGATTGTGAAAATAGCGTAGTGGTCACGAATGAAATCATATTGCCGGGGCGTGTAATCGTCGTTTCGAAAGGCATGACCGAAAAGACGCACCTTGGACCAGTCGCCCGGTCCGACCGGCTGTGCATCCAGTGTTGAAGGTGCGAGAGCCATCAAAAATGCTGCTGCCCAAAAAAGCAGTTTTCCATTCGGAGTTCGCGCCAGGGCGTTTGTTTTTTTCATCAAGACTAACCTGTTCAAGACCACTATTTATTTTTCCGAGGATCTGGCAATCGATGCGATTTCTCCAGGATTTGCTTATCAGCCAGCAGTCTTGTTCTTAGCTTTTCATAGTCGATGGATTGAACATTTGTTTGGTCGTCGATCGCGATGCTTGCGGCAGTTCCGGCACCTTGTGCCAGAATCATGAAGATGGGCTCCATTCGAATGGAACCGTAGGCGACGTGAGAACAAGACGCCGCTACAGGAACGATCAGATTACTGGCTTCGTCTTCTTTGGGGACGATCACGTCGTAGGGGATTCGGTAGTCTCCAACATGGATGCCCACATCCCCTTCGTTTTGAACGAAGCCGTCTGCTGTGATGAATCGCTGGATGTTGTGAGAATCGATTCCGTAAGATCCCATCCCGATTGACTTGTCGGTTTTCGATTTTTGTTCGCCTAACAAGTCATGCTCGGTGATTACATACTTGCCGACCATTCGCCGTGCCTCACGAACATACAGTTGATGTGACCAATGGTCGTTGTCGACGAATTCGTCTTTGGGTAAACCCCACTCCCGCATGGCTTTCTGCAACTGTTTCGGGACGCGTGGGTCGTGGCAGATGAAATAGAGCATTCCCAACTGATAGGTTTTGTGCTCTTCGATGATTTCTTTGCGGCGATCGTAGCTGGCCTCTGGGTAGTCCCAGTTCGTGCCGAGATTATCAAAACTAAACGGGCCGTGATTGTTGGTGTCTGTTTTTTCGTTGGGTACCGGGTCAAATTTTTGAAGCATATACATGGGGTCCATTGCCTCAAAGATTCGCAGTAACAGTTCGTATTGATCTGGATCGTAGTCTTTGGGTTTCGGTAGTGGGATTCGGTTGGCAGGGTTGTTGGTCAAGCACATTCGAAAACAGTATGCCTGGACTTTGTGATCGCCAGTT
>JBAUHR010000279.1:0-18148 GCA_049680385.1 Rubripirellula sp. | reverse complement strand
GCGGTCGCCGATTCGATGCTCCAAGAATTCGACCAACCATGTTCGATCGATCTCATCAAAGAAGCCTTTAATATCGGCGTCCAAGACCCAATTCACCTTCTTGTCGTAAATCCCAAATGCCAACGCATCGAGTGCGTCGTGGGCCTTACGCTGAGGTCGGTAGCCGTAGCTGAATCCGAGAAAGTCTTGCTCGTAGACATTCTGAAGCACCGTGCGAACTGCGTGCTGGACGATCTTGTCCTCCAACGATGCGATCCCCAGCGGTCGCGTGCGACCATCCGGCTTGGGAACATGGACTCGACGAGAAGGCAATGCTCGGTAGGCACCGCGGCCCTGTATTCATTCGACTTGGGCGACCATGGAGATCTTCAAAGCGTTCTTCAAGGTCTTGCTCATATTCGTGCCACGTTGTCGGATTAACTCCTGTTGCCGCCCGCTTGTTGAGCTGTTGGAAGCTCGACGTTAGCAGTTCGACATCAACGTGATGCAACAACGCAGTGAATTTGAGGTCACGGAACGTAGTGCTCCGAAGAGCGTTTCGGCGAGCCGCGATGCGCACACCGAGCAATCCGTGTGACCTTCGCGTGTTCCGGCTCAGTGTCCGGTCGAGGTTGGAAGGATCGGTGTTCCTAGCAGCTGGGACCCTTACCTCGATCGACTCCGCCGATGCATCAGCAGCATCTTTGTTTGTCGACGTCGTCGGTAGTATGCTCCCATCTGACTTCTCACCAGCGTTCATACCCGCATTACCTCCAGTGGAGTTTTCGGATCGCTGTCGGAGTGAACCACAGATGGGCTTTGCACGACAGGCTGGTGAGATCTCCCGGTTCTCGCGCTTGGAATGTCTTCAGCATGCCAGGGTCTACGACTCCGCCGCGTTCTCGCCACACTCGCCAATGACGTGTGGTTCGATGTTGCCTTCTCCTTGCCTGAACAGGATCGGCACGCGGGATGATACGGATTTCGGAGCTCAATGGCTGGCCTGCACGAACCTTCTCTTCGAACGCTCAAGACAGAAATGTCGCCATCTCCGCCCCTTCGAGGAAGGCCGAATCCGATGGCTAGTCGGCTTCGTAAGACTCTTTCATTCTCTATTTCAAGCCGGTTTATCCCGGCACTCTCAGGCTAGGTTTTCGGTTTTCAACCGAAAGCATCGATCGCAAGCAACTGCGAAACCCGAAAACCAAGCCTGACCCCCGCGAAGCGCTCTCCCACCCCCTTTTCCGAGGGTGTTCCACATGGCCCTGACAGACCATAAACTATAGATGTATGATCCTCACCTTCATGGTTTCTACCCACCCTGCTTGAGCCACTTCCGTGAACGACGTCGTTTCCCCTGAGTCGCTGGAACGCTATCGAAGCTTTTTACTGAAGCTTGCTCATCGGCAACTCGATAGGCGGTTACTGTCAAAAGTGTCGCAGTCGGATATTGTTCAGCGAACTTTACTGAGGGCTTACATCAAATTCGACTCTTTCCATGGCGATTCCGAGGCAGAGCTTCGAGGCTGGCTCGCCTCCATTCTTACGACACAGTGTATCAACGAATCAAAACTATATTTTGCAACACAGAAACGTCGAATGAGCGTGGAGAGATATGGATCCATCGACGTGCTGCCATCGCGGAACCCGAGTTCATCTGCGATTGCTATGAATCGTGAAACGGTTGCCAGTCTGCTCGCGGGGCTGGGGCAATTGGCAGACGACCAACGCGAGATCATTCGCTTGAGATACATCGAGCAGATTTCACTGGAGGACATTTCCGAGAGATTAGGCATCAGTCGCCACGCCGTCCACCGCCGACTCGGCAGCGGACTGAAGAAACTCGGTCAGTTGATGAGACAAGATGCCTCAACTTGAAACATCAGGCGACGACAGCTTGTCAGATCCCGATGCGTTGTACGCGGCCAAACTACTGACACAGTTATTTTCGCAGCAGGCGGTTTCCGACATTCAAGTGGCCAGCACGGAAACGCTGGCGCAGTGTGGTCGTTTTCTGCTTCAACGAGTCCTTGGACGAGGTGCTTTTGGCATCGTGTTCGAGGCATTCGATCCGGTGATGGATCGGAGAGTTGCGATCAAACTTGCGCATGAGCGAGTGTGTTTGGACGAATCACTGCGCCAACGATTCTTTCGTGAGATTCAGTTAGCTTCTAAGCTGAATCACACGGGGATTGTGCGGCTCTATCATGCGGGCGAGATCGAAGGACGGTTGTACTTCACGATGGAGATTTGTCAGGGTGAAACGCTGACGCAGTGGTTGCTCCAACAGACCAACGTAGCTAGCGCAGAAACACGCGATCCCCAACAAGTGGCACATATTGTTAAAAAGATTGCCGAGGCAGTTCATTTCGGACACTGCCATGGAGTGATCCATCGCGATCTCAAACCTGATAACATCGTCGTCGATCGAGACGAACAAGGTGAGATCAGTACTCACGTGCTGGACTTTGGGTTGGCGTTCGGGATCGAAGAAGCCATGAGGAACACGAACTCGAGTGCCATGCTGGGCACACCGCTTTACATGTCGCCTGAACAAGTCCTCGAGGAATCCCTGAGCGTCGGTCCGGCGTCCGATATTTTTTCACTCGGATCAATACTCTATGAGTGTTTGACAGGCGTGACCCCCTTTGCGGCTGAGACACTTCCCCGCGTCATTGATCGCTTGCGTAGCGGGGTCGTCGAGCCTCCAAAAAGTGTCAATCCAGGAACTCCGACCGACTTGGAAACCATCTGCATGAACTGCCTCGCGATGGAGCCAGGTGATCGGTACTCCTCGGCTGGTGCCCTGGCGTCTGATTTAGATGCCTACTTGAACGATTGCCCGATCGGGGCGAAACCGATCGGTCGATGGTTTCGTTTCGCAAACCAGATGAAGCAACCATTGCGATTCAGGGAATTCGGTGTCGGACTGATCGCCGTGAATTTCCTGGTGTTAGGTTGGTCGGTTCTAAATTATCCGATGGCGATGTTTTTGTATCCGGAAGACCCAGGCGACCGAGTTGATCACCAGATGTTTCTGCCGATGATTTTGCTGATCATTCCCATCCATAGCTATTTGCTTTGGTCGAGTGTGCAAATCTATCGTCGCCGGTTGAGCCGTGTCGGTGGGTTGATGCACTTGCTGATCACACTGACGATTGCGGTTGTCGCCATCGCTGTGATCTGTCTCGTACCATCGACTGCGACGCTAGAGATCAGTCGATTTCAACGAGTTGGGGCACTCGGATTGATTTCTACGTTCGCGGAGGTTCAAGCTGCGCTCGTACTCGCCCTTTTGTACTGCGGCAGGTGGGCAAAAGGGACAACACCAACGAAGGCAGACGACGCTTAACAAGCAACTTTCGGTCCGCCTAAGGTTGGAAGAAGTAGTCTTCCAAAACGGAACCTAGCCGATTTCCTGATGCCCGACGTGCCGCGAGGCGGTCTCGCGAGTCGACCCGTCCGTTGCCATCGAGATCCTCCGTGATGCCAAGCTGGTCGCTACGATCAACGCGTCCATCACCATTGCTATCGCCAAGCAGTCGGAAGAAATCGGCATGACTCTCGAATGTGCCGTTGGTATCTCCATCGAGATCCATCCAAACTCGGTACATTCCATCGCTCGCGCCCGCCGCACCGAAGTCCAACTTGATCACATTCCCAACCGTTGTGATGTCGACTCCTGTGACCAGAGTGCCCGTCCCTTGATCAATCGTTGTGGCGTTCACATCAAATCTCTCAATCTTCAGCCGTCCCGAGGATGCCAACGTCGAAACACCTGCAATGTTATTGAACACGAGGTCGACGTTGCTAATGTAGGACCGCTGTGTTTGTTGGTTTTGAACGCTCACGTCACTCAGGCTCAATG
Organism: Rubripirellula sp.; assembly: GCA_049680385.1. Classification (GTDB taxonomy): domain Bacteria; phylum Planctomycetota; class Planctomycetia; order Pirellulales; family Pirellulaceae; genus Rubripirellula. Next base: position 14,301 of record JBAUHR010000279.1, on the reverse strand, counting down.
CAGCGGACAATGCGAACGTCGTCGTCAGAGTCCGCACAGGGGTCGCTTCCGAATAACTCTCGATGTTTCCACGTCGGTCAACGCCAAGCGAATAAAAATGATAAGTATGTACCATCCCATCGCGAAGCCCTTGGTAGGTCACATTCGCTTTATAAACACCGCTCGTTGGCATACCCGCTGGAATTGGTGAGTTTGCGATCGGCACGAATGATTCGTCATCAACGGACACATAAACTTGGATTTCTTTCAAGCCAATGCCCGCATCGCTGCCTTCCATCGATAGGTAGAGTTGCCCAGACGAACTGCTAGGCAAATGACTTGACACGAAGGTCACTGGCGGAGCAATATCGAGCACGCGTGTTGATGATTCGGCGAACGGAGACGTTGACTCGATTTCCCGTAACGCTGCACCGTCGACAGCAACCGCTCGGAACCAATGTCGACGATCACTCTGTGCTTCTACCATCACGGTAGTCTGTGATGCCGGGATGTCGGCTTGATAGAATGTCCACGGTCCATCGTCGTACGCCACGTAGAGATCGTAGGTCGAGACTCCCGTTGCGAATTCACCAGGACCACTGGTGAGATCAGCGAGATTGACTTGAACTTCAATTTGGTCCGTATCTGTTGTGCTCGCTAGCGGCATCACAGTCGCCGTCGGTGGGGTCAGATCCGGCGGTAACGTCAATTCGTCGATCGACAGGTAGCTAATCGGCTGACCTTCGACCGAAATGACGTTGCCAGATTTGGTGATCGAATCCGCTGTCTCGGCAATGATTTTGAGTGTGTCACTGCCGTCTGCACCGTAGATCGTAATTGGCAATGGATATGAAAACGTCCCCGCAGCGATGAGTTCACCGTTCCGCACGAACTGCATCGAATCGCCGTTAAACTCCAGCACCATCTCGTTCGTCGTTCCCAGCTCGGCTTGATAAAAGAACAAATCGTCGTTCACGAGTGTTCCGCTCACGCTGAGTGTATTGACCAACGCGTTTGTAACCGATGACAACCGCACCACAAAGGCTTCATCGGACTCGAACGAGTGGTCATCTTGGATCGGGACTTTGATCGTACGCGGCGAAGTGTCCCCAGGTTCCCAAGTCAACGTGCCGTTAGTTGTCGCGTAATCATCACCCGCAGTTGCGGTAACATCGTAAGTGTTATAGTCAAGAGTAACAGTCTTAGTCGATGCTTGGTTGATCGTCACATCGAAAACGGCCATCGATTGTCCGCTGCCTTCGTACATCGTCACTGGAGAAATCGTCACGGTCGGTGGCACGACATCGCCCACAACTGCAGCGATGTGCTGGGCGTCGAGAGCGGTTCCCGTGTTTGCGGTAACCGCCGTTTGGATCGGAGTCGTCCCTGCGGCAACTTCAGCGAGTGCCGCCGCGACGTTTTCCTGAGCTGCTTTCTGCACTCGCGTAATTTGCTCCGCAGCATCCGGTCGCATCAACTCCAGGATATCTTCGATCGTTCCGTTTCCGTCGGCGACAATGTTTCCAACCCCGTCGATCGTCGCTGAGGGAACCTCCAGTCCATGGTTGGTCAAAACGCTTTCGAGCAGCACACTGGTGAGCAGTGGGTTGGCAAGCTGGACAAGCAATTCGGAGTTGAGCATTCGCCGTGCGATGTCCGCGAAAATGTAATCCGCCAGCATCGAGAGCGGAGGCGCACCAGCAAGCGACGCGGCGAACGTGGCGAGCTGTGTCACGGTGTTTTGGACCTGCGCATTGGCGGCAAAGACACGTAGTCCGTTGGCATCGCCAGCAGCAGACGCACGGATGGCTTGGAATGTTCGCAAGTCGACGAGTTCCGAACTGGGGAGCCTCATTGCCGAAGCAATGCGTGCGTATGCCGCCGTTGTCTCGAAGTCGTGCGAATTGACTAGTTCTGCGGCTACGGTCGACAACGGACTGAGTACAAATCCGCCCACGGGAGCAACGTACCGAGTCGGCAGCGAAAGTCCCGTCGAAGCGTCGATGCCACCAAACGCAACAAATTGACCTTCGCTCGTGTCGATTAAGCCGTCATCGTTTGTATCAAAGGACGCTGGGATGGTGATTGAGAATTGGCCATCGACTCGCGTGAGTGTGGCGATCTCTCCATCATCGTAGAGATAGTTCTTGTTTGCGTCAAAGTACACGCTCGATCCCGCGACGAGGCCTTCGGCTTTCTCACCTTGCGCGGGAATACCGATCGCAATTTTGTCAGCCCCGACGGCTGTTTCGTTGATGACTGTCGTTGATGTCGAAATGATCTGGCCCAGGCCCTTATCGCTGTTTGTCTCATCGATCGGTTCAATGTAGTCACTTAACGGGATAGTGCCGGGAGAAACGATGGGAGCTTTGCCGCGAATCGTTAATGTCATCTCATCGTTTTCGCCAAGCAGGTATCCGCTACCGGCTCGTAGTCGGAACTTGACCGTGGTATCGACATTGATTTCTCCGCCGAGGATCTCAAGGGGAATCGCAGCGTTGGGTGAATTTTCGTAAAGAAAGAAAACCATTTCCGGGAGGTTGTAGTTGCGTCCCTGTTCAGCGGCGTTGGTGGATGATCGAATAATTTCAACGGGAATGAAGGCGGTCTGAGTGAGTGCTACCGAGGGCGTAATATCGAGCGTGATTGTCTGCGCACCGCTGCTCACCGTTCTTGAGGCCGTCGTGAACTGAATGCTCGCTTTGTCATTGTCTGTCACTTTCACATCAGGTGACACCGAGCCGACTGCATTGGTCGGCGAATCGACCCGTATGTTGTAGAACTCACCGCGTTCGGCAACGCCGTCGGTGATCATTGAGATTTTGGCGATACCAGTCGCTTTCGTGCTGCCGGCGGGGATGGTAATCGTCTGATTGTTCTTGAGTTCTGTGGTCGTGTAGTCGTCCGCCGTCACGTTGCCACCAACGGTGTATTGAAACGAAACCGGCTTGTTCGTTGGATGTGATAGCGAAAAGCGATACTCATCCTTGCTGCCGTTCTCACCGAGAACGAGCGTACCGCCATTGCTTCCCCCCGTCCGCGCAATCTGTACGATGGGATCGTCATCAAGAATGGTGATGCCAATCGCATTGTGGGCGTAACTGCCCCATGCGTCACGGTGCAATCGGACTCCTGTGGGAGGATGCAAAAATAGCGACGCATTCTCACGAAGAGACTCTGAGATTGAATCATTGATCACCGTCAACTGCAAAGAGGCCGTGCGCGAACCAATCGGGAAGACGAACGCCTCACTGGATAACGTGAAATCAGATCCAAGATTCGTACCCGCTGAAACAGGGACTGTAATCGGAGCAGTCGCCTCATTATTGAGACTGGCCGTGACAGTAAATGTTCCCGAGTCTTCCCAAAGATCGTGATGCACTTCGTCGTTATCAAACCTGACGTAGAAATCATCATCATCGCGAATCTCCACTTGCGTTCTCGTGACGCTGCCCAGGACGACACCCTCTGGAGTTCCCATCGCAATGTTGATGAACTCAGTCTCCTCAGGGATAATATCGCTGAGTATGTAGAACGTGTACTCGCCAACTTGACTCGTGAACGTCATGACCGGGGGAACAGAACTAGTTCGATCGATCGCCGTGCCTGCGGCGTTGGAGTAGGCGTAGTCAACGCCGAGTGTCGCCGATCCGCTAAAATTCAGCGGTACCGAGGCGACTAAGTGTTGGGGATAATTCGGCATCTCCGCAGTGATCGTGACAGCCGTGATTTCTGAGAACCCATCCAACTCGGTGATGGCTGGGCGAGTTGCCGTCGTAAAACTAATCGGTTGAATATCACTAAGTTCGATCAAAAAGGTATGTACGGTAGGCGAATCCGTGTCTGTGGAAAACTCTGCATTGGTCGGAGCGAGCATGGTGAACGTTGCCCTTTCAACTCCTTCGTTTCCGCTGTCGTCAAGGACATTGAGCGAGAGCGTGACTTTTGTTTCTCCGGCAGGAATCACGATGTTGTGAATCGATGAATTGTCGGGCACGCCTGTGATCGTGTAATCAAAACCTCGCTGCGCGTTTCCAGTGATGTAGATTGGCACGGTGACTACTTCGCCGTAGCTGTAGGACAATTCGACGTCTAACGTATGCGTGGCGTTCTGTTCTGGATGCCTCTGGGTTGCAGTGTTGAAACGTACCGTCGGCAGAGGATCGTTGTCGAGGATCGTGATGGTGTGCGAGTCTGCTGCTCCGTTGATGGAGGCATAAGTCGAAAACGGACCCGACAGCGGAGTCACGCCGAGCGTGATCGTGCGGGTCGGATCAAAGGTTCCATCATCAATGAAATGCAGTGACGTGCTCGCTGTTGTTTCGCCAGCCGCAAACGTGACGAGTCGCTGTGTAAACGTGTAGTCCGCTGCCGCTGCGGTCGCGGAAGCCACGGTCAGCTCCAGCGTGAGTGGGACGGCAAGCGGGTGCGAGAGCGTCATGGCAATTGGAATGTCACCATCTTGTTCGTTGACTTCCTGAGTCGGCAACGAGTACTGGATCGACTGCAACACCGTCACCACAGTGGACGAAGTGGCAACGCCACCATCATCGTCCGAGACACGAACTCCGACCGTGTGATCGCCGAGTGTGGCGAAGGTATGGAGTCTTGACGAACTCGTTCCCGACTCTTCGTAATTCCCGTCGTTGTCGAAATCAAAAGCGTAGGTCAGCGTGTCAAAGCTCCAGGGATCATGGGCCATGATGGAAACGGATGATTGCAACCCAAATGGTGTGGGGCTTGTGCTGTTGACCTCCATAATCACGGGCGGCGCGTTCGCAATGCTGATAGTCGCCGTGGAAATCGAAGACAAACCACCTGCGTCGATCACTCGCAATCCGACGATGATCGTCGAAGGACCATCGAGAACGTTTGGATTAACAAACGGAACATTTTCGCCAATAAAAGTTGGCTGCGGTCCCGTTGCGTCGTCATAGGCTCCATCGAGATTGAAATCCCATTGATAGGTCAGTTCCGTATTGTTTTGCTCAGCATCGGTCGTGCCGAGCGCATCGAGTACAAAACTCGACCCTTCGACGACGTTGTAAGGGCCGCCAGCGTTGGCGACCGGAGGTGTGTTGGGCTGCGTCGATTCGCTGTGGTAGCGGACCAGAGCAATGTCAGAATTATCGCTACCGGTAATCGTTCGACCTGCGACGAGAATCTGGCCGTAGTTCTGAAATATGAAATCGATCCCAGTGGAGCCTGTGCCCGGCATCGACGTCGTGACTAGCCCATTACCGTTACCGAAGAAGACATCATCAAGAAAGCCGTCTTCATCGTAGCGTGCGAGCGCAATTTGGGTACCGGCAGATTGGAATGATCCCCCGACAACCACGATTCTCCCGTTGGCTTGAGCTCTGACCCGTGTCACGTCATCATGTGTTGAGCCTGGGAAAGCGGTCGTGACTAAACCGGCCTCTGGGTTCGGTGGCATTCCAGATACATGGCCAAAACCGCTATCGATCGAACCATCGGATAAGAATCGCAGCAGCGCGAGTTTGGACGTGCCCGTGGTATGGTTACCTGCGACGAGAATCTTCCCGTCAGCTTGCAGGGCAATCGATCGGGCCTCCACGTAGGCGTCTGGAATCGCATCGATGCCATTGCCGAACGTTGCATCGAGCGTACCGCTGGCGCTGTAGCGTGCCAGTCCGAAGCCCGTCTGAAACTGACCGCTTACGCCAAGAATCATCTGGCCGTCTGGCTGCAACGCCAAGTCAAACACCTCCAGTGTATCGAGGAAGGTATGTCCCCCGAACGCGACGGAATTCGTCGTCATGACGCCGTTTGTCGCAAACGATGAGTCAACCGTCCCGTTGGCGTTGAAACGTACGATCGTGGCGATTGTCGTTTCGATTCCATCGACAATTCCAAGCAGGGAAGAACCTGCGAGCAGAATCTTTCCATCGGCCTGGACTTCGAGATCCGCAAACATATCACCCATTGTGCCAACGGTTTTTGTGGCTTGCCCGGCTGTACCGAAACCAGCGTCGATGAGTCCGTTGGCGCTAAAACGCGATACCGCGAATCCGCTTGCCTCACCAGCGACAAGTAACGTGCCGTTAGGGGCGAGCACCATCTTGGTCGCGTAGAATGGAATTGCGGCTTCGCCTCCCGCTCCAAACGTCAGGTCGCGTGAGCCGTCGGGGTTGTAGCGAATCAAGATGGAACTTGAGGTTCCGTCGGTTTTCCGCGCCAGCACAACGAGTTGCCCATCGGCTTGCTCAGCGACGGACAACGCGACATCGTTCGCAGCGGCAAAGTCCGTTATCACTCGCCCACCAATGCCAAACGAAGTATCGAGCGTTCCCGCGGGTGGTGGTGGCGGTGTGCTGCTGAGCGAGAGCGTCGTGGTCGCCATGGAATTCGCACCGTATTCATCCGTCACACGGACCGTGATTGTGTAATCGCCTGCCGTCGTGATGCCTAGATTTGTTAGTGCAGTAGCGTCGATCGAAACGGTTGCCGTTGCCGCGTCATCGAACTGGCCATCGTTGTCAAGATCCCATGCGAACGCCAGCACTCCTGGTGCAACTGCCGCATCGGGGTCGGTTGACCCGCTCGCATCGAGCGTGATCGGGGACCCGAAATAGTTGTACGGTCCGCCGATACTCGCAATAGGAGGATCCGTTGCGACAAAATCGATATTGGTGACATTTGAAACCAGCGAAGCACCAAACGGATCCGTGACTTTCACCCGAATCGGATTGAGTCCGGTAACCAAACCAAGCGAAGTCATCGTCGCGTAGGAAACAGCGGGACTCTCACCGATGATATTTTCAGTGTAGGCACCGTCGTTGTTCAAATCCCACTCGTAGGTGAGCGACATGGGATCGTCGTCCATATCATTGGCAGTCGCAAAAAGACTAACGCTCTGCCCCAATTGCACTGGTCCATAACCAAGCCCCGGAGGCCCAGCGTCGACCGAGATCGGTGCTTGATTGCTGATCGTCAGCGTTGCCGAATCGATGCCCACTGCACCATACACATCAATCGCCCGCATGCGGATAGTGTGATCGCCTACCGTCGCGATCCCGAGAGTTTGAAGTTCGATGAATGGAACACTCGCGGTTGCCATGATGACGTTTCCATCGCCGAAGACACCATCGCTGTTGAGGTCCCAGTCGATGATTAGCGGATGGGTGGTTGGTCCCGAGTTCGACGCGGTTCCCATCAACATCAATTCCCGCATCGGTGAATTGAGATTGTAGGGGCCACCTGCGTCCACGAATGGCGGAGTGATGGCGACGTAATCGATGGTGGTTGTCTCCGATACCAGCGACGCACCAAACGGATCCGTGACTTTCACACGAATCGGATTGAGTCCGGCAACGAAGCCAAGCGAAGTCATCGTCGCGTGCGAAACCGTGGCATTCTCGCCAGTGATGTTTTCGGTATAGGCACCGTCGTTGTTCAAATCCCACTCGTAGGTGAGCGACATGAGTTCGTCGTCCATGTCATGGGCGGTCGCCATCAAAAACACACTTTCGCCTACCTGCACTGGTCCATAACCAAGCCCCGGAAACCCGGCCTCGACCGAGATCGGTGCTTGATTGCTGATCGTGAGTGTTGCCGAGTCGATGCCGACCACGCCATTGATATCAGACGCTCGCATCCGAATCGTATGGTTTCCCACGGTTGCGATGCCGAGGTTTTGCAGTTCAATGAATGGCACCAAGCCGTTCTCCATCGTCACGCCTGCATCGCCGAAGACGTTATCATTGTTGAGGTCCCACTCGATGTTCAGCGGCCCAGGCATCCCTCCCGGATCTGGCATCGCTGTTCCCATCAACACCAATTCCCGCATCGGTGTGTCAAGATTGTAGGGGCCTCCGGCATCGATCATCGCGGCGAGCACGCGTCGGTCTTCGAGCTGCTGAAATTGCGGACGACATCGTTTCGCTCGTCTGGCCGGACGGATTTTTTTGCGTCGGGGAAAGACGTGTTTAAGAACACCGCTGGGGTTAGTCTTGAAAAATCCCATCGTAGGTGGTCCGTGATGTGGTTTGGGAGTGAAGCGACAAAAGAGGTTTCCGGCACCCTAGAGACAGAGAATGGTCGTGCAATGCGCGGGAGATAATCGCATTTTTTGAAAGTGAATCTGCTGCCGGGGAATTTTTTTTCAAACCGCAGTTTTTCTCCGCGCATCTGGCAAAGCGTTGCTGTCTCACGAGGCTGAAGGGATCTTTCTCACCCCGTTTCAACTAAAACCCGAATCCCATCGCGGTTTGTCCAGCATCAATGAGCCAAAACCAGCATGAACCGCATCATCGCCTCACTATCACTGCTTCTGTGCAGCGTTTCCACCGCACATTCGGCACTCGTGATCGAGGTCTCCGGCGGGCAGCTTTTTGCTGGAACAACCGGGAGCGTGGATGTCTTTATTTCAAGTGACGGAATAGGCGGAAGCGATATCGTCGACTTCGCCAGTTACCACTTTCAGATCACTGGTGGAGGTGGATCATCATCACTCGGCTTCGTGCTGTCGCCAGACTTAACGGAAGAAAGTATCGGCGGCATGGGGGTGACGAATCCCTATCTGTTTTTCGGAAATTCGGCGGGTCTGGAATACAACGATTTGAATTCCGATGCCGGAAATTACGTCGGAGTAGACAGCACGGACGACGGACTTGGTGAGACGCTACTGACTACCGACCCCAAGCGATTGCTGGTCCGCTTGGATTTAGCCGCTGGCGGGTTGGGGGCTTTTGCTGACGAAACCTATGCGATTTCGATTGTTAATGACGTCGATACTTTCTTTTTTGGTCTTGACGGCAATGATCCAACCGTCGCTTTTGACAACTCGATTGCGGGCACCATTACGGTTTCCAACAGTGTCTCTGGCGTTCCGGAACCGTCCAGTTTCGCGTTGCTCGCGGCCATGGGGACCACATGGTGCTGGCGACGGCGGGTGAGTCAAGGCAAAAAACGTCGAGTAATCATGCACTAGGAGAGGCACTCTGTCGTGACGACGACCTCGATAACGCGTGGGATGACAAATCGACAAACCAATGGTGCATTCCGCTACCGCTCAACTTGCCGACCTGCCAGCCGACCACATACGCATCGTCTGTGTCATAATTGGCTAATACTCCGGCAGCAACTTTTGAGCGGAACAGTATTGGTTGTGACTCACTTGATTTCCTGGCTCGATATTTCAGTCGGTCCGATGGGTATCGTCAGTTTTGGCTAGAATGCTTGGTGTTTTTCCAATCGGCACCACTCCTTGCTCTGAATTAAATCTCCGTGAAATCCTTCATTTGCTTTGATTTTCTTAACACCTCTGTTGCTGCATCTCTGCTTTCAATCTCGGCCATCGCCATCAGCACCACGGTATCACGCGTCGGGGCCGAAGAAGACTGGAAACTGCAGCCGCTTGCCTACAACCATCCTGGGCTAGAAGTCGATCTCGGTGTTGGTCTGTGGGCGTATCCGCTGCCGCTGGATTACGACCGAGATGGGGACATGGATCTTTTGGTTGCTTGTCCAGACAAACCGTCCAATGGGGTCTACTTTTTTGAAAACCCTTCGAGTGATCCCGATAACCCGATGCCGGTGTTCAAACCAGGCGTGCGACTTGGTAAGGGGGAGCACTACATGATGTTGAGCATGCTCGGCGATGAACCCGTCATCTTGGCACCCCAACTTGAATTTCGACGCGACCACGAGTCAGGCCGATTTGACTTCACGAAGCCAACGAAACTCGACGTCATGAAGAATCCGAACAGCCAAACGGCTGGCCGTACGCGCGGAAACATGTGGCGCTACGTTGACTTTGACGGCGATGGCGATCACGACTTGGTGATGGGCACAGGCGATTGGTCACAGTTCGGCTGGGATCACGCCTATGACAACCGGGGCGTGTGGCGGAACGGGCCACTTCACGGCTATGTTTATTTGGCGATCAATTCGGGTAGCGATGAGTCGCCCCAGTATTCTCACGCACCACAACGGTTGCACGCCGGTGGTGGTGAGGTGGACGTCTATGGTTGGCCCAGTCCCAACTTTGCCGACTTCGATGGCGATGGGGATCTTGATCTGTTGTGCGGTGAGTTCTTGGATGGATTTACTTATTTTCAAAACATCGGCTCACGCCAAACTCCCGACTACGCAGCCGGTCAAAAGTTGGTTGGTGAAAACGGCCAGCCGTTGACGATGCACTTGCAAATGATCACTCCAACGGCAATTGATTGGGATCGGGACGGTGATGTCGATTTGATCGTGGGTGACGAGGACGGACGCGTGGCGTTTATCACGAACACAGGCAGGCTGCGCGATGGGCTTCCCGTCTTTGCGGCTCCTGCCTATTTTCGTCAGCAAGCTGACACGCTGAAATTCGGAGCGCTGGCAACACCGTTCGCCTACGATTGGGATGCCGACGGCGATCAAGATATCCTGTGCGGTAACACGGCCGGCGAGATCGGTTTCTTTGAAAACCTCGGTGCTGGGCCGAACGGAATGCCAAAGTGGAATGCGCCGAAATTGTTGGAAGTCAAACAAGGTGAAGGTGCTCGCGAAGCGTTTCGTGTGATGGCTGGTCAGGGCGGTTCAATTCAAGGGCCATGTGAAGCGAAGTGGGGCTACACGACATTGTCGGTCGCGGATTGGGACGGCGATGGTGACGGTGACATTATTTATAATTCCATTCTGTCACGAGTCGGGATGTTGATTCGCGATTCCACCAGCTTGTTGACTGATACGGTTTTTGACACGGGGCTGAGCGAGTCACCACCGTCATGGTATTGGTGGCAGACGAAATCCAGTTCGGCGTTGACCCAATGGCGGACGACGCCTGTGGCGATTGATTTTGATGGCGATTCGCAGCTTGACTTGGTGATGCTCGACCAGCAGGGGTACTTGACGTTACGGCGCGGAGGCGGGGTGGCTGAGCGGGTTTTTATTGATGAAGACAATCATGCTGTGCGCCTCAATGCCGGCACTTGCGGTCGCTCGGGACGAGTCAAGCTCGCGGTGGTGGATTGGGACGGTGACTCACGACTCGATGTGCTGACCAATTCCGAGAACGCGACTTGGTATCGCAATTGCGAAGATCGCGAGGGCAGGATCGTGCTGCGAGCGACGAAAGGTGTCAAGCGACGAAAGGTGTCAGGTGCAAGCGACGAAAGGTGCAAGCGACGAAAGGTGTCAGCGACGAAAGGTGTCAGGTACCGTTTCGGTGATCAGCGACGAAAGGTGTCAGGTACCGTTTCGGTGGATTTCTGCGATTTGTACCGAGCTACGCTTCGTGTTTTACGCGGGCGAGTTGACTGACCATCACGCCGGTCGTTGCTGCCCGCGAAAGATCATCGGCTCTCTGCCGATAAACCGACGGGCGGATGTGGTCTGTCGAAGTGATACGCTTTCCACGCCCTGTCGGAATTGATTGAACGTCCCAATCTTCACGAGCACCGACCGAGCAATCTAAAAGAGCGAAGCGCACGGCGGTCATGGACGCCGCCGATTGTTTCCCGTCGGTGGCACGATGCCAGTCGATCGCCAATGGCATGGAAGCGAGGAGGGAAGTTGGGAGAGTGAAGGGTGAAGAGTGAAGGGTGAAGAGTGAAATTGAACACGATTGAGAGAGTGACCAGCCATCGATCCGAGCGGGCCATTTGCGATCGACTGGAGGGATCTGGCGAGCGGAGCCGACGGTGCAGGCGGCGGCACCAGCGACGCGAAGGATTCGCCAAAGCGCTGAGCGATTGGCGATGAACCTTGCCGTGTTCCAATTGGATCAGTCATTCAATTGCACCGACCGCCCATCATCGAAGCGAACACCTTGGCCCCAACGCGAATGCCGCCGCTGCCGAGGCACGATGCCGGTAAGATCAGTAGGGAGCAGGATGTGCAATTCCTCTTAAAGGTGGGCGCGCAGTGGCGCGGCCTCGGTCGCAAGTCGGCGGCGGAGCACCAAGCGTTCGCGTCGGTTCGTGCAGTCTGGCTATTTGTCACTTCGATACGCTGCTGGCGAACGGCCGACTTGGCGTTTGAACTGCCGATAAAACGTTGATAGATCGTTGAACCCACATTCGAATGCCACCGATGCGATCGGCAAACTGGTCTCTTTCAATCGTTGCTTTGCGTGATCAATCGCCAGTCTGCGAACGTGTTCCAACCACGTCTCGCCCGTTGCTTGTGAAAAGAGTTTCGTGAACGTCCGTCGCGGCATGCCCAGATTTGCCGCAGCGGCATCGATCGTCGAAGTCTCGAAGAAGTCTGTTTTCAAAGATTCGACATACTGAGCCATCATCGCTTCGTCCACGGCTAGTTCCGTGGATCGCGTTTTGCCCAATCGATTTCGTTGCGGGGACCATTTGGGCTCCACAATTCGCTGTGTCAACTGCATCGCATCAGCGACCATGCTAAGTGCACAATGTGCTCCGCGACGTTCTTGCGTGTAAACCATTCGCCGCATCAACGTGGCGACACGATTGGCAAAATGACCATCGCCACGAACATGCTGAGCTTCGATGTTGGGAATCAAACCAAGGTCAAATCCAAACAGCGACGTCGACAGGCAGCAAACATACAGGCTGGATGCCGCTGCGGGATCGTCAACGATGCGGTTGGGCGTTTGTGGCGGCACGACGATTACATCACCGGCCGCGAAACGCCAGGCATCGTCCCCAATGAAAAAGTCACCGAATCCGCGCAGCACATAGACGACTTTCAGAAACTTGTGCGTCCGCCAATCCATGGTGAACTGCGGCGAATGATGGCTCTCCAAAACCAAAACGCCCCAATTCGGGAGCGTTTCGATCAGGGCGCGATCAGTTAGCTTTTCGGTCATCAGCACTCCCAGTCGGCAGATTCAGCACATCTTTGCATAACGCCCGATTTGCAAATCAATGATTAGCCCAATTTTCCAAGATTAAAGCATTGCTTCTAGCTATTCTAATGCACCAACGCAGAACGCATTTGCCCAATTCGCCAATGCATGCCAAAAAGATTGCGTTCTCAGGACGAACGTTTGCACCCGCTAGAGACACGCCTTGATGCCTACCCTGGACCCACTTTCGCTGATCACGCCGCGTCGCAAGATTCATGGGATCTCGGCGATCTTACTACCTCTGCTTACTGACGACTCGGTTGATTGGCCCAGTTTTGACGCGCATGTGTCACGGACGTTGGACGCGGGGCTTGCTCCAGCAGTCAACATGGACACGGGCTACGGGCACTTGATTGACGAAGCGACCCGCGTTGAAGTGCTCCGTCGCACTCAAGAACTCGCCGCCGGACGCAAGTACGTTGCAGGCGCGTTCGTAAAGGACTCGCCCGGCAGTCGTTTCGACGCGGACGCTTACCGTGCTGGGATGGATCAGATTCAGCAGCACGCTGGCGTTCCGGTGATCTTTCAGTCCTATGGATTGAACTCAGGGAGCGACGATCAAATCGTGCAAGCGTTTCAGAGTTTGGGAGCGAGCTGCGATTCGTTTTATGCGTTTGAGCTTTCACCTGTGTTCGCTCCGTTTGGACAAATTTATTCGCTGGACGTGTATTCGCAGTTGATGGAAATCAAAACCTGCATCGGCGCGAAACACTCGTCGCTCAATCGGATGCTGGAATGGCAGCGTCTGGATTTACGAAATCGGCAGCGACCGGATTTTCAAGTTTGCACCGGCAATGACTTGGCAATCGACATGGTGATGTACGGCAGCGACTACTTGCTGGGACTAAGTACGTTTGCGCCAGATGCTTTCGCGCGACGCGACGCGATGTGGGAATCGGGTGACCCGGAATTTTTCGAGCTAAATGATCTGTTGCAATACCTGGGCACGTTTACGTTTCGGCCCAAGGTGCCCGCTTACAAGCATTCCGCCGCGATGTTCTTGCATCTGCGCGGTCAAATCAAAACCAACCGGACGTATCCGGGTTCACCAGAGCGCCCCGAATCGGACCTGCCGGTGTTGCAAAATATTGTTGACGACTTAGAGAAACGGCTTGAGGCATAAAACGAAATGGCATACCCACGAATTGCGAGTCTGAAGACTCACGCCGATTTCCTGCGGCGACTGGACGAACTGAAGATCTCGTTGCCTTGCGACGAAACCGTTGTGTCGGGTGACGATAGTGTGTTAGCGCAATCGGCCACCGTCGACGGCCTGCGAATCGGCAATCGATTTTGCATTCTGCCGATGGAAGGCTGGGATGGCACACGCGAAGGTAAGCCGACCGAATTGACACGGCGTCGATGGCATAACTTTGGGATCAGCGGTGCGAAGTTGATTTGGGGCGGCGAAGCGGTGGCGGTTCGCCAAGACGGTCGTGCGAATCCGAACCAAGTGATGATCAACGATCAAAATTTGTCGGCGATCGAAT
>JBAUHR010000278.1:0-16050 GCA_049680385.1 Rubripirellula sp. | reverse complement strand
GATGCAGTCAAGACGGATGCGGCCGGCGTAACAGCAACGGATGCCGAGAAGGTTGATATCGCGCCCGCAGCATCGGAAGCGGCTGCGACTGGAACGCCCGCTGTGGCAGCAGAGGCAACAACACCAGAAACGGCTGCGGTTGCTCAAACGCCGGCCGCAGAAGCCGAAACGACTGCACCGGTCGCTGAAACAGCGACCCCTGAAACTGCGACTCTTGAAACAGCGTCCCCTGCCGCTGAGACGCCTGAAACTGCCCCCCCCGCAACCGAACCTACCGCAGCAGACGCTTCTGCAACGGACACTCCTGCCGCTGATGCGGCTGCGACGGACGCGAAGACGGAACCGGAAATCCCGGCATTTTCGAAAGACGACGATTCCGCCAAGGACGCTGGCACCGACAAAGCCAAGGCGACCGCATCGGTCAAGAACGCGAAGCCGGCCAAGAAACCTAAAAAGGTCTCTCCACGCCAGCGCCGCCGCCGATGGCTGGTCGGTGTCCTGAAACCGCTGCAAGGCAAACGTTTCACATCGGACAAGCTCAGCTCGTTCCAACTCGTCATGCTCGGCCGCGCCCTACGCAGCCAAGTTGCCGAATGTGGATTCGAATATGACGCTGGCAAACTGGTTGCTGAACTGCAACGAACGGCTGCCGGTTTCAACCACCACCTCGAAGACCGAATGCGGGACATCGTTCTGCAGAACGAAGCGAGCATTCGCGAAGCTGCCGAAATCGCGTGGTGGGACGACGTCCAAGAACGAGCCTCGGCTCGGTTGGTCGCGATCACCGCCGACCACTTGCGCCGTCAAGTCAATCGTGGCAGCGTGGATGCCAAGGTCGTCATGTCGATCGACGCCGTCGGTCCTCGGACCGCCGCAACGACCGTCGTTTCGGCGGACGGACGCGTGCTGCGCACCGAAGACTTGCCGTGCCAGTTGTCGGCTTCCCAGCGTGGCCAAGCGGTCGCGCGGATGGGTGAACTGATTCATACCTATCACGTTGACTTGATCGTGATCAGCAATGGGCCAGCGCGACGTGCAACGATGATCGCGCTTGGCGACTTGATCGCGGCGTCGCCGGAAAAATCGATCCGCTGGACGCTGGCCGATCGCAGCGGTGCCGACGAGTACTCGGGCAGCAGCGTGTCGGACCAAGAAATGCGTTCGACGCCGCGTCGTTTCCGATCGGCCGCCTGGTTGGCGTTTTCGGTGCTTCAGCCAGCTCAATCACTGGCCAAGATCGACCCGCTGAAACTACGGCTCAGCTCGTTCCAACGTGAACTCTCTGACGAAGCGCTCAGCGAAACGCTGGAAGATGTCATGGTCAGCGGTGCTTCGCGAGGCGGAGTCGACGCGAACTCGGCGCCCCAGTCATGGCTGCGTCGTCTGCCTGGTGTGACGCCCGAAGTCGCCGCGGCAATCGACGCCGCTCGCCGCCAATCGTTGTTCAATTCACGTGACGCGATCAGCGAAATTGCGAACTGGCCAAGCGCCGTTGAAAGCCGCCAATCGCTACCGTTCCTGCGAGTCTTCGGCAGCCCCGAAACTCTCGATGGC
Source organism: Rubripirellula sp. (assembly GCA_049680385.1). Taxonomy (GTDB): domain Bacteria; phylum Planctomycetota; class Planctomycetia; order Pirellulales; family Pirellulaceae; genus Rubripirellula. The sequence continues at coordinate 14,496 of JBAUHR010000278.1, read as the reverse complement.
ACGCTGATCCACCCCGACGACTACCCGCTTGCCAAGAAACTTGCGACGACGTTGTCGATTGAATTGCCACCGGCCACGCCGCCGGGCTACTTGCCACCGGACTTTAGCGCGGGCGCGGCAAGCGATGAAGTCAAACCGATCGAAGTGGCCACCGAAGTGACGGCCGCCAAGGTAGAAGACTTCACCGCCAAGGGCGAAGAATCACCCGACTTTGCGATCTCGGATGACGCAGCAATCGAAGACGCTGGCGAAGGCAGCAGTCCTGAGCCAGCAGCGACGGACGCAGAACCGTCGTCCGCCGAAGAATCGCCAGCCGATGTGACCGCCGAAGCAGACGCAACACCCGCTGCCGATTCCGCAGACACCGATGCCGAAGCAACCGCGGACGCGACGGCCGAGCCCGCTTCGGAGCCTGCACCGACTGCAACGCCCGACGCCCCCGTCGCAGCGACTGCCGACCCGCTGCGTCAGCCACGTCCCGATCGCGCCAAGATCGACAAGTGCATCAAAGAATGGCAAATCGGTACTCGCCGGACTCACCAAATTGTCCACTGGCTGTGCGACCCATTCGGTGACAGCGATGCCAGCGGTTCGCCGCCGGCCGTCTTGTCGACGATGCCATCGACCAAGGCCCTGCGCCCTGGCGATCCCGTTGTCGGCGTGGTCGTTGGCGTGATGCCGTTCGGCGTTTTTGTTGAACTTGCGCCTGACTGCAGCGGATTGATCCACGTCAGCCGTGTTTCGGACTCGTACGTCGAAGACTTGCACGAAGCGGTTCAGATCGGCGACGTTGTCACGGCATGGGTCACCGGCATCGACGAAAAACGACGTCGTGTTGGACTCAGTGCCATCTCACCTGAACGCGAAATCGAACTCGAAGAAGCCCGCCGTGCCCGGACCGCGCGTCCTCAGCACGCAGGCGGCAATCGTGGTGGAGCCAACCGCGGTGGCGGTGAACGGTCCCAAAGTCAGGGACAGCAAAGTCAGGGACAGGGCAATCGTGGCCGATCCGGCGGAGCCCCGTCCGGCGATCGACCACCACGCCAAGGCAGCGGCGGCGGAAACCGCGGTGCTCGAGACGGCAATCGCGGCGGACGCCCAACCGGCGGCGGCCGTGGTGGTGCAGGTGGCGGACGATCGTTCAACAAGAAACCAGAAACGTACCGCGTGGTCGCTAAGGCAGACGCCAAACCGCTGACCGATGCGATGCAAGACGGCAAAGAACCGCTGCGATCGTTCGGCGACCTGATGCAGTTCCTTGGCAAAGACGCGAAAACGGTCACTGAAAAGCCAGCACCGAAACCAAAGAAGCAAAAGCCTGCTCAATCTACGGACAGCAAGGCCAAGCCAGACGCTGCACCGGAGATTTCGGCAACTCCGCCCGCTGCATCCGATGCACCCGCTGCGGCACAACCGCCTGTGCAAGAAACGCCGGCCCCCGCATCGGAAACGGTGGCCACGCCACCGAACGCCCCTGACCAAGCTGACAAGCCTGACGCATGAGTGACGACTTCGATTCACGACTGAACGCGGCAATCAATCGCGGGCAAAAACGGGCTGACCAAAAAGCGTCAGCCCAACGAGCCAAGGAGATGACCGAAGACGAGTTACGGCGACTGCACACGTCGCTGCGGCTATCGCTGTCCGAGCGAATCGAGAAGGCTGTCCATAAGGTTGCCGACCACTTCCCAGGGTTCCGCGAAGAATCGCTGTTCGGCGAAGGCGGCTGGGGCGCGGCGTGCTATCGCGACGACTTAAAATTGGTTGCCGGACGGCGAGAAAACCAATACAGCCGGCTGGAAATGATGATTCGCCCCTACAGCGATTCACGTGTGCTGGACCTGAAAGGCAAAGGCACGGTCATGAACCGCGAACTTTTCAACCGATCGTTCTTCGCGCCAATTGGCGAAGTCGATTCCGAAGAATTTGAGCAACTGATCGACAGTTGGGCGATCGAGTACGCGGAAGTCTACGCACTGAAAACACGCGTCTGAGTTTCCACAAGCGATGATTTCGCAAGTGACGATTTCACAAGTAGATGCGTTCACAAGCGATCAGGGCCAGCGAACGGCTAGTTGGTCGAAGATCATCAGCGGCGACGAGTGTGGCTTGAAAAGAGAACGGCCGACGAAACCGTCGCCGACTCAGAGTAGAACGATTGCCTCAACCGTTTGGGCGACATTGAGTCAATCTCGTCCCGCAACGACCAGGGACAATCGTTCTACTATCGATAGGGTATCGGCCGAATCAGCTAACCGGTTGAGCCAGCGCTTTGCCGACCTTGACTAGCAAATCCTTGCTCTTTCGGATGCCTTCCATCTCGCCGATCTCGTGGCCTTCGTATTCGATGCCCACATAGCCGTGGTATCCGTGTGCGAGCACGATTTCCATCATCTTGACATAATCCGTGTGCTTCTCGTTCCCTTCGGCATCAAAGTCGTGCGTCTTGGCGCTGACGGCCTTGGCGAACGGCATCAGTTCGGCAACACCTTGGTAACGATCGTATTCAACCGGGTTGTCACCGCGTTTGATGAAGAAGTTGCCGAAGTCAGGCAATGTGCCACAGTTATCCAGTCCGACCATTTCGATCGTTTCTGACAACCACTTGCCATTGCTGCTGAGGCCACCGTGATTTTCGACGATCACGTTCAAACCATGCGGCGCCGCAAATTGGCTTAGTTGACGCAATCCATCGGAAGCCAACCTTTGCTGTTCTTCAAAGCTACCGCTGCTGGAGGCATTCACGCGAATCGAATGGCATCCCAAGAACTTTGCGGCCTCGACCCAGCGGTGATGGTTTTCGACGGCCTTCTTTCGTTTCGCGGTATCGGGGTCACCGAGATTGCCTTCGCCATCGACCATGATCAACAGACTTTTCACGCCTTCGCTATCGGCGCGGTCCTTCATGTCGGCAAGATACGCCTTGTCGTTGGCTTTGTCTTTGAAGAACTGATTGACGTACTCGACGCCGTCGATGCCAAATTCTTGCTTAGCAATTCGAGCGAAATCGAGATTCGTGATCTTGGACGACTCGTCCTTCAAAGCACGGTGCAGCGACCATTCGGCTAACGAAATCTTGAACGGCAACTCACTCGACTCGGCTTCGTCGGCCCGCGATCGGCCAGCACCAAGAGTGGTGGCGAAAGCGGCGGCGGCTGTTGCTTGTAAAAATTGACGTCGAAACATAGAGGTAGTCTCTTGGTGAGAACGGGAGGGAAGGAGGGAAGTCTGTTTGCCTACGGCAAGATTGTTCGTTTATTCGGCCGACGGCCCTTGGGCTTCGATGGCCCAGGTCCGAGCCATTGCCAAGCGTTCGTCGCGAGGTCCGTGCAAAAACATCAATGCATCGGCTCCGCCAACGATATCGAAAGCCATTTCCACTTCAGCCTCGGTCAACAGCCCGAGCAACTGGTAAAGCCTAATTTCAGCGAGTGTTTGCAACGTTTTTGCTTTTGCACCCCCGATCAACACCGCGACGCGGCCGCGCGCTGCGGCCGCCGTCAACGCCGTTGGCATGGGTACCAATTTGGTTTCGCGCTGGATCAACGCAAACAAGGTCCCCATTTGTTCGGTGACATAAGCCCGTTCGTCCGCCATACGGCCCGCGGCGACCATTTGGGACGCTTCGAGGCTGTCGATTCCTTTAGTTAGCGCCAACTGTTTTCCAGTCGCGACGTTGAACAATCGACAACGCGAAACGTTCTGCGTTTTGCCCGTGCGACCAGGCTTTAGAAGCACGTCGAAGTGCAGCAAGAAGTCGATATCATTTCGTTTGGCTTCCGCCAGCATATCACTCGACGGCCCGTTGCCGACGTAGTTCAAACCTGGTTTCCACATCGGCAAGGGTTCTGGCGCGATCGAAAGCGTCTCGTCCAATTCAGGCGATATCCGTGACGGCCCTGCTGGCGGGACTGCAGCACCGACGGGACCAAACGCATTGCCGCCTGCTTTCGGATCGACGGGCGGTGGCGCAGCCACGCTGGTGAACAACGCTCCAAAATCACCGGACGAGAATCGGCTCGCAAAATCCTCGGCAACCATCGTCGCAACCAGTCCCAGATTTTCGTCCATCATCTTTTCAGCGCCCGCATCCAACATTTCTCGCACCTTTTGGGCTGGCGGTTGAGGCGGCCGTCCTGATCGCCCGCCCGGACCACCCATTCCATACTCGCCGTCCATCCCCATGCCGGACTCCATTTCGTCACGCATTTGGTCCCGCATTTCTTGCTCCATCCGCATCGAATCGTCCATTCCGCCCATGTCCTCGTCCGAAAAGCCCGACATCGAATCGTCGTACCCGCCACCACCTGCCGCCATTCGGCGACCGGGCGGAGTTGCCCCATCGCGAATTGGCGAGGGATCGGTAACGTCTTCACTGCCGCGAATCGCGATCGAGGCCCCCCAACGCAAAGCCCAAACCGGGCGTCGCAGCGACATGCTGAACTTGGCACTGCGGATTGCAATCGCGGCTTCGTCATATTCCGTTGCCATGTGCCCACACATCAATTCGAGGGCAATGGCCGAGTTGCCGGCTGCAAACGCCTGATCCGCTTCGCGGCTTAGCACCGGCCCGGTTACGACTTCGACAACGGTTTCGGGCGCGAACAAGGGCGACAACTTGAACCCATCGGTCAGCGAGACCAAGTCCGCAAGATAGGTTTGCGTCACATCAGACTGGGCATTTCCGCCGCCCCCGCCATATCCCCCACCGTAGCCGCCGTTCATTTCCGCCTCGTAGGGATCGTATCCCATCTCCATTTCTTGCTCTTCCATTTGCTGCCGCATTTGTTCCTCGTAACCCTCGCCAGGACCTCCCGAAGTTTGAGCGGCGGCGGTTCCTACCAGCAGGGAAGCGAACAATGCGGTTCCCAAGACGGTAGTGACGATTCGAAATGCAGACGCAAACATGAGCTTCCTTTATCGATGCCGGCGATTGCCGGGATTCCCCATCGGCAGACTTGCCGACGGAGGGGCGGCAACTGCGAAAGAGGACTTTTGGACAAAATTTCCTGAACGTTCCAGGCACCGGGTATCATAAATCCTTCCGGCTGCTTTGTGGGACGATTTCCCAACAATTCCGCCCACAGGCCTGCAAAAGGAACGCTTCGGGCGGTTGCTCAACTGGCCCCCGAAAGGGCTCCTGGCGAGTTCCACTCGGATGAGGGAAACTTTTCAGCCGGTGACTGCGTCTTATAGGACTAAGGTGGATCTCCGCTTACGGACGATTTTCTGCGCTTCCGGATCTTCATTCCCTCTGTTTCATTGTCGATAAGCACCCGATGGCTAACCGAAACAACCGCTCACGATCGCACCGCCTCGAAGTCCGCCGCCGGCTGACGGTTGAACACTTGGGTGATCGCCGAGTTTTAGCGGCAATTACCGGCGAAGTTTTCGAGGACTTGAACGGTTCGCTGCGGAAAGACGATGGTGAACTGGCGGCCGCAAGCCGACTGGTCTTTATCGACGCTAATTCAAACGAGGCCCTTGATACCGGCGAGCTTACCGCGGTGACGGATTCCAGCGGGGCTTTTCGGTTCGACAATTTGGCTGACGGCGACTATTCGGTTCGTCTGTACAGCGGAACCGAATCGCAGACTCAAACGATTCCGATCCAGCCCCAACTCGTCCGATTTGTCATTTCGATCAACGACGCCAGTAACGTGGTCTTTGGCGATGACTATTTCGTCACCGCCGCGGAAGGGTCGGTGGTCACGGCATATCCAGACCAACTGGGCGTTCACTCGGTCAGCGTTGGACAAGAACTCCGATCGTTGCAAGCGATGCCCGACGGACGAATCTTGGTGGTGGGCTCTGACACAACCAGCGCGACGTCCTGGATTTTCGATCCTGTGACTCGCATGGCAACACCGGTTTCGTTCCAAGACGCGTCCAGTTCAACGGTCACTTCGCCGACCGGATGGGGATCCTTAATTCTAAACGACCAGGGTCTCGGCGTGATCTTGCCGCAAATCGATGATCCATCGACGGCAAGCCCCTATGCCGTTCGATCGATCGACGCGTCCGACCCGGCGTCCGGCATCGAAGTCGTGACGACCTCGACCTTTGTCCCAGCCGACACTCAAGTGCTGTCATCGGCGACCGGCGTCCGTACCGTTTTTGCATCGGCAGGTGACAACGGACTCGAACTATCGCTGTGGAGCAATTCGGCGGCCACGCTGATTACCCCCACACCGGTCGAAGTCCCCAGCACGACCGAAATGCTGTCGTTCGACGACGACGCTGGAATTCTAGCGCTGCGAACTGCGGATGGTGGATTTAGCATCCATGATGTCGACGCTGACTTTGCAACGTTGTACTCCGTCGATTCGGGAACGACCGTGATGATCGACGCCGAACGTGACTTGCTGTTCACGTACTCGAGCGATGATTTGAAGCTGCGGATGCTAAGCCTGACGGATGCCACACTGTTGTTCGAAATGCCCGTCAGCGTGAACACGATCGGCGATATCAAACAACTTGTCCGAGGCGACTCGCTTGACGCGATCGTTGCCATCGGCACGGCCGGCGTGCAGCAAATCCGGCTCGATGTTGCCTCCGGAAATCAAATCACGATCGCCGGCGGTGTCGATGCCGACCCAATCCTGTTCGGCATTAAGCCCCACGGAACGAACGCGGCCCCAAGCTACGACCCGGTTCCGTCATTCACGGCCACCGAAGACCAAACGCTAACGCTCGGTGCCCCCGCGGCTCTGGCCGGCGCATCGGACCCGGACGGCGATTCGTTCATCGTTCTGCAAATGGACCAGGCCGCCAACGGAACCGCAACGATTCAAATCGACGGTTCGCTGTCGTACGTTCCCAATCCTGACTTCAACGGTACCGATACGGTTACCGTAATGCTTCACGATGGCCGCACGGCTTCGGCGCCCATTTCGTTGACGTTCAATGTCCAGGCCGTTCCGGACGACCCAACGGGAATTGAAATCAACATCGACCCGGTCCCTGAAAATCTGCCGGCCGGCACGCCGATCGGCGGCATCAATGTCATCGATGTTGACGGCGGTGGTGGCCACATCTTCACGATCGACGACCAACGTTTTGGCGTCGAGGGCGGCGACATCATCTTCCTCGGTGGCGACATCAACTTCGAAGCCGAACCGTTGATCCCGCTTATCATCAGCGCGACGGATTCCGAGACGGACACGACCGTCACCGAATCAGTGTCGGTGCGAATCAGGGACGCCAACGACCCAATCACCGGCATCACACCGACCGAAGCCTTCGTGCTTGAAAATGCGCCCGGCGATGTCGTGACCGAACTAAAGGTGATTGACGAAGACGAGGAACAGTTTCATACGTTCACGGTCGATGACGAGCGATTCATCGTCGAAGAATTCGACTTGCGTTTGGCCGATGGAGTATCGGTCGATTACGAAACGGAACAGGTCATCGTGGTCAACGTGACCGCAACCGAAGTAGGCACCGGCGGAACGTTCACTCAAGCGATCACAATCACGGTCCGCGACTTAGTCGACCAACCGGTTGGGATCGCTTTGACCGACGATTCCGTCGTCGAACTCACCGAGGGTGACGAGGTCGGCGATATCCTTGTCGACGGTGCTGCGGCCGACCCGCGGCTTGACGTGACGGTTGACGATTCGAGATTCGAAATCGTCGATTCGACCCTGAAGTTGAAGGAAGACGTTTTTGTCGAACGAGCGATTCAAACAGAAATCCAAGTCACCATCACGGTCAGCGATCCCAACGGTGAAGTGGCGACCATCGAACAAGACTTCGTGATCCAGGTTCTGCCGAACGAAACTCCGCTGCATAATCTTAACGACCCGTTCGACGTCAACCATAACGGTTCGGTGTCAGCGGCCGATGCGCTCGCGATTATCAACTACTTGAACGTTTACGGTCCCGGCCCCGTCGGTTCCGGCGGGATGGATTTCTGCTACGACGTGAACGCCGATGGATTCATCACGGCGCTTGATGCGTTGCTTGTTCTGAACCGATTAAGCCAGACCTCGTCCGGCACCGTCGGCGGCGAAGGGGATGGCGAACAAGCACCGGCGCCACGTCCCGAAGGCGAACAGTTGGCGACGGACTTGGCGTCCGATTCTCAAGACGCTGAAATGCCACTTGATCTGTCGTCGCCGTCGAAGACTCGCGATGCACTGTTTGTCCAGTGGCAAGGACGGGAAGACCGCACGGACGACGTCGCCGATTTCGCAAACGAAACAACTGCGGCAACCGAACAGGTCGACGAGTCGCTAAGATTACTGTCGGACGAAACCGTTTAACTCTGGCGTTATGCGGTTCGGACGTCCGTCTTTCCTACGCACCGAGAACCCGCACTATGCCACGATGTTTCCTTGCCCTCTTGATGCTGGCCAGCCTAATGGCGGCTGGTCGCAACGCCCAAGCGCACCAGTATTACGAAGTCCGCAGCTACCTGCTGGGTGACAAAAGCGATGCCGGGGCGATCGATCAGTATCTTGAAAACGCGTTGCTGCCAGCCCTAAAACGCCAAGGCATTGGCCCGGTCGGCGTGTTCACCAATTCCGAAAACGACAAGACCGACAGCGCCCGGATTGTCGTCGTCATCCCGTACGAGAGCGCCGACGAAATCGCTAGCGTCGAAGCGGCCGTCCAAGCTGATTCGCAATTCCAAGCGGACGCCAAAGAGTATCTCAATCGCGGCCCCGGTAATTCGCCGTACAAGCGGATCAGCAGCGAATTGCTAGTCGCGATGGACTGCATGCCCGAACTTGCCGTCGATGCCGACTCGCTGTCCAACGACCAACGTGTCTTCGAACTGCGTGTCTACGAAAGCCCGAACGAACGGCTCGGTCACTTGAAAGTCGAAATGTTCAATGCGGGCGAAGTGCCGATTTTCTTGGACTGCAACATCCAACCCATCTTCATCGGACAAGCCGTCGTCGGACCACAAACCCCAAGCCTGACCTACCTGACGACCTACCCAAGCGAAGCGGCTCGCAACGAAGCGTGGGCGGCATTTGTGAAGCACCCGGACTGGGCCGTTTTGAAAGTCGTGCCCAAGTATCAGGGGACTGTCAGCCGAATCGACAAGTTCGTTTTGCAACCGAAGTCCTATTCACAGATGTAACCAGTCAAGTTTCACCAGGCGTCAAAACTGACGCCTAGGTGTCTGGTTTAGGTGTGATTTCCGCGGTCTCGTGTCTGTCCGACCGCGGTCGGCTGCGGTACGATTTCGCCCATGACACCGATGATGAAACAGTACCATGAGGCCAAAGCAGCGTGCGGCGACGCACTGCTGTTTTTCCGCATGGGTGACTTCTACGAATTGTTTTTGGACGACGCCAAGACCGCGGCAGGCGTGTTGGGATTGAACCTGACCAGCCGCGACAAGGACAGCGATAACCCGACCGCAATGGCAGGGTTCCCGCACCATCAACTTGATTCGTATCTGCAGAAATTGATCCGCGCCGGATACCGGGCCGCCGTCTGTGAACAGATGGAAGACCCCAAAACCGCAAAGGGATTGGTCAAACGCGAAATCACTCGCGTCGTCAGTGCCGGCACGTTGACCGACGACGGCCTGCTTGATCCTCGCGAAGCCAACTATGTCGCGGCGGTGTGCCTGCACCGCGACAAAAAGAAATCCAAAGACAACAACGAACCGCTGGTCGGCATCGCCTGGGCGGAACTTTCCAGCGGCCGTTTCGAAGCCGGCACGTTCCCCCAGTCACGGATCGAAGACGAGCTTGCCCGCATCGGCCCCGCCGAAGTCATCTATCGCGAAGACGACGCACAATTTTCGCCCGACACAACGGCACCTTGGTCATGGACGTCGCGCCCGGCGTGGTCGTTTTCCGAAGACGCCGCCAAAGAAACGCTGTGCAAGCAGTTCGCCGTCAGCTCGTTGGAAGGCTTCGGTTTTGAATCCGACGACGTCGCGGCCGTCCGCGCTGCCGGTGCGGTGCTGACTTACCTGCAAGAAACTCAGCGGCGCGACCTCGATCACTTTCAAAGCATCGCGGCGCACCACCAAACTGGTTTTCTGCAAATCGACGCAGCGACCAGGCGCAGCCTTGAATTGACCCGCACGATCCGCAGCGGTTCGCGCGAAGGATCGTTGTTAGGCGTGATCGATCGAACATGCACGCCGATGGGTTCCCGGATGCTGGGTGACTGGATCGCCGCACCGCTGATCAATCCATCGGCGATCGGTGCGAGACTGGACGCGGTCGATGAATTGGTCGGTGATGCAAAACTGCGTTCACAGATTCGCGAGACGTTAAAAGAAACCTTTGACCTGACTCGGCTACTCGGGCGGATCGCGACCGGACGCACTGGACCTCGCGATTTGCAACAAGTCGCACGGACACTGGCAAGTTTGCCGACACTGAAGGCTCGCTTGTCCGACCGCGCGAGCGAGCGACTGACGTTTGTCGAGTCGCACTTGCATCTTTGTCCCGAACTGCGATCACAACTCGAATCGGCGCTCGCGGACGAGTGTCCTTTGTCGGCTGTCGACGGCAACTTCATCCGTCCGGGGTTCAGCGAAGAACTGGACGGGCTGCGAGAACTCGCCAAGGGTGGGAAGCAGTGGATCGCCGAGTACCAGCAACGACAGATGGACGAAACCGGCATCGCGATGAAGGTCGGTTACAACCGTGTCTTTGGTTACTATCTGGAAGTCACCAACGCGCACCGTGACAAAATCCCGGAACACTTCATTCGCAAGCAGACGCTGAAGAACTGCGAACGATACATTACACCGGACCTAAAAGAGTACGAAGAGAAAGTGTTGTCAGCAGACGACAAAGCTTCGTCGTGCGAGCAACTGCTGTTTCAAGAACTGCGTGCGAACACGCATCGCCATTTAACGATCCTTGGCGAGGTGGCTGTCGCGATCGCCGAACTGGACGTGTTGGCATCACTGGCCGAAATTGCCGTCACACGCCGCTGGGTTCGTCCCGTGATGACCGACGATTCGATCCTGAAAGTCGAAGGCGGCCGGCATCCGGTACTCGACGTCACGTTGCCTCAGGGCGAGTTCGTGCCGAATGACTGCATCCAGTCGCCCGAGGCCGGCATGATCCTGCTGATCACCGGTCCGAACATGGCGGGAAAGAGCACCTACATCCGGCAAGTTGCACTGATCACGCTGCTAGCCCAGGCCGGTTCGTTTGTTCCGGCCGAGAGTGCCGAAATTGGGATCGCCGACCGCATTTTCGCGCGAGTCGGTGCTAGTGACGAACTCAGTCGCGGCCAAAGTACGTTCATGGTCGAAATGGTCGAAACGGCTCGGATCTTGAACACCGCGACCTCGCGCAGTCTGGTGATCTTGGACGAAATCGGTCGCGGAACCAGCACCTATGACGGGTTGTCCTTGGCGTGGGCGATCACCGAACACTTGCACGAACAAATTGGTTGCCGAACGTTCTTTGCCACCCACTATCACGAACTCACCCAGCTCGAAGAATCGCTGCCGCGTGTGACGAACTTGAACGTGGCCGTCAAAGAGTGGAACGAAGAAGTGATTTTCCTGCACCGGATCGTGCGAGGCGGCGCCGACAAGAGCTACGGCATTCACGTCGCTCGATTAGCCGGCATCCCAACGTCGGTGAACGAGCGTGCAAAAGACGTTCTAGCGCAACTAGAATCCGACCACCGCGACGCACTGGACCGGCCAACGATCCAGTCGCCGACCACAGCGCCGTCAGACCCGAACGGCAAATTTCAGTTGACGTTGTTCGGTTTCGCCGATCACCCGCTGATCGAACAGGTCGAAAAACTGGACGTCAACGCAATGACGCCCATCGAGGCGCTGCAGTTCTTGCAGAATGCTCAACATTCGATGAGCAACAAGAAACCGTAGAGGGATAGTCGCCTAACTGTTCCGCCGTTACGAAACATGCCGTCTCATTTCCCCACAGGGCGGGCGCTGAAGCGGTTTGGTATTTGCCGTTCGGAGCCTGCCACGTTTTTTGTCAGTGCCGTTTGGAGCCAGCCACGTTTTTCGTTAGCGAAGAAGCCTCACTGCAGCTTCGGCATTTCAATACTCCGGTGGCGTCTTCACGCGTTACTGCGTCCATCCCAAACCGGTCACCCTAAGTGGCCCCGCGACTCCGCTCGCGGGAAGTCTGCTGCACAGCAGCCGACGAGACTCGGGGCACACCAGGCGAACGGCGCCCCAGGGTCACAAACGAGTGACCCGAAACTTTTCGCGCACCTTCCTACCAAACGATCGGCACTTTCAGCCCGTCGTAAGCCAAATCGATTCCATCCGGCAATGCTCGCGTGGTCGTCTCGTGATCGAGTTCGTGCGAGATATGAGTCAGCCAGGTTTGCTCGGCCCCGACTTGTCGCGAGACTTCGACTGCTTGCTCGACATTGAAGTGAGTGGGATGCGGGCTGTGCCGCAGCGCGCCGACCACGAACGTTCTCACACCGGCCAGCTGCTGCATCGATTCGGGCGGGATTTCGTTCGTGTCAGTACAGTACGCAAAGTCACCGATCCGGAACCCGAGCACGTTGAAATGCGGCCCGTGCTTCAGTGCGATCGGCATCACCGAAACGCCCAGCAGATCAACCGGCTGATTCGGACCGATCGTGACAAACACCAATTGAGGCGTAGCGCCGGGATGCGTCGGAGTTCGATCGATGAATGCATAGTCAAACGATTTTCGGATTCGGGCTTCGACTTGCGGCTCGCAGTACAGCGGAACCGGACCATCCAGCCGGAACGGAAACAGCCTTAGATCATCCAGCCCGAACAAATGATCGGCGTGTTCGTGAGTGAACAACACCGCATGGACCAGCGGAATTTTCTCGCGCAGCAACTGTGTGCGGAGATCGGGCGGCGTATCCACCAAGATCGTTCCGCCCCCGGTTTCGATCGAGATCGCACATCGAGTTCGGTTGTTGTGCGGGTCGCTGCTTTGGCACACATCGCAGTCACACCCGATCGCCGGCACACCGACGCTGGTTCCGGTCCCCAAGAACGTCACAAAACCGCTGCGGGAGTCATTGGTCATTAAAAAGCTGCTGAAATTCGGTCCGAGAAGCCCCTTGGCCGTAGACGCCTGATTCTGCGATACTCTCGGGCTTCGAAACAGGACCCAACAACGATTCCACCGTCATTTGAAGGCCTAATCACTCGGTAGAACGGTGCCCAGTGGTGATTTTGCCGCCCTAACTCCCATTGTGACAAACGCGTGAACCTCGCGTTTTTCAACCCAACCCCATCAAATACGAAAGAATCAAGTTTTATGAAGATGATCAAAAACTTTTCGCCCGGCTCACTTGGCATCAACGGCCGTCAAACAGAATTGCTGGAATTGGCGCTGACTTACGCGTTCAACGGCATCGACATCGACATGCACGAAATGCTGCGTCGCAGCCAACGTACCGACGTCGCTGACGCGGCGAAGTACCTCGAAGCTGCTCGCAAGGCATTCAAGATCCGCATCGGCGGTTTCGACCTGGGTATCGACCTAGACGCTGACGAAGACGCTTTCACCGCAGCACTGACCAGCCTGCACCCATTGGCCGAATTGGCAAAAGAGCTTGGCATCAAGCGTGCTTACACTCGTGTTCCAGCCGCTACCGATCGCCTGCCCTACCACGAGTACTTCGAAGTCCAACGCACTCGCTTGGGACAGATTGCTGACCTGCTAGCGGTTCGCGAAATCAAACTGGGCGTCGGTTTCTCGGCGGGCAAGGAATTGGAAGAAGGCAAGCAGTTCCCATTCATCCGTAATGTCGAAGGCTTCATCGCCTTGGTCCGCGGCGTCGGATCGGAAAACATCGGCTTCTATGTCGACACCTGGGACTGGGTTGTTGGCGATGGTGCCCTTGATCAATTCAGTGAATTGACCGCCAAAGACATCGTCGCGGTTCGCTTGTGCTCGCTTCGCCCCGAAAGCGACCCTGCGACCGCAGCTTCGAACGAACGAGTCGTTCCGACGCAGGAAGGTTTGCTGGATCACGTCAAGGTAATCCAACACTTGGTCGCGATCGACTACGAAGGCCCTGTCAGCCCCGGTGCCTCGGGCGCCAGCTACAAAGGTCAAACTCGCGAAAGCATCGTGCAACGCGCTCAAGTCGCACTGGACGAAATCTTCGTCGCTGCCGACCTGACCGTCGCTCCGCTGCCGAAGGATCTGATCGAAGACATCCCTTACGAACCCAACCCAATCGGCTAGTGAGATTAAGTCTCACGTCATTGACGTTGAATTGAAACAAAAAACGCAGGCCAGGTTTCGACTTGGTCTGCGTTTTTTTGTTCAGCAACAAGCGTCTCGTCGTAAAGTAAGTCTCGGGAACCCCCGTAGCGACAAACCGTCAACGGTTTGTTGATTTAATTGTTTAACCGTTAGCCGCAGGCGTACGTTTTTCCTGTCGCGTACGCCTACGGCTAACGGTTAAACAACCAGATCGCGATGCGGTAGGAAATCGACAAGCCGTCAACGGTTTGTTGATTTAATTGCTTAACCGTTAGCCGCAGGCGTACGTTTTCCCTGTCGCGTACGCCTACGG
>JBAUHR010000277.1:0-1827 GCA_049680385.1 Rubripirellula sp. | reverse complement strand
GCAATAGTTCGTCGGTGCGCAGGACGGGAACTTGTTTTCCATCGACTGACTTGGCCGCAAACGTGTCGAACCAGGAGGTGTGGATTTCAAAGTCCGCGAAGTTCACTTCACCAAGCGAAGCGTCTTTCGGGTCGGGATCGGTGTAAGCGTGGTTGCGAGGGGCTGCACCGGCATCACGGCTTGTGAAGTCGTCCAGGTCCGAATCGGCAACGTATCCGCGCTGGACTAAAACACCATCTTCAATCGATGCTGTTTCGTCCGCAAACTTGTCATACCAAGCGGCGTGTCGACGACCTTCACCTTGGCGGTGTTGACCCGAATTATTGCTGTCCCGCATCGACTCGCGGCGCCACTGTCCAACCTTAGGGTCGATCGTTTCGGGCTGCGAAAAGTCGCTGTCGAATACTAGCTCGTACTCAAATCGAGCCTTAGCCGATCGATTTGAAATGTTGGGTGTTTCGTCGGCAATGACGAACGAAGACGCACATCCCAAAGACATCACCGCGGTCGTGATGATGACTGGTAGCGAAGATTTCATGAGAGTCCGGAGTTTAAGCGGATTTCCGTATTGAACTCGGTTGGCCGGTCAAACGGATGATCAGACTGACTTGCGACGGCGGGCAGCCACTGCAACACCACAGATGGCAATTAGAGCAAACGTCGAAGGCTCCGGAACCGTCACAGCGTTTGCGGACACGGTAAAGTTGTCGATTGAAAAGTTTGCCGTGGTTATGAAATTGCCTTGATCTTTGAGCCCGACGTACAGAGAACCCGGACTCGTATTGAAGTTGATGCTGTCGTTAGTGCCATTGAACTGCTGGCCGTCTCCGAAAGCGATATTTGCAGAGAAAGTTCTCGTTGTGGTACCGCCAACCGAAGGAACGGACAGTAACTCTACTTCCGTATCACGGCCAGGGCTGTCGAGCGTAAGTTGCATCTCGATGACCCCGGGGCGTCCGGCACCAGCCCAAACAATGTCGCTTTCGGCGATCGAGATATCGAAGGAAATCGTGCCGCCGTTGGTTGCTGCAGCATTGAGTTCCGTACCGATAGGTGAAGCAAACGAAAAGTCGAGTCTCGCAGCTCGGGAAGCGGATTCGAAAAATTCACCACCGCCCGGCGCATCGACGATTTGCAGTACACCGCCGGAAAAACCGACTGACGAAGCGCTGCTTGCCGTAAAGCCATCCGTCGAAGATGTGAAATCCAAAACAACGGCTGCATTTGCGTTAACCGAAGTAAAAAGAGCGAGTAAGCCGATGCAAATCAAGGTCCGAAGCATTACTGAAATCCACGAAGGGGCAGTGAGGTGGGCAGACGAGGTGGGCAGACGTCAAACGACGCCTTTCACCCCAGTCTACGTAGGTGTCGTGGATTCACAACGTTTTTGGTGGGGATTTCAACAAAACCGAATGGTGACTGCCCCCCTCACTCCCACCCTCTGGTGGTCGCGTGGTGTTTGGGTCTTTATTTCCTAAGCGTCTACTTCGCTTCTCCTTTGGGAAAACCTGAGCGTCTGCGAGGAGAGGGCAGTGCTGACATCCTCACCCCCCAATAGGTTCGGGTCCTCCTTGAAAAGGATGGTGAAGTAAAACCGCACGACGTCCTTGCGGCAGGGGCTCATCGCAAAGCAACCAATCGCGATGCCTTGGGTGGGCGCGATTGCACTTGCGAGAATATTGGCGGCGTCCGACTCTAGGGGCGGTTCGACATTGCGATTTCGCGTGTCTGTTGCTGAGCGATGCCCCGACTGGAAAGACGTTCGATGAAGCGAGACATGGTTTTGGTTTACAAGTTGCTGTTGTTTGTCGAGAGCAAGGGGCACCG
>JBAUHR010000276.1:0-30124 GCA_049680385.1 Rubripirellula sp. | reverse complement strand
CACCCGCCACTTGCACATCAGCGGCTTGGAAATCAGCCACCGCTTCGCCGAAGTCAATGGTCACCAAGAACGGATCGGAATTCGTACGTGCGACAGCCGTGCTTAGAATCGGCTGCGGCGCAATCGTATCGACCGTAGTGACGAACAGTGACGACGCAATATTTGTGTTGCCGGTTTCGTCGGCGGCGACATCCGCGGGTACCGACACCGAAACATCAGCACCCGTCGCCAGCGTGGTCGGATCCGCGATGATCGTCGCAGAGAACACGCCGCCACCTAGGTCAGCAAGCTCTGTCACGGTTCCGCCAACCACAGCGATGTCGCCCGGAGTAAATCCAATCACCGTTTCGTTGAAATCAAGTGTGACTTCAATGGGGTTCGAGTTTGTCGGACTGACAGGACCAACGATGACCGGTGACGGTTGGGTGGCGTCGTATTCGAAAGCGTACGTCAAAGCAGCTTCGCTCGAATTGCCAGCCAAGTCCGCAGCCGCGCCCGCCGCAACATCCACCGAAACGGGGCCTTCGCCTGCCAGATCGATCAGCAACTGGAACGATCCGTTGCCGTTATCCAATAGGCCTGCCACCGTACCGCCCGAAACGCTCACATCATCGATGGCAAATCCGGTAACGGCTTGCCCAAAGTCAACAGTTGCGAAAATTGGATTCTGATTCGTTCGCGTCCCCGGCCCGGTGATGACCGGTGTCGGCGCGATTCGATCCACGGTGACTAAAAATGGGGCAGACGCCAACGTCACCTTGTTGCCGGTATCAAAGGCTGCACCGCCGCGAATGTTGACGCTGACCACGCCGTCCGACGTTGGAACCAGGTCAAACGAATACAACCCACCGCCCAAACCAACGAAGTTCGCCAGCGTCGCCCCAGTCACGTTCAAATCGCTCGACACGAAACCGGTAACCGGTCCACCAAAATCGACCGTCATCGGCAGCGTTGACAATGCTGTTGGGTTAGTAGCCGTCGTCGCGATCAGTGGCTTGCGAAAATCATTGTCGGCAACGATCGCCACCACCTTCTGCTCGGTCACTTCGGCACCACCGACGATCGAAGTAATCTCGACAATCAGTGTTTCGTTGGCCTCGACAATCGCATCCTCAATTGCCGTGACCACGACCGTTCCCGCCAACTCGCCCGCCGGGATGGTGATCTGAGTCGCAGAGATGGAATAGTCACTCGCTAGTTGAGCGGTTCCGGAAGTTTGCAAATCAATGACGACCGGTGTCGCGACGGCACCCGAAAGCGTTGCGGTAAATGTCGCGGTTCCAGATGCTTCGGCAATGGTTGTCGTGTCGACACTCAACGTCACACCGGGCAACACCGTTGCGACGATGTCGTTGCCGTCAGTCCCGCCCACGTACGAAACGATGGCAGACAATCCCGAACCTAAGAAATTGGGGATCAACGATCCTTCGGCCAATCCGGCAAAGGTCCCCGACACGGGGCCGACCATCGCATTGTCGACCAACACAATCGAGTCACCCGCGACCGGCACAAACCCACCATCCGAAACGAACGCAAGCGGTACTCGAGCACCAATCGTCACCCCCGCGGATGCTCGTACCTGTTCATGGTCGGTCGCCTTATCACCCGGCGTCAAACCGCCAACATCCAAAGTCAACGACCCGTCATTGGCAATCACCAACGCACCATCAATGTCCAACACGTGATTCGGTGTCCCAGGCGAGATTTGCCCGGCAAGCGTAACGACGCCACCGGTGACATCCGGTCCCGCAGACGAATTGGTGATTAGACCGGATCGAGATCGCAGCGTCACATCGTTCGCTGCAGCATCCAACGTACGAATGTGTATCGAACCACCAACGACTGTAACTGGATCCGCAAACGTCGCTGTGTCAATTTCGATCGCACCAATGCCGCCGGTTGGATCACCAATCGAAACCAGCGTGAACCCGTCCGCGAGCGCGCCGAGTTCGGCATCATTTATCGACAATGTTCCTGCGCCACCCCCCAAACCGATCGTTACATCCGCGCTGCGAGGACGGAACGCTAACGTTCCCGCCCCTGCGATTGAAGTAGCAGTGTCCAAATCCAACTGGTCGGCCAGGATGGTCAGATCCCCCGTTCCGAGCCCCGATCCAATCGTTGCACCGCCGGTGCCAATCAACACATCGTTGTCCGTCGCCAGCGCTGCGACACCTTCAATGCGAAGGTTTCCAATGTCAGTGGCTTCGATGACCGCGCCGCCTTGCATCCGAACCCCCTCGCCGCCTTGCCCATTGGCCGTTCCTCGCAGCGTCAAGTCGCCGCGTCCGGTTGAACGAGCGTTGCCCGAAAAGAAAGTGATTCCTTCGTTGAATGGTCCCGTCGAATCGCCTGCTTCCCCGGTCAACGTCACGTGTCCGTCGATCGTTGACAGCGTTGTCGTTGCGCCGCCAAACGTGATGCCACGATTCGCTTGGACACCCGCGGTGCCGACGCCCAAGACGGTGATCGAGGCCGCCGCTGGACCAAGCCCCGTGGACGAAACGACTGCGTCTTGTGAAAAGTTCACCCCTGCGTTGGCAGCACCGCTAGCGTGACTGTGCCCGCTGATCGAAATCGATCCGACAACCGATGTCACCGTCACATCGATCCCTTGCAAACGCACGCCATCATTGTTGTCGATCGCGACACCGGATTCACCATCGATCGAAATACGCGCCGCTTCGAGGGTCGTTCCCGTCGACTCAATCGTTCCACCAACAACGACCACACCGTGATTGAAATCGGCCGTGCCGGTTCCCCCTATCCCGGTGATTTGTATGTCACCGTCGACCGATGCGATCCGAGTTGCGGCGCCAGCGATGTACACGCCACTGTTTTGGTCCGCCGCGTCGCCACCAAGACCGAGCAAGGTGATCGTTCCCGCACTGGCACCTGTTCCGGTCGATGTCACTTGCGTCCCAGCATCGATGCGAATTCCTGCGTTGAAACTTCCATCGACTTCGTCGCCGCCACGACCTTCCAGTCGAATGTCGCCCGTGACCGTCGTCAGCACCGACTGATCCACTCGCACGCCGACAAAGTCACCACCGATAGGTGTTGCCGACCGATTTGCGATCACCGTGATGTCGCCATCGACCGTTTGCAGTCGCGAGTCCTTGTTCGCAAAAAAGTTCTGTTCGGCACTGATCGTGATCGGCGCGGATCCCGTCGTGCTGATTTGCGCACCATCAAGCGTGACCTCGTCACCGGCAACGTCCAACTGGGCGCCGTCCAAATCAATCACACCGCGAAAGTTAACCGTGTCAAACGCGTTGTCACCTGAATCGATTCGCAACAAATCCGACGGAACGGCAAACGAGACGCTTGCACCGGCCGACGAACCGACAGTGACTTGCCCCGGCGACGAACCAAACGGAGTCAAGGTCTCGGCAGCGTCCGAAAAATTCAGCAGCACTTGTGCATGCGAAAGCGTGCTCTGCACCGCACTGGTTTCGGTGTAAGTGATCGTCGGAACGGTTGTCAAACCGATCGTTCCCGATGTTGAGTCGACGAAGTCGTAGACCGCATCGTCAAACGATCCCCCCACCATGCGCAGGACGTCACCCGACGATGGATCGCCGCCGTTGTAGGTTATGGCTTTGTCAAACTGGCCTGCTGCAAAATCAATCGTAAATTTATCGTTGCCGCCCAGCGAGTTGACGATGATTTCGTTGCCGACGACATCGCCAAAGGGAACCGTCACCACAGGCGTTCCGCTTCCGACGGCCGTTGGGATGTTCGATGTTACGATCTGGTCGACACCCGTGATTACGAATTGCTGGTTGACGGTGTCGGATGCGATCGTAACGTCTTCGGCATAGTTGCCGCTCTCGTCAGTAATCAAGAGATTGCCTTCGCCATCAAGCGTCACGGTCGTGACTCCCTCGGACGCGCTCAATAACTCGGTCACCTTATCCAGCGTCCATGTGCCGCGCCCCAGCGTGCCGGCGACCAGCACATCGTCCGTCGCGTCGTAATCCATGTCGAAAGTGATCACGTTGGGCATTCCCAAACCGACCAATTCCCACTCGCCTAACGAATCGGCCAGCGACGCAAACACGCCTAGGTTTGTGCCCACCAACAACGCATCAACGACCGTTGAACTGACATACGTGACCGAATACAGCCGATTGACCAGCGACATCAGGTCGCCGGTGATGTCCGTCCACGAAGCACCGACATCGTCGGTCGTAAAGACCGAGTCCGCGTCGACGATAAACGCCGACGCCCAGTCTTCGGGATCGATCGTCAGCGCCACCACTTCGTCGCTAGTCGGGTCGACCGCAGTCGGCGCTAGCGCATTGGTACCAACGGTGCGCACATAGACATCGTCATCGGATCCAACCCAAAGCACATCGGCGTTGTCGACGCCGTCTTTTCGGCCACCATAAGCCAACGCATTCTGGAACAATCCACCACCCGGCGCGGCGTCCAGTCCGACCACATTTTCAGCTTGGTCGAACGTTTCGAACGTTTGCTCGCTGCCTTGAATCGCCAATCGATTCGGGTCAATCGCATTCAGCTTGACCGGAGTCACGAACGACGGCGAATCGAATCCGTTGAGCGCGGGAAATTCCTGGTCGACCAGGTTACCCGACACATCCCAAGTCGTTTTTCGAAAGGCACCTAGGTTCTGAAAACTCGAATAGCGGATCGATTGATTGTTCGCTGCCAACGAGACGTTGTCGATCACGATGTCGCCGCCGTCAGCGGTCGTCAAACTGACCCACGATTCGGCACCCTCGAAGGGCTGATACGTTGAACCCGTATCTTGATTACCGCTCATCGAAACGTTTGACAAATTGTCATAAGCAACGTTGTGCGATTCGGTGACCTGCAGGTTGCCGATGATGCCAAACCAGTCACCGGTGTTGTCTTGAGGACTGGTGCGACGATACACGCCACCATCGTCCGTTTCGATCAAGTTGCCCGCCGCATCAAACGTCATTTCTCGCGAGTCGGCGTGGGGCGAGGATCCACTAGCCGTTCCGCCACCGGCCGGACCCAGCGTGCTGCTGTGTGTCAAGTGAACGAACTGGCTGCCGGCCGGTAACGAAGCGTCGCCACGGAACAACCGACCACTAAAATCGCGTGCCCCGATCGAGTTTGGGAAATTCCCTTGATCGCCATCCGACCTAGGTTGCCGGTCACCACCGACATAAACAATGTTGGCGTCGTTTGGATCAGCAACGATTGAAAAGTGAATGCTACCTTGTCCACCCGCCAATTCTTCGGGCGTTGGATTGTCGGCCGCCACAGGGCCTTTGCTGCCGCGTGGATTCAAGCCAACATCCGTACCGCCTTCGTTCGTCTTGGGCGAATCCAGTTGCGTCCAAGTTTGGCCGCCATCGCCCGAACGGAACAACCCCTTCATGTCACCGAAGTTGATGATGGCGGCATAAACGTTGTTCGCATTTCCGACTGCTATTTCTAAGTTCGTCGTCTCGCCGCTGATCATCAGCGCGTCCATTTCAGGACTACCAACCTTTACCCAACTTGCGCCTCCGTCGATCGACCGATAGACACCGTTCTGGCCGCCCATACCGTCGGCAAAAATGGTCGAGGTGTACAGGACGTTCGGGTTCACTGGATCGACGGCCAAGTCGTAACTGAATCCGCCCGGCAAACCGGTGGTGGTGCCATCGCCCACAGAAACCTGCGTGAACGTCGTGCCGCCATCGACGCTGCGAAAGATGCCGGTGTTGGCAAACCCGCCCGAGTCAGCCACGTTGACGCTGACAACCACATTGTCGGCGTTGGCCGCGATGCCGGAAATGTTTCCGCCCGCCAGTTTGTCGTCCAAAATCGTCCAGTTCGCGCCGCCATCGGTCGACTTGTACAAACCGACACGTTCGGCACCGGTCCGTCCGAAACTACTGTAACGTCCAGTCCCGGCATACAACGTTTCACTTGTCGGATCGGCGGTGTCAAATGCCATCGCACCGATTGATTGTGATGGCAGACTGTCCGTCAGCGGAGTCCAATCGGGGAACGTTGCCGACGCGTTATCCGTTCGCCACACTCCGCCGTTGGTCGCACCGATATAAAGAGTGTCAGCGTCCGTTGGGTGCGCTAAAACGGTGTGGATTGCGCCGACGATTTGGCCGCCTGGTGAAAGCGACTCGACCTGTCCGTTACTTGCCGAGAACGGTCCTTGCGGTGTCCATGAACGGTTGTCGGTCGATGTGACGGAGATATCGTCGATGTACCAACCTTCGCGAAGAACGCTGATGTCGGTCGTCAATTGAAATTCAAACTGGATGGTGTCGCCCGCGAACGCGGTCAAGTCCAACTCGATCGCTTCGAACCCAGTTGTCTTGACTGGCATTTCAACACCGCTAGTCGCAATCAACGTCGACACACCCAACGAGTCGATCACACGAACAGTCGCGAAGTCAAAATTGCGTTCCGTTTCCAAGAACGTGTTGAACATCAACTTGGCCGAAGCCGCGCGAGTCAGGTCAACAGGCGGCGAAGTTAACGTTCCGTCGGCGAAGTTCGTATAAAGGCCGCCGCCAGTTTCCGTTTCACCGGCGCCGAAATAGAAACTATGATTCGGCGAATGGCCCAGGTCGGCGCCGCGCCCAGTGGAAAGGTGCCACATGTCGGCCGGCCCCGATGAACTGAATCCTTCCGCGTCGGCGATTCCGCCGGGCCCCGAAAAGTCCGCAAACAAATTGGCGGCCAGTAATTCGCGGCGTTCAAGCGACTCGACCGTCAATCGATTGCGACGTGTCGAGTTCGTTACGCGAGCTTTTCGCAATCGGCTAGCGGGTTCGGATCGACGGCAAGTGAGGAAGGAACGCGACATGATAAAGCTCGTTGTTTGATCTTCGTGGTGGCTCAATGAAATCCTCCCGGCGCGGCAGACTGGGAACGCTGGGAAAGCAAGTCCACCAATGTAAGCGATTGGGGTATCGCGATGTCCACTACCGGGGGTACCGCAGCGACTTTCAACCGAAGCCGCCCTAGCAATCGCTCTAGGTCGCGATAACGAGTAAACGGGTAGCGCGGTGGGTCAGGAAAACCAGCGTCTTCGGACGAACGCCAAATTGGGGGGAAGAAATCAAGTCGAGCGTCAATCGGCTGATGAAACCAGGATCGGCAAAAGTTTCAGCTTTCCCGATTTATCGATCACGGCGGGGGGAACCGGTGCCGTGCTGGCGCAATAGATAGGCCATGACGAACGACAGATGTGGCGTCGACCGCAGCGTTGGAAATGACCAGGTTGTCTGCAATCGACAAGATTGCGGGCAAGCAAGACCGATTGCCGATCAGCCTGGTGTCGCATCTGCCGCGTCACGCGCCGCAGCGAAGTTTGCGCGGCGACATGCATCTGATTTGATGCTCACCAGCCCTAGCTATTCTTCTTGATTCCGCCGCTTCCAATCAGAAAAAAGCGTCTGGGCAGCAGACGAAACAACATCGTGTACCTAGGCAGGGCCTCGCACATTGGCACATCGATTGCATCGTCAAAGCCAGGGCGTTGTCAAAACCAATGTCAAAACCAATGCGTCGCGTTGGAAGAAGTCGATAACGAATCGTTGGCAGGATTTATCACGAGTCAACCTCGATAGAATGAGCAACTGTAAAGCAATATGCACACCTCTACGAACCTTGCGTCTGTCCGAAGTTCCACTCTCGCGCAATGGATGATGGTGGCTTTGCGAGAGGGCAAGCAAGGTGTGCAACGCGGCGAGCGCCCGTTCGGAGCAGCGATCTATCGGTGGACCGGCGAAGAGATCGCTGCATCTTGCAACACATCCGTGTCAACGGGTAATCCTGCGGCACACGCCGAAGTCAACGCAATCACACAGGCGTTCCAATCCTTGGACCGTCCAACGCTCGCAGACTGCTGGCTACTTGCAACCGCCGAACCATGCCCCATGTGCCTTTCCACAGCCGCGCTTGCCGGGATTCGTTTCGTTGCGTTCGGTGCGACACACGCAGTCGTAAAAGAAGCCGGTTACAGCGAACTTGGACTAACCGGCCGCGAGCTTGCGAAGCAATTCACCGCGGACCTGACCCTTCAAGGTTCAATCCTTGGCAATGAATGCGTTTCGTTTTTACTAAACAATCGAAAACGCGATTAGCTTGGCTCAACGCATCGATGAAATGATCGTTTGCAATCCAGGGTGAGCTGAAACGCACCAGCCTTTCGATTGTCTTTTTGCGATCACAGCGGCAAACCGGCCGAATTGATGGCCCACCAACGATGGATATCGCTTGTTCGGCTTACTAGCGGAGTTTGGCACGGCAATCGCTTCCACCTTCTTTCGATCGCCAAGCGGTGATGTTCAACGCAGCGATACAAACCACTCAATTCTTGGAGACTGCCATGTTAGGCTGGGCGATGACTTTCTTGATTCTTGCTTTGATCGCAGGTGTGCTGGGCTTCGGTGTCGTCGCCGGCACCGCAGCCTGGATCGCAAAGGTCTTATTCGCGGTATTCATTGTGTTGTTCATCATTGGCTTGGTGATGGGCCGCCGCGGACCGATTGCGTAATTCCAATCAGTCTCAGAGAGACTTCGGCACCAAGTCGGTGGACGCTAACCGCAACGCCGCCGGCTTATCAACTTTGTCAGTAACGGCAACGGGTGACTGCTTCACACCCGCTCATTTCACGTAGCTCTTAACTTTCTTTAACAAGATTGTTTTGTCGATTGGTTTGCTCAGATAGTCGTTGCAACCAGACTCGATGCACCGATTCATGTCTCCCTGCATCGCGTCGGCGGTCAACGCGATGATCGGGCCCGCGAAACCTAACTGACGAAGCGTCTGAGCGGTCGCATAGCCATCAAGCTTGGGCATTTGCATATCGAGCAAAATCAAATCATAAGTCACGCCCGACTCAATGGCTTCGGTAACGATTGCGACCGCAACCTCACCATCTTCGGCCTCGTCGGCCGTCGCACCGGCGCCGGTCAAAAACCGTCTGCTAAGAAAACGGATGTCGCGTCGATCATCGACGATCAAAACGTGGCAGTCGAGGCAAATCTCTTCCGCTCCTGAACCAACGTTTTCACTGTCGCCAACCGCTGATGGTTCGATCATCTCGACGTGAGTCAAATCGCCAGTTGCGATAGAAACCACGAAAGTGCTTCCGCTGCCAAGGGTGCTTTCGAGTTTGATTTCGCCGCCAAGCATTTCAGTTAGGCGTTTGCTGATCGCCAGCCCAAGCCCCGTTCCGCCAAACTCACGATTGACATTCCCATCGCCCTGCGCGAAGGGAAGAAACAGTTTTGCTTGCTGCTTTTGACTGATTCCGATCCCGGTATCAACGATCGAGAATCGCATTTCGCGTTGTGAGGGTTCACACTGAACCACGATTTTGACGCTGCCTTGTTTGGTGAACTTGATCGCATTTCCAACCAAGTTGATAAGAATTTGCTTCAAGCGTTTGGCATCACTTTGGATGACCGATGGAATCTTGCCTTGGTACTCGACACTGAGAACCAAATTCTCTGCCGACGCACGAACTTCCATGATACTGCGAACATCTTCGACCAACCGCTGTGGTGAAAAACGTTCTTCGCTGACGTCCAACTTGCCAGCTTCGATTTTCGACAAGTCCAAAATATCATTGATGATGTCGAGTAGAAAATCGCCGTTTCGACGGATGGTATTCAAGTGCGAAACCGCCTCGGAATTGTCAATCATATCGGCAACCAAATCGGTATACCCAAGGATCGCAGTCATTGGCGTGCGAATCTCGTGAGACATGTTTGCGAGGAACTCACTTTTCGAGGCACTCGCTTCGAGCGCTCGCCGTTCGCTTTCTTTCAGTGCATCGGATTGCAAATGGTCGTACGTCGAATCCCAATTGACACCGTACATTCGCACCACACGACCGGCTTTGTCACGGACCACTTCACCAAGCCCATTCAACCATCGAACTTGGCCATCGGGCCGAATGATTCGGAACTCACTGTCATAGGAATCAGCCCCCTCGATCGCCGTTTGCCACGACTGCTGCATCGAGCTGAGGTCATCGGGATGCACCAACGAGAAGAACAGGTCTGGGCTCGCCTCGCGATCCGCATCGATGCCCAACAGCGTATACAGTTCAGGTGTCCAGATACTCTTATCCGGCGTCCATTCCCAAGCTGCCATTCCACCAGCTCGCAGTGCCATTCGCATGCGGCGGGTCACCGATCGCTGTTCCTTTTCGATCTTGACGCGGTCCCGAATGTCGACACCCGAAGGAATCAAGTATTCGACATTCCCATCTGCATCAAACACCGGTGCTATCATGAAATCGATCATCACACCACGACTGCCGTGGGCAAACAGTGACACGTCGTAACGCACCACCTCACCCTCAAACGCGCGTTGCATTGCGTCTCGCATCTGTTGCGACACCACAGAGTCATAGTTCCACCAAGGCGCATCGGCAAAGTGCTTGCCGATGACTTCTTCGCGGCGGGTTTGAGCAATGGCGAGCGACCGTTCATCGACTTCCAATAGGTTTCCGTTGCGGTCGATCACGCCGACAAGTCCTAGTTGGTTGTTGATAACTCGGCGAAGATGTGCCTCGCGATCGACCAATTCCGTTTCCCGCTTTTTTCGATCCGTTACGTCGACTGCAACGCTAACAATCGACAACGGGTTGCCGTCGGCGTCTCGATGGATGGTCCCGCGGCTGAGCGTCCACACCGCCGACTTGTCGGTGCCGCGGATCACACGAAACTCGACCTCGTGCGACTGACACGTTCCCGCAAAAGCGGACTTGATCATGTTCTGCAGCATGGGTCGGTCATCGGGGTGAACAACCTTCAAGAAACCCGCCCTACTCGGATCAACTTCATCAGGCGTGTACCCGAACATCGCATACATTTGGTCGGACCAAGTGATGCAGTCCGATGGAATATCCCATTCCCACAGGCCCATTCCACCCGAATCCAGCGCAAGTTGCAGCCGCTGTTCTCGCTGCAGAACGGCCCCCTCAGCGAGTTTTCGTTCGCTAATGTCGACGCCCGACGGAATCACGTGAGTAATGTTGCCGTTGCGATCCCGGACCGGACGAATCATAAAATCGACCGTAATTCGTTCGTCATCGGCAACGCGAATGACCGCATCGTATCGAACGTCTTCACCTGCCATCGTCCGCTGGAAGGCATCTTTCAAACGGGCCGCGACATCTTCGTCGTAGCTCCACCAATAGCACTCCCAAAACTTCTTTCCAATCACGTCATCACGACCAACCCCTGCGGCAACCAGCGCGGTCGCATTGGCCTCCAACAACGTTCCATCCAAATCGAGCACACCAACAAATCCAAGTTGATGGTCGATTACTCGCCGCAAGTGAGCTTCTCGTTCGACTAGCTCGAGTTCGCGTTGTTTCCGATCCGTGACATCCGCCACCACGCCGAAAAAATCTTTCGCTTGACCGGAATCCGACATGCGCACGTCGCCGCGAGCGCGAACGTACCGTTGCTCGCCGTTGGGTCGGCGAATCGGATATTCCATATCGTAAGTCTCGCCCGTTTCGATGGAATGCTCGATTGCCGCCGCCACTCGATCGCGATCCGCCTCGCCCATTCGTTCGATGAATTCCGACAACGTCGGCGAAGCGTCCTCGGGGAAACCAAAGACACGATTGAGCGTCGGGTTTGAAACCGGTTCGTTCGTGCGCATATCCCAGCTCCACGGAGCCACATCCGCAACGCTTAGGGAAAGATCGAGACGAGTCTTTGCATCAAAGAGGTCCTCTTCGGATCGCTTCAAGTCCGTGACGTCAATGAACGTCACCACCACTCCTTCCTGAACGCCCCGTCGCGATTGATACGGCAACACGCGACGGATGTACGACTTGCCATTGTTTGCCGCAATGGTGTGTTCGATCGGCGCATCACTGCTAAGCGATTCGGACTTTGGAAGCGGTGGCATTTCTTTGACATCGGGGACAATCTGCGTCAACGGTCGTCCAACATCGGTTGCGATCAATCCATAAATTTCCGTTGCGGAAGGTGTATAGCTGCGAATGGTCAAATCATCGTCTAAGAAAATCGTCGCAATGCGAGTGCTGCGCAACAGGTTCTCGAGATCATCGTTGACGCGAGAAATAGCATCGCTGCCAATCCGAATTTCTTCTTTCGATGTCTCCAACTCTTCGTTGGCGGATTGCAGTTCCTCGTTCATCGAAAGCAATTCTTCGTTCGATGACTTCAACTCCTCATTCGCTGTCTCCATCTCTTGCAAGGTCTGGTCAAGATCGTCTCGCGTCGTGGTCAACTCACGTTCGAGTTGCTCGATCATCACATCCGCTTGACGGTCAATCGTTCCGCGAGCAACCAATTCGTCTTCCACGCCAGGCGGATTGACGCTTAGGTCCAGGGGCAATCCCACATCATGGAACACCACAATGAACAAGCCTGTGTCTTCCCCCAATCGCATCATGGGCTGAACCGTCAACATGACGCGTTGCTTACCCTCGTGGGTTTGAACCGACACGTTTTCGTGAGTCACACGTCGACGTTTCGATTTTGCTTCCAACAGCGCTGCACGCAGACCAATTCGCAAACCACGCCGCGCCATCTTGACGATGTTGTTTTGGTAGGCTCCTTCACCCGTTGATAAGTACTTGTTGGTTTCACCGGACGAACAAATGACTTGGCCATTTTCATCGACGACCACTGATTTTGGTGCGAACTCATCCAGGATGATTCGCTGCATGATTTGCACGACGTCCGTTTTGTCATCGTCCAGCGGTGAACTTCCCGGTGGACGGACCAGCCCGCCGTTGTCCGTTCGCATCGCCAAGGGCGCGTTGCGACCGATCGCGGTACCCTTGCGTTGGCTGATACGGTGCTTTCCATCAACGCTGCGAAATAGTTCACCGTGTGACGAAATCGTTTCGCTTGGCCCAAGAAAGAGAAATCCATTGGGCCTGAGCGCGTAGTGGAACAGCGGAATGAGTTTCTTTTGCAAATGCGGACCGAGATAGATCAGCAAATTCCGACACGAGATCAAGTCCAGGCGTGAAAAGGGCGGGTCACTAATCAAGTTGTGCGGCGAAAACAGCACGGCCTCGCGGACTTCTTTTCGGACGTGATAACGCTTGCCTTTTTTGATGAAGAATTTCTTCAGTCGCTCTTCGCTGACGTTCTCGGAAATCCCAACAGGGTAAGTACCCTGACGTGCAATCGAAAGCGCACGTTCGTCAATATCGCTGGCAAAGATCTGGACGCTCCGAAGCTCATCGAGCGTTTCCAGATGCTCGCGACACAACATCGCCATCGTGTAAGCTTCTTCGCCCGTCGCGCAACCCGGTATCCAAATCCGCACCGGATCATCCGACTGCCGATTCTGAAACAGTTTTGGGATGACGACCTTGGCTAGACGTTCAAAGGACTCCGGGTCACGAAAGAATGCAGTGACTCCGATCAACAATTCACGAAACAGATTCTGCGTTTCATCCTTCTCGTTCTGAAGAACCGCCAGGTAGTCAGCGACGCGAGGAAGTTTCAAGACCTGCATGCGACGCTGAATACGTCGTCCCAACGTGCTGGTCTTGTAGTGTTGGAAATTATGGCCGGTCGCTTGCAACAACTGCTCGGCGATGTCGGGGATCACTTGTTCGATGCTTTCGACGAGCGATTCCCCCTTCAACGCGGTCGCATTCTTGGACAAATAGTCTCGATACTTTAAAAGTTCCGCAGCGATTTCCGCAACTGGCAAAACATGATCGGCAACGCCCGTGGTCGCCGCATTGCGGGGCATCGAATCATATTTCGCCGACTTTGCGTCTTGCGCGAACGTCATTCCGCCGCAGTCGCTGATCGCTTTCAAACCCAACGTACCATCACTGCCGGCACCCGATAGAACCACGCCCAATCCGTGTTCGCCCTGATCTTCGGCTACGGTATGAAAGAAGTGATCAATCGACGTTGGTTGCTGTTCCGCAGCCGGATCATCCGAAGCGATCAGCGATCCACCGCGAAGATCCAGCAATTTCTTGGGCGGACAAAGGTAAACCGTGTTTGCTTTGACTTTCGTTCGTCCCGAAACTTCAACAACATCCATCGATGTTCTGTCGACAAGCAAATCAGCAAGCAACGACGTTGTCGTCGCGTCAAGATGCTGAACGAATACCACCGCCATGTCAGGCGCGTCACCCAAACACCTTAAAAGTTCCGTAAATGGATCCAATCCCCCCGCGGAAGCTCCCACGCCGACAATCAGTGGCGAAGACGAAGGAAGTTGTTTGCTCATTGGGGTCTTTTCGGTTGAATCGAACGATCAGTGTCGCCGCCATGAATTGCTGCGCCGCGTTCAGAGCGAACGTTGGCTAAGTCCAGCAACGATTCTAAGCGAAGAGGCCGCGATCGCGAAGGCATTTCACCCATGAACCGCACTCTCCGTCGCGCGAGAGAGAACGGTCGTAGCACGACCAACATGGTCAGCGAGCGACCAAAACTCATTCGAATTGCCTAAGTTTCCCGAGTATTGGTTCCCTGTCTGCGTTCGGCACAGTCTTTGCATCCTTACTTCACTTCTGACGCACCACGACGTCGTGTGTGTGATGGCACGCCAACGAACAACAGGAAATAGACATGACTCTGGAAACAAAAACGAACCTTGACGAAACAACCGTCGACAAGTTGCAGAAACTCATTCGGGCCAATATCGATTCGTACAACGGATTTCACGAATCGGCCGAAGAGATCGACGATGCAAAGCTAACCGCTTTGTTCAAGCAACTAGGTGACGAGCGGTCGGAGATGGCGACAGAACTGCAGAAATTCGTCGAATTCAACGGCAAGGATGCGGCAGACGACGGTAGTGTGGCCGCCAAAACGCATCGAATCTGGATCAACATCCGCGCCAAGCTCAACAGCGGGGATCCTCACGTGATCTTGATCGAAGCGGAACGTGGCGAGGATCACATCAAGGAAGCTTACGAAGAAGTATTGAAGGAAACCGCTGGTAGCGCCATGAACGATGTGTTGACGGCACAGTACGCCAAAGTCAAGGCTGGTCATGACATGGTTCGTGATCTACGCGACGCGTTCAAGAACAAATAAACAGCGACTAATTCAATTTGGCACCCGCTCCCAGCCTGTGGTTATTCAATCGCAGGCTGGACGTGTGCGCACACTTACCACCGGAAAAACCATGGACTCAGCCCAACAAACGGCACGGTTACTGTTCCTTGCCGCAACTTTCAACGCAGCCGTTCTGCTAGTCGGTTGTGACCGCAAAGAGAAGATCGTCGACGTCAACACGCCCAACGGCGGCGTCGAAGTCGAACGATCCGCCGACACAGGTGAGGTCACCGTTACCATAGGCGAGTAATACGACGGCATATCGCTTACGCTGCAACAGCGAATAAGATAAATGCATTCCGCCGGTACAGCCGACAAATTACCCGGCGCGGAAGCGTTTGCGGCAGCCAAGGAACTGGAAGCCGTTTTGGCCGCACGTTCCGTTCTCACAGACCGTTGATTTTTCAAAGCTGTTCCACCAATCCAATGTTCTGACGGGCGACAACAGCGACGTGCTGACTTCCCTGAGATCATTGACCTACAAGATCAAATCCAATGAACCAAATCCACGTCGGTAGCCGACTAAAGTACCTCGTCAAGGAACCCACCGTCTTCCTTTTGAATCTCTCGGTCGCTCTGAACGAGCACCAAGCGACCAGCAACGAGTCGATCGAAGTATCGCCCTTCCAAACCGTCGACGAATGCGCTGTTGGGCCACTCGGCAATCGCTTGTTGCGTCTCAATGCGTTGCCAGGTGAATTGACAATCGCTTACCAGGCAACCGTCGAACTTCATGCCGAAGAAGTCGATTCATCGAATCTTGGTGAAGTCAGCTACGAAAAACTTCCTGCGGATGTCCTGACTTATTTGAACCCGAGTCGTTACTGCGAGTCCGATAAGTTGTTTCGGTTCGCGAGCAACGAATTTGGGCATCTTGTGCCCGGCTATTCAAGAGTTACGGCAATTTGCAACTGGACCTACAATCAGTTGACCTACACGCCCGGTAGCACAGGACCGACAACAACCGCATGCGATGTGCTGCTGCAGCGCACGGGTGTCTGCCGCGACTATGCTCACGTCGCTATCAGCCTTTGCCGAGCGATGGGAATCCCAGCAAGATACGTTTCGGGCTACGCCGTCAATCTTCAGCCGCCCGACTTCCACGGTTTCTTTGAAGCCTACTTTGACGGTCGATGGTTCCTGTTTGACGCCACAAGACTGGCGCCCGTTGGCGGATTGGTTCGCATTGGAACAGGCCGCGATGCTGCTGATGTTGCATTTGCAACCTTACGAGGCGACGCGGAATGCACGGGCATGGAAGTTTGGGCGAATGAACAGCAAAGCGGTGACCACTTGCTTGATCCCGAAAACGTCCAAACCGCTGTCAGTTCGGCATAGGGCGGAGTCGAAAAGTTGGCACCGGCCATTGTGAAAAGTGCTAGCGACTGTGAAAAGGGCTAGCGTCCTCGGACCGCTTATCAGCAACTTACTGAGCATCGTCAACTTACTCAGCATCGTCGCGTTCGACCAGATTCTTCGCTGCTGATTCAACAGCCGAGTCCTTAAACGTCAGTGTGCGATACGGGTATGGAATTTCGATTCCTGCTTCATCAAGCGCTCGCTTGATCGCGCCAACGACTTGGTCTCGACTGCGCCGGATTTCGGTTGGCTTCGCCCCGGTCCACCACGCGACTTCGAAATTGACACTTGAACTAGCGAACTCTTGGGCAAAAACCTCGACCGTACGGATGCCCTCAATCGAATCACAACTCTGCACGGCTTGGCGAATGACGTCTCGCGATTGATCGACATCTTCGTCATACGCAACACCACAGATCAACCGTACTCGCCGCTGTGGCTGGCTAGTCAGTACGTCGACATTGTTCTTGAACAGCGTCGCGTTGGGCATCACGGTAAGTTCACCGTCAAGTTGCCGAATCAACGTGTTTCGAATCGTGATCTGTTCGACCTTTCCCGTTATCCCGTCGCAAGCAATGAAATCGCCGCGATCAAAGGGGTAGCCCCAAAGAATAAGAACCCCAGCAAAGAAGTTCTCGAAAATATCCTTGAACGCGAAACCGATCGCGACCGACCCAAGGCCAAGCACCGTCAGCGCCTTCGCCGGTGTCATCCCAGGAAACGCCACAATCGTTGCCGTCAAAAAGCCCACAACCCAGACGGTCAACGAGCCAAGCTGATAAATCAAATCCTTCAAGCTCGACCGCATTCCACGATTGCCGAGAAGTTTGAACAGAGACCAACTGGCCAACTTTGCCAATACGGCGGTGAACATCAATGCGACCAGCGCGGCCAACAGAAGTGGCGACCGCACAAGAAAGTCTTGCCAAAGCGTGTCGAGACTTTTTGCGACCACTTCTTTGCTGGACGTTAGGTCGACGACCGCGTCGACGTCAAGTTTATTGATGACGGCGATCACGTCCTTGGTTTTCCGCGCCGTGTTGCCTGCCCATTCCCGATGGTCTGCCGAACTGGCGAAGCCCTCCAGCGTCACGATGCCGTTGTCCGACGACACGTTCAATTCGCTGTACCAACCGGACGATTCAAAAATTCGCCGCAACCGACCGGCGATCATCGAATCGTCCGCAACATCATCTACCGCCACCGTCGCCGCTGGTTCGTTGACGACCTCAGTTTCAGCCGACGGCGCAACTTGCGAATTGGCGGAGCTTGATATGACAACGGAAAGTAACAGCAAGACTAGCAGTCGCATAACATCGGTTCTTTTCACGGTAAAAGCAGGGAGTCGATGGCGGTAGAGATGGGGAAACCATGGCGTAAGACCAAATGCTGGACACGTCCAGTCGCAATTTTTAGCGGCTTGAACGATCACGCCACGAAAATTCGCATTGGCGGCGGGCAACAATCGAGATGCCAAGCATAACACCTGGCAAAGCACTTAAGAAAAACACTCAACTCGAAGCACATGACGCAAAGCTCGTACCAGTGATCATGTTTTCGCGCCGAAAGCAAACACCACATTGACTTCTCCGTCTGTGAATCGCCGCATGGGTGCTGGAGACCTGCGTTGCGCCACAGCGACCTGGACGATGCCCGTTCACAATGCTCGAAAACTGACCAGCCGATTGCACCTGCTGCTGCGAATCGGGGGATGAAAGTCGTGGCGTCAGGCCCGGCACGAACTTTGCGTCGACGATGGATGTCGAGCTTCCAACTTCACCTGCTAAACCCGCTCACGGGTGATGACGCCGCTGACGATCGAGATCACAGCCCAGGAATGCACCTGAGCTCGACACAATCAAACCTGTTATTTCCGAAGGAATACCCGATGTCTGAATCAACCCGATCCACCGAACACGCCCGAGGTGTTGCTCGCGAAATGTTTGACGACGCAACCGACAGCCTTGCCGTCGGCGCTCGCGACTTCAAAGACCACTACGTATCAGAACCCACCAAAGACCTGCTGAGTCTTGCCAAGGCCTATGCGAAAGACAAACCTGATGTCGCAGCGGCGTGGGCGTTTGGTCTGGGCTTGATCGTAGGTTGGAAGATCAAGCCTTGGTAAGATTGGCGAGACCTTTCCGTGTGAGATGTCAGCGATCGCGTCGGCGATTGTGAGCACTGATCCAGAGAGCAATAATTCAGAGAGCACTGATCCTTCGCAGGAAGCCGACGACACGTGACCAGGAACACGAACGATGCCCCTGACAAATTCAGACGACTTGAACCCAGCCGGCTCCACCTGGTTGACTCATCAATGGGTTGTTGCAGGGATCGTTTCGTCGGCTGCACGGTTCATTCCCATTCCCTTCGTCGATGACATCATCCGCAGTCGCTGCCGGTGGTTTGTAGTCTCGAGGACGCTCGCGTCTCACAAACGCCCTGATTTGTTAGAGGACCTGCGACCTTTCTACGATTCGGGTGGCGGTTGCCTAAACGGATGCCTCGCAACCGCCGTGAAGGCGCCTCTGAAGCTACTGCTGTTCCCAGTTCGCAAACTCGTTGCGATCGTAACGTCGATCCGAGGCGTCCCGCTTGAAATCATGCGAATGATTTTACTCGGACGAACTCTCGACCGACATCTTCGCGATGAATCAGCCACGACCGATCCAATTCAGTCTGCTCGGATGCGGGTGGCTTTCGAAGAATCGTTTGCGAGAATGGACTTTCGCGTTGTGCGTGCCGCGATGACCGATGCGCTGACCAGCGTGAAAGGTTGGAAATCGGCCGCCATCGCGGCGGCCCAAGGACTCACTGAATCGGGTTCGGGGAACGAGGAAATGATCGAGTCAGCGCCGAAGATCGACGCGGGAGCCGCCAACATCCAGCAAGTTCTCGACCGCCCTGAAACGATGGAACTATTTGCCGAGTTCGACCGCCGCTTTGACGAGGCGTTGAAGAGGGTCAGCTAAAAACATTCGTGTCATCGGCGGATGAGGAGACACGGAATCGAAACCTATTCCAAGTCAGAGATTTGACTTGTGATGCAGGAACGAAGATGCTGTGCATGTTGCCGAAGTCGTTTTCTAAGAGTCCGCGGACCAAAGCAGGAATCATCTCATCTGATTCCTAGTGATTCACCCTCGTTCCTTGATCACTGTCCTAGCGGCTCGTGCGGCCTTGGCGGGCAGGCCGAAGTAATCGCATCACGCCCTCAGTTCACCGCATGGGATTCAACATGATTCAAACCTTTACCAAGATTCAAACCATTTTTCTCCACTTAGCGCCACGTCGTTTTCAAAGCGAAACGGCTTCACTTGCCATCGCAGCGTCCGCAGCAATTCTTGCTCAGATGTTGTTCACGAACTTGGCCAGCGCCGAGCCGAACAGCCCTCCAAACGTTGTCTTTATCTTGGCGGATGACTTGGGTTTCCGCGAATTGGGGTCATTTGGGCAAACCAAGATCAAGACGCCAAACTTGGACAAATTGGCGGCCGAAGGGATGCGACTGACTCAGCACTACTGCGGCAACGCGGTCTGTGCACCTTCACGATGTGTGCTGTTGACCGGTAAGCATCTGGGGCACGCTTTTGTCCGCGACAACCGATCTACTCCACCCGAAGGCCAACAGCCGATCCCTGATGACGAAGTGACGCTGCCCGAGCTGATGAAGCGTCATGGGTATGCCACCGGAGCGTTTGGCAAATGGGGTCTAGGAGGCCCGGACTCTACTGGTGAACCGCTGCGCCAGGGGCTGGATCACTTCACGGGCTACCTGTGCCAAGCACACGCGCACAGCTACTACCCGCCATACCTATGGGAAGACGGCAAACGTATCGAGCTAGACAATTCGCCCGCCGTACCTGGACACGCTGGACTTGCCGACGGTGCGGATCCAGCCGACCCGCACAGCTATGACGTCTTCAAAGGACAAGACTATGCACCAGATCGAATCAACGCGGCAGCAATGGAGTTCGTCAAGACGAACCGCGATCGACCATTCTTTCTGTACTACCCCAGCATGATCCCACACGTTGCTCTGCATGTGCCCGACGACGAATTGAAACCCTACACCGATCTTGGTTGGAATGACCCACCGTTCACTCGCGAGCGAAATGGATACACGCCTCACTTCACGCCGCGTGCCGCCTACGCCGCAATGATCTCGCGATTGGATCGCTACGTCGGAAATCTGTTGTCGCTGCTCGATGAACTCGGCTTGACGGAAAACACGATCGTCGTCTTTACCAGTGACAATGGAACGACTCACTTGGGCGAGGAAGTCGACTATACGTTCTTTGCAAGTGTTGGCGAACTGCGAGGCTTGAAAGGTTCGCTCTACGAAGGCGGTGTCCGCGTGCCAACGATCGTGCGTTGGCCGGGGCACGTCACGGCCGGTTCGACGAGTGACCGTGTCAGCGGATTCGAAGACTGGATGCCAACGCTATTGGATGCGATCGGACAATCGGAAAATGTGCCCAAGAATGTCGACGGCATTTCACTGTTGCCGACGCTGCTCGGAAACGAACAGCCCGAACGACCTTACCTGTACCGTGAATTCACCGGTTACGGAGGCCAACAAACCATCCGCGTTGGTGACTGGAAAGCCGTGCGTCAGAACATGTCGAAAGGAAAACTCGTCACTGAACTGTACAATATCGCAACCGACATTGGCGAAACCGAAAACGTCGCGAAAAGTCACCCAATGATCGTCAAAGAACTGGAGACGATGATGGCCGATGTTCGAGTACCATCCGCCGAATTCCCGTTGATCCCACTGGACAGCCCGGCAAAACGCAAGTGACCTCAGCCACCCACGTACCGATCACACAAACTGCGAGCCTCGCTAACTTGATCGGTGCCGGTAACCACCACGCGGCCATCCCGGAATAGGGTGACCGTGTGGGTATCACTAGGGTGCAACCGAATAAAGAACGCGTTGGTTTGCACTCGCCCGATCCCTTTCCACCGACCAGCCATCATCGTCAAATCAACCGCACCGCTTTGACCGCGATTGATTTGAACCGCGTTTCGGCCACACAGCACGGCGGCCGATTGATCGATGATCCCGCGATCCCCGTCCAAGAACTGAAGTTCGCCTTTGTCACAGGCGACACAGCCCGTCGATAGCGTCGAAGGAATTTCGATTTCACGAAACCGATTGTTCCAAAGATCGATCGACAACATCGTTTGACGAACGGCTGCTTGATTGCCCGACAACCACTTGATCGCTTCGGTTGCTTGCAGACTGGCGATCACATGAGTGGCAGAGCCAACAACGCCAGCAGTATCGCACGTCTGGACCGCCGACGCCGGTGGCGGTTCAGGAACAACGCATCGAAAACATGGTTGACCTTCGCCGGTGAACAATCGAACTTGCCCTGACGCACCAACACACCCGCCGTGAACCCATGCGGTCTTTGTTGCCAATGACCAGTCATTCAGCAGGAAACGCAGCGAGAAATTGTCCGCGGCATCGATCACCAGGTCGACTTCGCCTAGCAAGTTTCGAATGTTCCCGGCACCGACATCGGCGACCATCGGCACGACGCTAATACTGCTGTTGATTTCCGCAATCCGCTGGCAAGCGGCGGCGGCTTTCGATCGGCCTTCGCGCGCGTCCGCTTCGTCGAACAGCGACTGACGCTGCAGATTCGTCCACTCGACCACGTCGCGATCAATCAAAGTCAACTTGGCAACGCCGGCTCGGGCAAGAACCTCTGCCGCGACTGTGCCCAACGCGCCACAGCCTAGCACGGCAACAGACGCCGCCGCGATCAGGCGATGCCCATCGCCGCCGATCGGGGCAAACTGCATTTGGCGAGCGTAGCGGTCTTCGGCAGAATCCGACATTCCAGGTGACAATCAATCGAGATGGCAAAGGGGATGGGCAAAACACAAAATCAAGCCCATGTTGTCATGGGCACCAATACCCAAGTCAACAAGCCCGTCCAGCGATGCTCATTGAAAGAGCCGACTGTAGTTTACCGCCAACGATTTTCCCACACCGATGAATCAATTCTCGCAGCTACCCAACATCGAACTGATCCGCCAGCGTGCACAATTGCTGCGAGATTTACGTTCATTTTTTGACCAGCGAAACTTCCTTGAAGTCCAGCCACCGTGTTTGTCACGCGACTGTGTCATTGATGCTTACATCGACCCGATTTGCGTCAAATCAAGCCAACTTAAAATTGCCTGCGACCTGCCCGAGTTCCTGTACCTTCAGACTTCGCCCGAGTTGGCGATGAAGCGAATGTTGGCCGCCGGTGCGCCGTCGATCTACAGCATCGGCCCTGTGTTCCGTAGTGGCGAGTCGGGTGATCATCACAACATCGAGTTCACGATGTTGGAATGGTACGAAGTTGACGCCGATATCAACACCGAGATTTCTCTGCTAGGTGATCTTGCCGCAACGATTCTGAATTTCGACGGCTACGACGTCGTCAACTACCGCGACGTCTTTCGCTCGGCCCTTGGTTTTGACCCAATCGACGAACCGATCAAAACGCTGATATCGATGACCGACAAAGTAGACGTGCAACTTTCCCAATCGATCGCCAACGATCGTGACTTGATGTTAGATGTGATTCTGTCCCATCACATCCAGCCAAACCTGGGCTTGGAACGCCCCGTAATCATCAAGAACTATCCGATCACCCAGGCCGCGCTAGCCAGGCCGGCGGTGGACGACCCTGCGTGTGCTGCGCGGTTCGAATTGATCGTGCGTGGCGTTGAATTGGCCAATGGATACGACGAATTGCTTGACGCGAATATCTTGATCAGCCGTGCCCAACAGAGCAACCAAATTCGTGTTGCAAGCGGTCGCAGCCCGTTGACCGTCGAATCCTCTCTGGTTCAAGCAATGCGATCGGGACTACCGGCATGCGCAGGGGTGGCCATGGGCGTTGACCGGCTGCTGATGATCCGTTCAGGCGTTTCGTCCCTAGCCCCAGTGATCCCATTGCCGATCGACCGAGCCTGATTTGAGCTAGGTTTGGCTTTGGTCCGCCGGATTCGATATAATGCGGCATCTACTCTTATCAAGGACCGAATCATGGAACCTTCCATCAGCCCGATCGTTGGCCGGACAATTTCGGATACAAAGCGACGGCTATCTGTTAACGCAGCGTTTTTGAAGGACATCAAAGACGACAACCGAGAGTTGAAGTGCTTGATTGACAAACTGGATCCGCTTGCGGAGTACGCTCAAACCGCCGCCAATCATTGGCCCGAGATCACCGCTTTATTAGGTGACTTCCGCGACCAGCTCGCGCTCCACTTTTCGCTAGAAGAAGCGTTCGGATATTTCGAAGAGGCGATCGAGGTTGCACCGCAAATGAGCGTCACGGCCGAGCAACTGCGAGGTGAACACACAGGACTCTTCGAAAGCATTCGCGAACTGGCTGACAAAGTGTCAGAAATCTCACCAGACCAAATCGAAAAAGTGTCGGCCTTTCTAACGAAGCTCAAGAAGTTTCGCGATTCCCTGGAACAGCACGAAGAAGCGGAGGTCAAACTAATCCTTGAATCGTTTGGCGATGACATCGGTGATGGTGATTGACGAACGCGGTCGCCCGTCGCGTCCGTGCAAACGAAAGGTAGCGAACCTCATCGACAGGTTCGTCGATTGAATGGGCCGCTAGCGTGTTAGCGACGGTCGCGTCAACCGCATCGCGGGGCCAAGAATTGATGGGAAATAACAACGTCATTGTCGTGTTCGCTTCCGAAGATCCTTTCTCAAAAACACCCGCCGGAGGCGAGTGGCGACGATACCAAGCAGCGAACTCTAGGCGATTCCCAAGGGATCAAACGGAAAATCACTGCGAATGCAACGGGCGGTAACCGACCAACCGGTGTCGACATTTGCTACGGTACGATGCGAGCAGGTTGCCAACGCCGCGTCTAGGTGTTTCCGCGTTTACCGATCGCGGCGACGAAACTTGGCACTAGGATCGTGCGGACGTAGAACGTATCAATCAACACGCCTAGTCCTAACGCAAAACCAAGTTCGACGATCCCGCGCAACGATGTCCCGCTAGTCGCCGTTTGAAAACCAAACGTCTTCACCACAACGGGGAACCATGCGGACGCCGTCATGCTGAAGAACGTTGCCGCCATCACCAACCCGCATGCGGTAATGATGCCACCGGTTCTCGATACCGCTCGGCGTAGCGCCGCAAGCCAACCGAGCCTTCGCTGCTCTTCGACAATCCGCGTGACCAAGTAAACGTTGTAGTCCTGACCGACCGCAACCAAAATCACAAACAAGAACAACGGTAACTTCCAATCGAGCCCAACAAAGTCGTTGCCGTACGCGATTTTGAAAAACACCAACGTCAGCCCCAGCGTCGCGTAGTAACTGATCAATACCGTTGCGATCAAATACACGCACAAACCCAGTCGCCGAATCACTAAAAGCAGTACTGAAAACACAGCGATGACGACGGCGATCTTGATTCGTCGATTGTCTTGCAACGTCACGCTTCGCAAATCGATGATCGATGGCGTGGTTCCGGCCAACAGGATGTGTGAATCCTTGATGACCGAACCAGGCTGCTTTGACTGGGCTTGCAGCGACATGCCGAGTTCACTGACCCGTTTTGCGGTCTCGACTGAAAACGGGTCACCATCGACAACGATATCGAAACGCGCAAGCCGGTTTTCGAGTTCAGGAAGCGATGAAAAGAAATGTCGCTTAGCAACTTGATGATTGCGAAGTGCACGGCGTTTCCACGCTGCACTGGTCAACAGTCCCATGTCACGATCGGGCGGGAAGTCGCCCAATGGATCGTCCGACGTCCGGACAGCTAGTACACCGTCAAGCGAATAGAGATCCTTGGCGATTGAACGAATTTGCTTTTCGAATTCTTTCCGTGGCGTGTCCTCTTTGTTGACGATCAAGACCGTGACTGGATTGATCTCGCCGATATCAAAGTACTCCGACAACAATCGCAAACCTTGGCGACTGTTAGCTGAATGGTTCAGTTGGCTGCTGTAGTCATAGGTCACGGCGTCTTCGTGCTTGAACCCGTATACCGCCGGAATCATCAGCACGACCAAACCAACGACCAAGGTGGCCATCGGACGACGCGTCAACCACAACGCGATCAGACTCCAAATACCACTCGACGATGCCTCACCTTTGCGGTCACCGAACAACGACAAATTTTTCGGCGTATCCGTCGTCACGCGAGATGGCCAAAACGCGGCGGGACCGATTGCGCGCAACAACGATGGCGTCAATGTCGTGCACACTAACAAACCAACCAACAGACAGATCGCTATGATCGGGCCGGTAT
Source organism: Rubripirellula sp. (assembly GCA_049680385.1). Taxonomy (GTDB): domain Bacteria; phylum Planctomycetota; class Planctomycetia; order Pirellulales; family Pirellulaceae; genus Rubripirellula. Next base: position 4,412 of record JBAUHR010000276.1, on the reverse strand, counting down.
AGTGAAACTTGCCAAAGCTTGCGATCCACAACATCCCCAATCCAACGACGGTCGTCATCGCGCTGCCAAACAACGCGCCCATCACACCGGATAAAGCGTTGCGACATGCAACCGGCCAGGGTGCCTTGGACGCCTCTTCACGTAGTCGTGAAATCAAGAACAAGCAGTAGTCCGTCCCCGCACCAAACAGAATCACAACCACAAAAATGCGGCTGGTTGTAAATATCCGCACGTCGAGTTGCGGAATGACTTTGTCGATCGACAAACCGGTTAACAACGCCACAAGTGACGTCGAAACCAACACGGCAAAACCAATTGACACCATCGGAATGGCAACCAACAAGGGAGCCCGATACACCAAGGCCAGGATCACCAAAATCATCACGACGGTGATCCATTCGGTGTAGCGAATCGCGTCGCGCGCAGCCATTAGCGTTTCGCCGCCGATGGCCGCCGATCCCGTCATCAGCAGTTCAAGCCCTGGATCGGTGTAACCTTGACTGTACTTAACGACATTGCCGATTAAGGTCTCAATCGCTTCAACAGTGGCAATATTCCCCGTCGCCGCAAGTTCGCTGGAAAGATGCAGCACGACCAACCGTGCACTTTCTTTTCGCAGACGTGAACCCAGCACGCGGTCATCCCATGACAGGATGTCCAGCATCGGCTTCCAACCCACCAAGTCTCGATCGCCAATGGGAACCGCGACCGATGGCAGGTCGGGCATCAAGATCAACGCAGCTTCGAAGTCCTTTCCAACCGCCTCTTCGGATCCACCAATCAGTTCCAGAAGTTTTCCGCGGTCCCAATAGGAGATAGCCATCCGAGGCTGTGTCAGCGTCGGCGCATCGTCGGGGACAGAGTCGGCGATTAGCTCGTAAAACTTTTTGTCGGCATCGATCGATTTACCAAACGCTTCTTCAGCAAGCTGAATCCAAACGGCGGCCGGATCGTCTTCCGAAGGCAACCCGCCGGTGTACCCATACTGGACCGCACGTTGCCAACTGACTTCGCCAAGCCGGTGATAAAGCCGGCGAAGTAGATCCAGCCCGACGATCTCGTCACTCTTGACCAGCGGTTGGTCACGACGTCCCATCACCAATACGACTTCGCTTCGCGCCCGTTCACCGGGGAACGCACGGTCCAGCAACCTGCCACCGGCAACGCTGCTCATCGTGGGCGGCAAGTATTCGAAGTCGCCGTCGTAGGCAACATCATTCCAACGTGGCGCAACGATCCGCAACGAGACGGCCACCACCACCCACACGATCAGAATCAGCCACCAGTGTTTGGTAACGCTGTCAGCCCAACGATGCGAAAGTGAGCGATGCATCGACGGTGGTGTCACGGAGGGTTGGAAAGGACAGACAGGCAAGACTTCAGTTTAGCACACTCGTCAGTGTGCTCGGCAACCGTCGCTGATCATCGAGTCGGTTCGGCATCATCTTTCGCGGCTCCACGGTTGCGATTTCGACCTTCTCCGGCAGCTTGGGTAGTTTCGGCACCGAGCGCCTTCAATGCTGCCTGCAGTCGTTCACCGTTAATGCCACCAGAGAGTTCGACGATTTTAACTTCGCCCTGAGGTTTGGCGGCTTCGTCAAGCTGATTGACCATCTCGGAAACCAACTCTAGCAACGGCTCACCTTCGGCACTCACCAAGATCGTATTGCCGATCGTGTCGACACCCAACGACAACTTTCCTTTGAACGAAAAATCGGCACCACCACCATCACGACCGCTCTCGGTGTTCTGCAGTTCGCTACCGGAACCTTCGCGACTTTTCGAGACTTCGCCTTTTCCGCCGCCGCCACCTGGGTTGCCGCCCTTGCCACCAGCAAATGTCTTGTCGTTGCTGCTAAGCAAATCGCGGTAAGCCTCTTTGACCGTTTCGGCGATCTTGTCCGCTTTACCGAACTGAATCTGAACCAAACTGGTGTAACGAGCCTTCTTTTTACTAACCGGCTCCGCAATGTCCCACAATTCAATCAGCTCGGTGATCGTTTGCAACTGCTCGCTGCTGGCATTGCTGACAACAAGCGTGTTCGTATCAACGTCGTCGATAAAACGAAGCTTGTTGCCTTTCCCCAATCCGGACGGGCCTTTTTCTTTCTTGTCGTCATTGCTGCCCCAAAAGTACCGATAAAACTGGTCTGCGTCCGAATCGTCTTCGTCTTCCAAATCCTTAAAATAGTCTTCCAAATTCAGCCGCATCCAATACGCCGAAGCGTGAACGATATGGAAAACACGATACGGTCGTTTCGGTGGCGCGACCTGCAACATCAAGTTTTCGAGCTTATCGAGCGCTTCGGTATCGGGGCTGACCAGCACCAAGTTTCCATTGGCGTCCAGCTCGATACGAATCGCAGGCAGTTCAGATCCCGTCTTCTTTTTTGCAGCCGTCGGTGCCGACTTCTTCCCGCCAAACATGCGATCAAAGTCCTTCGATGACCGAATCGTGTCGGACGGCTGATCCGCCGATTCGCTGATCAGATCGTCGTCGCCTTCCTGATGAAATACAGCCAGTTGTTGTTGGCTGGCCACAAGGTGTCGAGATTTCAGGTCATCCCACGCTACCGAATCATCTTCGTCAAAATGCTTTTTACCATCCGTCTTGTCTGCATCCGCATCGTCGACGCCTTCGGAATCCGATTCACTTTCATCGTCGTCTTCGGACTCGACTCGTTCATTCGGATCGACAAAGCTCTCTTCGTCGGGAAGTTCAAGCGGATTCGATGAAATGCGACTCCACTGTTGTCGCAGACGCTGCAAATACTCGTAGGTTTCCGGCGTGGCCGAAGCTTCCATGATCCGTACCGTTTGCGAATTGCCACCCGGTGGCGGCAACTCACCAAGCTTGACCAACAGCGATCGTACTTCTTCCATTTCGCGCTCGTTGGCCCAAAGCAAGATTTGGCGATAACGAATATTTGCCGAAACGCGGAACTCGTCTTTTTCTTTTTTCTCGTCGTCATTTCCGCCACCGTAGTAGCCGTAGTAATACGACGAGCGCCGGCTACTTTGTTGCTCTTCCTCGTCCTTCTGACCCATCAAGAACGCGATCGACTCAGCGACTTCGGCTGGATCAAGACGCCGCAGAGGCAGGACTTCGAATTTACGTCCGGTTCCATCAAGCCGCTCTAACAAGGACGAGATGATGAATCGGTCAGCCGCCGAACCGGATACGATCAACGCATTGTTATCGTCGTCCACACGAACTCGCGTGGTCGGTTCCAAGACATTCATTTCGCTGACGATCTCGATCAACTTTTCCGGATCAAGCGATGACAACCGAAACACTTGAACACGCGACTGCACATCGGCTAGCGACATCATGTCCTCGCGTTGCACGTCGATGCGACGCAAGAACTCCGTCGCAATCGCAATCCGGTCGGCCGGCGCACGAATGATGACCGAGTTCTGTCGCGTATTGGCGACGATCGAAATTTCCTCTTTCTTCTCTGCTGGCGGCGCCCCTTGATTTTGACCACGTTGCTGCTGCATCATCTGGATCTGCTGCGGTGTCAGCGCGGTTGCCTTCTTTTTCTCAACACCCAAGAACTGTTCCAACATTTCCTTGGCTTCTTCGGCCGGCAGGTACCGCAGTTTGAACTCTGGCGCAAGCGACTCGCGAGAATCACTGTCGAGTTCGCGAGCAAGCAGTTCGGCGACCTGACGCAAGTTCACCGCCGCATCCATCGCTTCGATGCGATTGGTCGTTGTCAGCGCCGTCAATCGACCATTGCTACTGATCATCGGCTTCAATTCTTCGGTCAACTTCTCGGCGGATAACCAACCGACGTCCAACGACGTGCGAACAAACGAATGCATCGGAAGTGTTTCCAGCGAAACCGGTTCGACACGCGGCACGATCGCGGGATTGATGCTTTCGGTTTTCGCGACGGTTAGTCCTCCGTCGATTTCAAGCAGTGTGTAGCCGCGTGCCAACAAATACCGATTGAACAGATCCCGCGTTTCGGTCACGGTGTAGCGTCCGGGCGACCGCATGTTGACGCGATCACCTGGCAATTCCAACCAATCCAGCGGCAATTCAGAAATGTCGGCCAACCATTCGACCAAGTCGACCCACGGTTGATTGCGAAACTCAAAGGCGACTTTGCCGTCATCACCAACCATGACACCAAATTCGCTGGCATCGGCCTTTTCGTCGAGCGTAGCGTCACGGCGAATGACCTTGGGGCCGGAATCCTTGTCGTCTTTCTTTTTATCGTCGCCTGACTTGTCATCGCCTGGTTTGTCGTCGCCCTTGTCACCTGATTCACTAGGCTTGCTTGGCTTGCCGCTCGGACGCCCCCCCGGAACCTTCACACCCGCGGGAACCTGGATCGTTCGCGTCGTTCCGTCCGGTCCTGTGACGGTGACTTCGTCGCCGAACAATGGTGGCAGTGTCGATC
>JBAUHR010000275.1:0-3730 GCA_049680385.1 Rubripirellula sp. | reverse complement strand
GAAGAAACGCCGAACGGGGCTGGACCATGAACTTGGGGTGGGCAATGGCAGTTGAGATTCTACGTCTCCATTAATAGTCGGGGGGGGTCTGACGAACAATGCTTCCGTAGAAAAAGAGCGTGAATTGCCGCCTAAAACCGCACTTCCGGTAACCATTACCTGAGACAAACGATCGATCATTTTGATCATTCCAAAGGCCGATTTTTATCAAGCAATGAGAATCGCCAGCATTCAAGACGCTTGCCCCATCGGCGGGTAAGGGCGAGAATCGGGCGGCGGCAAACGATTCTGCGGGCACCCAATTGACGCGAAAGAAGTGTTTTGGACAACGATTTTTATCGCGATAGCGACCATTCTTTGACCGGCGATGATGTGGTCAATGCCTGTGGGATGACCGACCGGGGGCGTGTTCGCACGACCAATCAGGACCAATTTCTGATTGCTCAGTTGAATAAATCGATGCGAGTTTCGGCGACGAGCATGTCGTTCGATCAGCGAATCTACGGAATCGCACAGGGCGAAGTGATGCTGGTGGCGGACGGCATGGGCGGCCATGCCGCGGGCGAACAAGCCAGCCGACTAGCGATCGAGCACTTGGTCCAGCGATTGCTCAGCAGCATTCATTGGCACTTTCACGGCGAAGAAGAGCGAGAAAGCGAATTCGTCAGCAACTTGCAAACGTTGTTAAAGGATGCGCACGCCCACATTTTGTCACAGTCGGCCCAGCATGTGGACCAGCGCGGCATGGGCACGACTTTGACGATGGCCTATCTGATTTGGCCTCGATTGTACGTCGTCCATGCAGGCGACAGTCGCTGTTACCTGATTCGTGACGGCCAAGCCGACGTGTTGACGACCGACCACACTCTAGCGCATCAGTTGGTCGAAGCGGGCGGACTAAAACCCGAAGACGAGGCAGCCAGTCGTTGGAGCAACGTGTTGTGGAATGTGCTGGGCGGCCGCTCGGACGGCGGTCTGATCGCTGAGGTACGGCGTGTCGACTTGGAAGCGGGCGACAAAATCGTGCTGTGCAGCGACGGCCTGCACCGGTACGTCAAACCCGATCAATTGGCAAAGATTGTCAACGAAATCCAGGATCCCAGCCAAGCTTGCCAGAGTTTGATCAAATTGGCCAATGACGCGGGCGGCGAAGATAATATCACGGTGATCGTTTCTGCACCGGCAGGCGAAAAAATCAACGAGTCAACCTGGATCGAAGCGCTGACCGAGTGAGCATTCCGGATCCCTCGCCATACCAGAGCCCTAGGACGCTCGAATCAAGCAGCCGACCGGTGGTGCCATCGCCAAGCTCGCCACAGCCGCCAACGGTGTTGTGGTGGGGCGTGGCATGTGGCACAGCAGCAGCCGTCTTGTACACGATTTCCAACATCGCGCTGCGGCAAAGTGTCAGCATTGATCCTTTCTTGGTGTCCGCTGTCAAAGCAGGACCAACCGTATTGTTCCTTGGTCCGGTGATCGCGTGGATGCTGATTCGCGGGCAACCGATCACGACCAACCGTCGCATGATCCCAAAGTTCATGCTGGTGGCGCTGATGGGCCAGTTTGTCGGCAACGCGGCGTTTCAAATTGCGTTGGGCGTGATCGGCTTGGCCGCAGCGGTACCGATCACACTGGGCGTGCTGCTGATCGGTGGCGCGATGCTGGGACGAATCGTCTTGGGCGAACCCGTTCGCATAGCAACGATCGTTTCCATGGTGACGCTGATCATCGCGGCGATCGTTTTGTCACTGCCGTCATCAACGCCAAAAGTACAACAAGCTTCATCGGAGCTTCCCATTTGGGTTGGCGGACTAAGCGCGGCGGCTTCGGGCGCGGCTTACGCACTGTTCGGCGTCGTGATGCGAAAAACGATGAACGACGGCGTATCGGCACCGCTGACGATGTTCTTAAGCGGTGCCGTCGGTACGGTAGCGCTGTGGTCATTCACGTTGATCCAGCATGGAATCGAACCAATCACAACGCTGCAGTCACACCAATGGGCAGTCATGGGTGCCGGCGGTCTGTTTAATTTTCTTGCGTTTGTCGCATTGTCGTACGCACTGAAAGCACTGCCGGTCGTGGCCGTCAACCTGATCAACGCCTCGCAGGTCGCAATGGCGGCGATGGCCGGTGTCGTGTTGTTTGCCGAGCCCGTGACCTGGCAGTTGATGTCCGGAATCGGACTGACCTTTGCCGGATTATTGATCCTGATGCGCGGGCGACTATCGCCGCTTAGCTAAACGCGCGTCAACTTCGTGACACGTCCGGTGGCGACCCATTCGGCGACATACAGGTTATCTTCTTTGTCAAAACAAGCGTCGTGTGGGTGAACGAACTTGCCTTGTTGCCATTTGCTTTCGTCAGTGCGGATCACGAAACCATTGTTCTCTTTCTTGTCGGCCAAAACTCGTTCGCGGTCGTCACCGATGGTCGCGACCGTGTTGTGATCGCGATCAAGCAACGACACACGTGCGACCAATTCGGGCACGACCATCAACTTGTCGTTGGTGTCCATGTTGGCTGGCAGTCCGAACCCGGAAACGGTTTTCTTGTATTCGCCATCCATCGTGAAGCATTGCAACGTGTTGTTGGCACGGTCGGCGACGACAATTTCTGAATCGCCACCTTTGCGATTGTCGATCCAGATTCCGTGCGGTGTTTTGAACGTTCCCTGACCGTCGCCTTCACCACCAAAGCACGACACCCAGTTGCCATTGGCATCGTAGCGGTGGATGTAGAACGAACCGTAACCATCGGCCAACAAGAACCCGTGGTCTGGCAGAAAGGCAAAGTTGGTGGGCATGAATCGGTCGCGGCCCCAGATTTTTTCGGGACTGCTGGCTTCACCTGCGGCGTAGACGCCAGACTGCATTGGCGCATAGTGCTGCCAAATCGTTTCACCTTCCAAGGTCAACTTGGCAATCGATTTGACTTGTTGATATCCCGTCACATACAGAAACGGTGTCCCGTCCTCGACCCGGACTTCCAACCCGTGTCCGCCACCTTGGAACTGCTGTCCGAAAGCTCGGATGAACTTGCCGGCTGAATCGAACACAAAGATCGATGGGTGATCGGCCTTGGCGGCATCACCTTCGTGGATCACGTACAGATTATTGTCTGGATCCACTGCGACATTATGCGTGATTTGCCAGGTGTAACGATCGGGCAGTTGGGGAAAAAGATGTTCGCATTTGTACTTGTAATCGCCATCGCCGATCACATCTTGGGCGGCCGAGCGTTTGGCGGTAAAGATCGCGGGCGCACACACGGTCGCAATGGCGGCAGTCTTTAGAAAACGTCGACGGGGAGTCGCTGGGGCCATAATCGGATGCTCAGAAAAAGAGGCGAGGGCAGAAGACGTCCCTGTTATACGCGACCTCGTTTCGTGGCGGCAACTGATGCCTGCCAACCAGACTATGATGGGCGTACGCGAATTTCGAATTGGCAAGCTCTGAACGCCTTTTATCGATCACCTTATGACTATCGCCCATCCGACCATCGCTCATCCGACTGACAAAGAAACTCGCTTCGCATTCGGCGAAAACTGGCGAGCGTTCTTGCAGACGCTTGATCAAGAACGCATTGACGAAGCCGTCCGTTCGCTCGGCGAAATGCTAGACGTCGATTCGCTTGAGGGATGTCGGTTCTTGGACATCGGCTGCGGCAGCGGACTGTTTTCGCTGGCGGCCTACCAAATGGGTGCGACCGTGGTCTCGATCGACTACGACAC
>JBAUHR010000274.1:0-12614 GCA_049680385.1 Rubripirellula sp. | reverse complement strand
GGCGAAGCCGATTGAAGAGCGGTGTTCTGACGGCGGTTAACTCACCTGCGCTGATGGACCCGAATCGCACGAGCTTGCCGAAGTTCTTGCAGGAGGCAGGCTACCATACCGCCTGCATCGGTAAGTGGCACCTCGGCGTGGATTGGATCCGCAATGAACGCACGGATCCAGACGGCGCACCAAAAGGGAAGGACTTTGGATCATGGAGCGTTGACTATGACCAGCCATTTAGGAACGGCCCAATTGACATGGGGTTCGACGAAGCATTTTTCATTCTCTCGTCGCTGGACATGCCTCCCTACACCTATCTGCGAAACGATCGCGTGGTTAGCGTGCCAACGGTCAGCCGAGGCTTCCCGCACAATGAATACAACGACTATCAACGTGTTGGCGCCGCTGCACAAGACTTTGATCCTAGTGAGTGCCTTGCTGACTGGGCGGCGGAGTCGCGGACGTACATCAAGCAGCGTGCACAGGCCAAAACGCAGCAGTCGTTCTTTCTTTACCTTCCCCTAACATCGCCGCACACTCCCATCACGCCAGGCAAACAATTCAAAGGTCGATACGAACAATACAGTTGGTATGCCGACTTCATTGCCGAAACCGATTGGGTTGTCGCTGAAGTACTCGCACAACTGAAGGAATCGGGCATCGATGACAATACGTTGGTAGTCTTCACATCGGACAACGGCTTCGCTCCCTACGTAAAGATCCCCAAGATGCTCGCGGCCGGCTACCGACCTTCAGGTGCCTTCCGGGGTGCAAAGGCATCGGCCTACGAAGGCGGACATCGTGTTCCGTTTCTCCTGCGTTGGCCCGGAAAGGTCGCCGCGAAAAGTCAATGCGACTCAACCATTTGCACCACCGACTTCTTTGCGACCTTTGCAGAAATTCTTGGCAAACAGGGCGCCATTCCGGATGACGCCGCTGAAGATTCGTTCTCGTTTAGTCGGTGCTTTGAAGATAACGATTGCACGACGCGTCCATTTACGATCCATCACTCGATCAGCGGAATGTTTGCCATCCGCAAGGGCGATTGGAAGTTAATCCTGTCGACCGACGGTGGAGGTGGCTGGGGAGACCTGCCCTGGGAAACCGAGATCACAACCACGTCGCAAGAAGTGCAACTGTTCAACTTGAAAAACGACCCCGGTGAAACGAAGAACCTCGACGACATCAACCCCGCGAAAGTGGACGAACTGATCAATGACCTCGCGACCGCTCTCCACAACGGCCGCACAACGCCCGGACCAAAGCAAACAAACGATGGCTGGCCCTATCGACACCAGCCAACCCTAAAAACGTATCCTAAACTCGGCGCCGTCGGTGTTGCCCAAAGCCAGCAATGAAGCTATCGACACGATGAAACCCTGAGTCGTGATCGATGTGCTAGACAGCACCTCATTTCCGGTCCGCATGTGTCAATGTGCGCGCCGTGGTGACCTCGTTCTCGCGTTATTCGCACTCGCATGTTTTGGCCCAAAACTTGCATGCCTAAGCTCACAGCGACTCGGGTGAAGGTCGCTGTGGCGCAGATTTGCGTCATCAAAATCCGCAGGACGACCGACAGGGCGAGGCGATGGCACTACACGAAATCAAATGTCGATTTTTTTCTCAAGAAGATCTGTTGGGCGCTGGTTGCCTGGACATCAACATGGCGATCGAGGCGGCTGAAAAATCAATGCTCGCGTTCGCATCAGGCGATGTATTGTTTCCTGAAAAGATTGTCCAAATCTTCAACGATGAAACGCAAGAACGAATCAACTGTCTTCCCGCGACGTTCAGGACCGAGAAGATTTGCGGCGTAAAGTGGGTTTCGGTCTTCCCCCCGAACCCTGTGAAATACGGGATGCAAAACCTATCTGCCGTAATCATTCTGTCCGAGATTGAACACGGATTTCCGATTGCATTTATGGAAGGCACGCTGTGTTCGAACATCCGTGTCGGCACGATGGGCGCGATTGCGGCAAAGCACCTCGCCAAGAAAAACTCGGAAACCATTGGCTTCATCGGTGCAGGTGAACAAGCCAAGATGCACTTGATTGCCATGAAGACGGTACTGCCGGAACTTCGGCTGTGCAGGATCGCGGCAAAAGACCCGGCGGAAGAAACTCAGTTCGTCAAAGAGATGTCGGCGATCCTTCCGAGCTTGCAATTCGAGTCGACGAACTCGGACCTCCAACGTGCCACTAGTGACGCGGATGTTATCGTGACCGCCACAAGCGCCCAAGCGCCGCTACTAAAAGCTGCCTGGATGAAACCAGGCGCGTTCTACAGCCACATCGGTGGTTGGGAAGACGAATACGCGGTGGCAGCAGCGTGCGAAAAGATCGTTTGCGATGACTGGGACACCGTAAAGCACCGGACACAAACACTAAGCCGAATGTACAAGGACGGTGAACTATCGGACTCGGACATTCATTGCAATCTGATCGACTTGATCAACGGCAAAAAGGAAGGACGAGTGAACGAGCAAGAACGCACCTATTTCAATGCGGTCGGCCTTGCCTATGTCGATGTTGGAATTGCAATGGCGATGCACAATCGTGCGATGGAAGCGGGCATGGGGCAAGATTTGCAAGTCCAACACGACATGATTTTCGAACATGCTCGTTTGAAAGACTGGGTTCGCATCTAGATCGCGAGCAATGAAGTCGTTTTAGCCTTTCTGACCTTTCCATTCGTTTCACCTCAGACAAGGGTCTGTCATGAATCAACATTCCAAAGAATCAGCTTTACTCGGCGATGTCTATCGACGACCTGTCAGCGAAATCATGAGCCGGGATGTTGTCTGCCTGTCCGCGGGCGATACGATCCACGAAGCCCTTGCCTTGATGGGCGAGAATCGAGTCTCGGCCTTACCGGTTGTCAATCGAGGCAACCAGTGCGTCGGAATTCTATCAACGTCGGATTTAGTCGACATGACTCGCGATGTTGACGACGACATCTACCATTTGGACATGGTGGATCCGACGACGAAGCGGTTTCTGCTAGACAGACTGGCGCACAGCATGGGAACGGAATCGGTGCAGTCTTTCATGAGCGAAGCCGTCACCAAGGCAACGCCTGAAACGACGATTGGGAAGGCACTGCGCCAGATGCTGCGAAACCGCATTCACCATCTGCCGATCATCGATGACGATGAATCGTTGATGGGGATCGTCTCGACAATGGACATCTTGGCGGAATTCGCTGACGCGGCGCCCAAGTAGGCGTCGTAACGTGGTCGCCGGGGGCGGATCAGCATCGCGCGGTGCATCACGCGATGCATCGCTGGCAAAGCTGCAGAACCGTAGCACGATTCGCTAGCCTTGGTTGCCAGCTAGCAGCCTGCGCGACATCATTCGTAAGCCGCACGCCGCGTGACCAATCGCTGGTGAGTCGCAGCAACTTCCCGGGTAGATCAATTTTGGTAGGTTGCGTCATTGGTCCAGACAGCGGTTGAGAACGCACTGGAGCTGCGAAAATCTGGGGCTGTCGTTTCACTTTCGCCCCTTCGTGATGTTTCATTTGCAAATCGTTGCGGTACGATTGAAGTATCAACCAAACAACGGCTTCAGAGACATCTCGATGAAACAACCGAAAATCATCTCGTTAGGCGAAGTACTTTGGGATCTGTTTCCGGACGGTGAACGTTTCGGCGGAGCGCCTGCCAACTTTGCTTCGCACGCCGCACTGGCAGGTGGCGACGTATCCATCGTGAGCGCTGTGGGTGACGACGCCCGCGGTCGCGCGGCAACCGAAATTTTAGGCCGTTACGGCGTCGACACGAGTCTGCTGCAAACGACCCCAGGCGTTTCAACCGGTGCCGTCGGCGTCGAGCTGGACAAGAATGGGAAACCCACGTACCAGATCCACGAGGATTCAGCTTGGGACCAAATTCGCTGGTGCGACCAACTTGAACAAGCACTAAAAGAGGCGGATGCTGTTTATTTTGGAACTCTGGGACAACGCAGCGATCTGTCGCGAAACACGATCCGTCGCTGCCTTGAAACCGCGCGCAGCGCGGGGCTACCGCGGATTCTCGACATTAATCTTCGTGTCCCGTTTTTCAGCGATGAACTGATCCGCGACTCGATCGAACTAGCCAGCGTATTGAAGCTTAGCGACGAGGAAGTTCCCAACGTTGCGACGGCGTGCGGGTTGTCCGACATTGACGACGAGCAAGAGGTTCTGGCCAGAATTCTGCGCCAGCAATCGCTCGATCTCGTTGTCGTGACGCGCGGTGCCGACAGAGCCACTCTCGTTTCCAAGGACGAAACGATTCAGCAACCCGGCTTCCCGGCCGAGGTACGCGACACCGTTGGCGCTGGCGATTCGTTCACGGCAACTTTTGTGTACGGAATGCTAGTCGGCGAGTCACACGAAACTTCGCTCCGCAAATCCTGTCAAAAGGCAGCGGAAGTCTGCGGGCTATCGGGTGCCGTCCCGGATCTCGATCGCTAGTTGCGTACGTCATCCGGATCAATGGGATTGCTAGGCAATCGCGGTGGCTGCGGGCCGGTCGGCGTTGTGACGTACTGGGCATCATGCCGTTTAAGACTGGCAACAAGCTCGCTCATCATTCGATGCAATACATCAGGTTTCTGATCGGCGAGGTTTGTCTGTTCGAAAGGATCGCTGGCTAGGTCAAACAGTTCGTATCGCGGTTGCTTTGATGCTTCGTCGAGCAAATCATGATGAACGACCTTCCAGTCGCCATTGCGAAAACTGGTGAAGTAGTTGGTTCGATGCTCGTGCGGAAAATGCATCAAAAACTCACTCGAATGATTCGGGTCGTTCTTGCCACTGAGCAAAGTCACTAGCGATGTTCCATCAAGTTGGTGCTCGGTCGGTGGATCAATATGGGTGACCTCGGCAATCGTCGGCAACAGATCACAAACGTTGCCCATTTGCGATTGAATCGTGCCAGCCGGAATCGGTAACTGTTGCTGCAACGGGTTTTCCGAGTTGGGAGTTGCCCAGGCCGCTATGAATGGAACTCGCATGCCGCCTTCGTAGTGTGAACCTTTCTTGCCTCGCAGCGGTGCAGCGCACGCGACGGCATGTTGGTGCCCGATGGGCGCGTCTGTGCCATTATCACCAAGAAACAGGATCAACGTGTTTTCGCCAACACCAAGTGCGCGGATCGACGCCAGCAGATCACCGAGCGACTTGTCCATCCCTTCGATTAGTGTGGCGAAATTTTGTAACTGGTTCGGATGGCCACCGTCGGAATAGTGATCCGCGAAGCGTGGGTCGGATTGGTGTGGTGAATGGACGGCGTAGTGAGCGAGATAGAGAAAGAACGGTGTGTCGTTTTTGACGGCCTCGCCAATCTGTGCTTCGGCTTCGACCGTCAGTGCATCGGTCAAGTGCATGTCCGTTCCATGGTACTGTTCCAAATGCGGTACCGCCCAATCGTTGCCCTTCCGCGTGCTCTTTGCGTTTCTGAAGTTTTGTTGACCGGAATAGGATCCCGGCGCGCCGATCGAACTTCCCCCAATGTTGACATCGAATCCCAAATTGGTCGGATCGGCGCCCTCAGTGTCGAACGGACCAAAGTGTGCTTTCCCCACGTGAATGGTTCGATAACCAACTGACTGCATCATCCGCGGCAGCGTGACGGTGGCCGCTTGCAGTCCTTCCCAGTTCCAGTCGGCCGGACCGAATTTTCCCCGGTTGTTTGACCCCGGGGCAATCCACTGGGTCGTGTGATGGCGGGCAGCATTTTGCCCCGTCATGATCGACGCACGTGTCGGCGAACAGACGCTCATCGCGTAAAAGTTGTTGAACCGAATCCCCGTTGCGGCCAGCTTCTCCATGTTTGGCGTGCGATAGAAATCATTCAGCGGATAGCGCTGGGGGCGGCCGCTTGCGTCCGTCAGGAACGGCAGCGACGTATCCATCACGCCCATATCGTCAACCAGAAAGACGACGATATTGGCGCGCGGCGCAGGTGCATTTTCGGCTCGAACCGAGTCCCCGACGGTGCTAGCCATCAACGTAAGCAACAAACACAGCGGCAGTTTCAATGCAAAGGGTTTCATGATTTATCTTTCGGTTAGTACTTACCGTTGGTTCCGAACGTTTCTTCCTTCGAACGCCTTGGTCGAACTCGGACACTGTGGTCCGGTTCCCCAGTGACGCGGTCAAATTCATCTGGCGTACGTTTGCTGGGGATGTAGTCGCCTGTTTGGGCAGTCCAGGATTCTAAGCGGCTTTTCATTCGGGCGACTACCGATGCGTACGCCGGGCTGTCAATCAAGTTGTTCAATTCCCCCGGGTCACGCTGCAAATCGAACAACTCCCATCGCGGACGCGGAGCCCGAAAACAAGTCTTCTGCTCGGGCGTCAGTTCACCTGCACTTTCAAGTTTCAACATGTTTTGCCACGACAGCCCGCGACCTGCGTCGGCCGACGGTGTAGGTGGCAGATCAACATAGTCATTGCGAATCAGCTTGAAACGCTGGTCGACGATGCAACGCGCGTGATCTTCGTAGTCATGCCAATGATCTTCAGCAAATGCGTAGTCACGATGCGATGCGGTTGGATCGGCGAGCACTCGGGCAAAACTCGATCCTTCACTCGGAAACTTAGCAACTTCGGCGAACTCGCCATCACCTTTGGCAAGCTCCAAAAACGTTGCCGCGATGTCCACTGAACTAACCAGAGCATCGGTGGTGTTGCCAGCGGCGACCCGGCCCGGCCAACGAACGATCCAAGGCGTTCGAATACCGCCGTCGTACAAGGTCGTTTTGTCTCGAGGAAACGGACGCCCGTTGTCGCTGATGAATAGCACAACGGTGTTCTCTGAGACGCCTTGCTCGTCCAGTTTCGCCATCACCTTGCCGACGTAAGTATCGAGCCGCCCAATCTCGTCATAATACAAACGCAAATCTTCTCGCACATCGGCGGTGTCGGGAAGGTGAGCAGGAACGATGACATCTTCGGCGCGGTGGGGCGGATCAAGCGCCCCATCGGTATATTCACGGTGTGGATCCAGGGCCGCCAACCACATGCAAAACGGTTTCGACCTATCCCGCTCATCGAGTGCGCGTTCCCAATCTTCGCAGCCGCTCGGCTGTTCGGCAATCATCTTGGGTGGCTCGCCATCTTTGCCAGACGGCAGCACAAAGCCTGCCGTTGAGGCTTCGTAGATCTTGTCAAAGTGATCGCGAATGAAATCACCCATGTGCCACTTACCCGCAGCGGCGGTGTAGTACCCCATTCCTCGCAGCACCGACGTCAACGTGACAATGCCGGCCGGAATGGGCCAGTGCAATTGTTCGGCACCTGTGTTGTGCGGATACCGGCCGGTGATGATGCTCGCTCGCGATGGACTGCACGAGTTTGTTGTCAGGTAAGCGTACTTGAATCGTAAACCTTCGCTAGAAAGTCGATCAAGATTCGGCGTATGAATCGCAGGGTGGCCATACGCACCACAGTCGTCCCAGTTCATGTCATCGGCGATCATCAACACAAAATTGGGACGCGTTTGAACTTCAGTTTCGGTAATGGTATCGGGGCCTTGGGCCCAAGCAGCATGTCCGAACGACACCGTCGACACGAACGCCCAAAACACGGCCACCGAAAATTGACGCACAACCAAGTTAGATACGCGTATCGTTTGTTGAATCACTGAGTTTACTTTTTCTGTAGGCATTTCGCTTTACTTCGCTTTCCGTTTTGGCTTTCGGGTGTCATGAACCGTATCAGGTCGCTGGACCGCGTCATCGGTTTCTCGAAACACATAGGGTTCCCATGCCGCGACCGTCTTTTCCCAGTCCGCCAATGTTCGCGTGGGGTACCAGGCTGGCCAACCATGCTTGTTGAAGTCGAAGTTCTTTTTGTTCTTTAGCACCCAATCATCGACAGTCGATTCAGGATTGGATTCCGGAAAGACGCCGACCGCGCGAAACTCGGCACTGACCCCTAGATCGTCAATCACGTTGGTTCGCCAATCGTTCAGTTCGGCCAACAGATTTGCCTTAACCGCGGCATGCTGCGGTTCGTCCGCCAAGTTATTCAATTCGTACGGGTCATTCTTCAGATCAAATAGTTCGACCGCAGGTTTTTCAGATGCCATGAAGATCGCCTGCTGAGGCGTCAACTGTCCCTTCCTATGCATCACATTCATCGCCGCAAGCACGGGATAGGAGGCTTCCTTGTACCGATTGTATTGGCACCAAGGGCGCTCGGGCATCAGATTTTGGATCAATTTGAAATCATCGGAACGAATCGCGCGCATCGAGTCATGCGTTTCGTCCATTTTGTCGCGTGCGGCGAACACATACTCGCGGTTTTTCACATCGTCGCTAAACAGACTCTTACCATGCAGCGGCACGGGGGCTTCGATGCCGGCGGCTTCTAAGACGGTTGCACAAACATCGATCGACATCACAAGGTCATCGCTGACCTGTCCCGCATCGACCTTACCTGGCCAACGCATGATCATGGGAATGCGGATGCCACCGTCGTAAAGAAACTGCTTGCCACGAATATGACAGCGGCCGTGATCGCCAAGAAAGAAGACCAGCGTGTTATCTGCAAGTCCTTCGTCATCAAGTCGCTTCAGCAAAGCGCCGACTTCCCGATCGACCAATTGCATTTGCTCCAACCCATTGGCCCAATCGCGACGAACAAACGGCGTGTCGGGATAGTAAGGAGGCAACTCAACGTCGTCGACACTGATCGGTCGTTGCGGATCACGATGCCATGCCCGGTGCGTGCCGCCAAAGGTGATCCGGGCAAAGAACGGTTGGTCCGGTTTACGTTCCGACCAGTCTTCCCCCATGAACAATTCCGATTTTGTGTTTGGCGTAAAATTGCAGTCCGTTTTGTTACTCATCAGAGCCGTGAAATAGCCTGCCTCTTGAAACAGATGCGGGATCGGCTTAATACCATGCGGCAGCGGTTGCTTGTCGTATTCGCGGTGCTGATTGGCACGAATGTAGTTTTGATGGAACCCTGTCATCATTGCCGATCGTGATGTCGAACAAACCGGTGATGTGGTGAATGCCGATTCATAGCGAATCCCTTCTGATGCAAGGCGATCCACATGCGGCGTGTCGATCCCCTTCGTGCCATAGCACGACAGATCAGGCGACCAGTCTTCAATCATGATCCACAGCACATTCGGTTTCGATCCACTCGCAATGCCTAAATCCTCTGCGTCGGCACGTGATCTAGAACAGCAGGTGACGAAGGTCAGGCAGACAAAAGCGAGCCTAAGTGCGTCGCCGGATAATCGCGGATTGTTCATTTGTTTCAATATCGAAAGGGAGAGATTCACGAGTGAGTGGCTTGGCGGATTTTGGGCCCCCGCGAAGTGCGAAAGCAGGCAACGTCGCGAGGCAGGCAACGTTCCCCCAAGTCATCCCGTGATCACTCACGAACCAGAGGATGATCAACATTCGCCGATCTTGTATCGCCGCCATTGTATCAACGATGCGACCGACGTTTTCCGCAGACATAAACACAGCGGATTGGGGCACATTCACGACGGCCTATTCAACCACCGGCCAAAACATGCCGAACTTGGCCAGATCTCCAGGCCGAATCGAACTTCTAGGCGTGGATTTTTCAAGACAGAGGGATAGACAGAGGGATTGCGCATACTTTGAAGCCGTCCAATCTCTTTGGCTCACAATCCCGGACGAATCGTCGCAAGAAAGCCTCTGCCTGCTACTGCTTGCTGCAAGAACGATTTGCTCGACTGCGACGAGCAGCCAACGCTTGAAAAACAGAAGTGCAAACGCCGGCGAGAAGTCGAGCGATCGCGCAATCAGAAAATCTCAGCCACGACGCATTCGCGACCCCGCTTGAACAATCGCTGACAGTTTTAATCGTGTGATCACGCCGCGACAACATCGCCGCTTTCATGCAACGACGGATCACACGTCACCAGAAAAACTGAGATTTTTTCCAAGACAAACTCCCATACGCCTGT
Organism: Rubripirellula sp.; assembly: GCA_049680385.1. Classification (GTDB taxonomy): domain Bacteria; phylum Planctomycetota; class Planctomycetia; order Pirellulales; family Pirellulaceae; genus Rubripirellula. The sequence continues at coordinate 2,683 of JBAUHR010000274.1, read as the reverse complement.
CGAAATCGAGTACACCTTTTAGGCATACAAGAGTCTTGCCTTCCGACTCTTCGTCTCATCCATCTATTCAAATCAAGGCGCTTCGCATGACTTCATTGCGTGTGACTTCGTTTCGCTTGGGTTCCGTTCTGGTTTGCCTTGGGGTCGTTTTTACCGGGTTAACGCCTATCAATCGTGCCGAGGGGGGAACCTTCGAAGCTACGGATGCGACCGATGCCATCCGAATTCAGGCGCAGATTCGAGCCGCACACTTCTTGTCCAAAGCATCCTTTGGCGCAAAACAAGAAGATCTCGAAATCGGAAATCCAAGCAACCCAAGTTCGCTAGCCAATCGCATTTACCAAATTGGTTACCGCAACGCGTGCACTGAGTGGATTGATCATCAATTCGCGATTGTTGACGATTTCAACAGTGCACGTTCCAACTCAGCGACGCCAGCGTACTTTGTCAGAAGTCACCTTGGAACGATCTTTGACATGTTGGAGGCGGACGGGATCTTCTATGACAGCGAAAGCGGCCACCCAGCGGGCACGATCAACACCACCGCAGGGGTTTCGATCACGCGTTACCGTCGCTACGCCTGGTGGGACAACGCACTGCGGGGCGAAGACCAACTTCGTCAACGATTCGCATGGGCTCTTTCGCAAATCTTCGTCATTGGCCCATCGGCGTTCGGAAACACCAGTGAAGACTGGACCGGATTCGGCGCCTGGCTTGGCGCTACCCGCTATTACGACGAAGTATTGCTTGACAACGCATTCGGCAGTCGTGTTGCTGGTAACGAGAGCTACGAAAACTATCGTCAACTGCTCAGCAACATGACATTCTCACCGTTGATGGGATATTACCTCAGTCATTTCGGGAACCGCAAAGCGTCGATCACTAGTCAACGGTATCCCGATGAAAACTATGCCCGCGAAATCATGCAGTTGTTTTCGATCGGGTTACAAGAACTTGAGCTAGACGGGCGAGCCAAAGCCACTCCGGATGGCGAGCTGATCCCGACCTACAACAACGACGATATCCAAGCCTTGGCCAGACTGTTTACTGGTTTCGTTGCCAACAAAGATCCCGACGACCTTGATGATCCGATCAAGGGCGGGCGAGTGAACCGAAACTACAATCGCCCGATGTGGATCAAAGCGAGCGATCACGACAACAACCGGAACTATTCCGAAGACCCGAACAATCCAGGCCAGCCCGACCCCAACGCAGTTCAAGAGAAACGATTCTTGGGCAGCGCACTGACCAGCATTCCCGAGTCGCCTACATCCGACGATGTCATCGCAGAAATCGAACAGGGATTGGACATCATTGCCAATCACCCGAACGTCGCGCCGTTCATTTGCGAACAATTGATCAAGCGGATGGTCAAATCGAATCCGTCGCGGGCCTACGTACGCCGCGTTGCCAACAAGTTCAACGATGACGGCGACGGGAACCGTGGGAATTTCCGAGCGGTGTTGAAAGCGATTTTGTTGGATCCTGAATTATCACGTGGCCAACGCGTTTCTCGCCGGCGGTCGCCCGATCGTGTCGAAGTCTCATCACGCGGGAGTGAACACAGTCGATTGAAAGAACCAGTGGTTGCGATCGCGTCAATGATCCGAGCCTTGGACCCGACGCCGAACTCAGACACCGACGAAACCATGGTGTTGGGCGGGACGCTGTCGAACTTTGGACAAGAACCTTACGCAGCCCCAAGTGTTTTCAACTTCTACTTGCCTAGTTTTCAACCGCCAGGGTCGATCATCGACTACAGACCTTCGCGCCGAATCCCTAGCGGGTCCCTGGTTGCACCCGAGTTCCAGATTTTGGATGCGGTTACCGCAAACAAGTCTGTCAATCAAATCATTTCGTGGATTCGCAACGGACGAGTAACGACGTCTTACACCAATAATGGATACGATTTGCGTTACCAAATCGATTTTGACTTGGATGACGAACGGGCCTTAATTGCCGACCTGGATAACGCACCGCAATTGCTGCAAGAAGTCGACTTGCGACTTTGCAGTGGATCGCTTAGCGAAAGTTCCAAGGCAGTCATCATCGATGCACTGACAACATCGACGACCCGCAACACCGACATTCGGCTAGACGAAGTCTTGATCGGCGTGCTGACATCACCCGATTTCATGGTCGAACAATAGCAACCACCGGCAGCACGTGCCGGAGTGCAAATTCGCTTCGGTCTATCCAAAATCTAATCCACCCCATTTTGGTCTCGAAGATGTCAACTCAAAATCAACGCGATCTTCCTACTCGCCGTTCCATGATTAAGGCAGCCACCGGCTGTGGCTTGATGAGCAGCATGCCGATCACCTCGGCTTTTCTAAATCTGCAAGCCACCCAGGTTCTCGCCGCCGACGGAATTCCTTCCGACTATAAATCGCTGGTTTGCGTGTTCTTGTCCGGCGGCAACGATTCGTTCAACATGTTGGCACCCAAGGGATCCGGAACCGACGGCGAGTACGCGGACTATTTAGCGGCGCGAGGCGGAGTCGATAACGGCGGCATTGCGCTGTCGGATGACCCGCTTGACGGAGGCCTGTTGGATATTGCTGGCCCATCCGGGCGGCCGTTTGGCGTTCATCCAAGTTTAGGAATCGAAGTCGCTGATTTAAACTCTGATGCAACGGCTGGCTTGGGATTCAAGGGGCTTTACGACAGTGGCAAGGTAGCG
>JBAUHR010000273.1:0-12482 GCA_049680385.1 Rubripirellula sp. | reverse complement strand
CTCAGTACCCGCGGCTAGCGCCGTCGGCTCAGAAAGCCGTGTTCCCTGAATTCGAAATCCGCTCCTGCGGGAAGGTGATTCCGTGCTTGTGAATGTCCGAACTATTTACGAACGAGTTATTTGCGATCAAGGCCCAAGGAAGAAGCTGTTGCGATGGTGTTTAGTCGTCGCGTTGATCGAGTGCTTTGTCGCATCGCCATCCGAAGCACAGGTGATCCAACTTCCTTCGTTCCACACGTTTTCATCTTCCGGCAGTGTCCTGGTGCCGGATTCGGGATCGGCTTACCTGGGCGGCGTTCGCCGCTCGGCAACCCACCGCAGTGGTCGCAACTACTCCAGCGCGGCCTCGCATTCGGGAGCCGGCGTCCACGTAACCATCATCGATCACCAAGCAATCGACCGAGCCATTCTTGGCAGTCAAGGCTCCCGCGATTCACAACGGTCGTTGTCTCGCAAAGACGCTTCGTCTCGCAGAGACGCGACCGAAGAAGGCAAATCTTTGGTGCGTCACGCACGTTCGATGTATCGATCGGGCAACGTCGGGGCGGCTCGCATGAGCTACCAGATGGCGATTCAGATTCTGGACGGCCGCCTTAAACAACTCGCCAAATTGGAATACGAGCGAGTCCTTCCGCCGCGATGAACAGGCCAAGCCGGTTACTTTGACTCGGCGGTCTTGCGGGCGATCAACAGCTTCATCATTTCTTCGGCCGATTGGGTTGCAATGTCGCGGATGCGATCTCGGTCCGTTTCATCACCGAATTCGTAGGTGATCGCATGAATGCCTAACTCGCGGGCGACCCAGGCTTTGCTGGTCGCTCGGTGCGCGTTGTGACCTTCTTCGCGAAGGACATCGAACGACGGCATCCGATCGTCGATCGCAGCCAGCCAGTCTTTTGTGAATCCGGCTGGGAACAAATCGTTCTGGATCGGCGCGGTATAGAAGACCTCGTTGAACGTGCTGTGGAAATCCAAGAACAGCCACATTCGGCCGTCCTTGCGATCTCGCAGGCTGACCAGTTCGTCGTGGATCGCTCTGGTTTCGGGCTGAGTGAAGTGCAGCCAGTCACGATTCAAGTCGACGCCGTTCGCGTTCGCACGCCAGTAACCTTTGGCGACTCCATCTGGGTTGGCGATCGGCACAACTGAAGTTTGAAACAGTCGGCGAAACTGGTTTGCAAGCGGCGTATCAGCGCACAGCGTTTCGACAAAGTGCATCATCCCGATCGTGCCGGTCACTTCGGGCGGATGTTGACGCGACAAAATGAAAATGGAATCCGCCGCGTTCGGATCGCCGATCGTCATGCTGTGGATCGGTCGACCGTTGACCGATTGCCCAATCTCTTTGTTGCTGATGAATGGCTTGGAATCAAACTCGTTGATCCAGCTTGCGATGTCTTTGTTGCTGACCAATTCTTGGCTGGCCACCCACAATGGTTTATCGGTGACCGGCAATTTCAGCGTCACCTCGCGGCCACCGGGATGGCGGCTGACGATCAAGTGGTCGGCCGGCGTCCACTCGACTCGGTCGTGACTGATCTTGGGGGCGTATCGGTGCGATCCGCCTTCGTAACGAATTCGAATCTTGATTTCGAGACTCGATTTTGAATGGACTCGGAAGGCGTACCACGCGCTGTCGTTGCTGTTGTCGGTTTCCGGGCGGATCACGATCTCGAAATTGTCGCTGCTGTTTTCGATCAAGCGATCGATCTTGCCGCCGGGGAAATCAACTTCGAATCGAACGTTTTTATCGACCGAATCGAAGGACGTCGAAACCAGTGACAAAGCACTGGGGTCAGCGTGGGCGACCGAGATGCCCGCGAATCCGATCCAGACGGCCGTCAAGATCTTTCGAGCGAACGATCGGGCGCATTTGCGACCTAGCGTGATGGCGTGTGACATCGCGGGCGTTGCCGGGGCGGGAGGTGGGCCACCGCAAACGCGTCCGACGCACGTGCGAGGTAGAGGGGGGGGAAGGGAGGTTGGTGGGCGTCCTGCGTCTGCTGTTCTTGATGCCGGCGTGAACCGGACATCTCGCTATCACAAATTTACATCACGGTTGGCTCTCAAGCGAGAAAAATCGCCTAGGCAGGGCGCAAAAATACGCTAGGTACGCCGATTGTGAATGACCCAGTCCGATGGTGGACGATTTTCAGATGCCGTTGGTGTATCTTGGTTCCTTGCTGAACGTAAATTCAAGACGTCACTCACCCTTTGGGCAACGCCGTAGCGGATTTCGGAACCAGGAAACACAACTTTCTGAGCCGACGGCGCTCGCCGCGGGTACCGTGAACATGGACGTGACGCACTCATACGCCAAGGCTAACACCGTCGGCTCGGTTGACGAGTTTGCAACCGCGGATCGGGCGGCTTCAGAATCATTCCCATCCATTTCCCTCCTCCTCACCAACGCCACCATCATGATAGACCGCCGCGACCTATTGCTTGCTGCGACCGCCGCCACTGCCGCCGCCGCAATGCCGCATTCAAAGTCAGTCGCTGCCGAGCGAGCCGCCGATACGTTTCCGGTCAAGTTTTCGCTGAACATGAGCACCCTGCGTGGTCAGAATTTGACGTTGCCCGAACAGGTCAAGGTCGCAGCAACGGCTGGGTACGATTCAATCGAGCCGTGGGTCCGCGACATCCAGAAGTACGTCGACGATGGCGGCAGCCTTCCCGACTTGAAGAAACAGATCGCGGACTCCGGCATGGGCGTCGCCAGCGCGATCGGTTTCGCCAACTGGATCGTCGATGACGATGAGGCTCGCGCCGAAGGACTCGAAAACGCTAAGAAAGAAATGACGCTGGTCCGATCCATCGGCGGTGCTCACATCGCGGCGCCGCCCGTTGGCGCTCACCAGGCTGGCCAAGTGTCGCCGCCTCTGCATGTGATCGCTGATCGGTATCGCGCGTTATTGGAAGTCGGTCAAGAAATGGGCGTGACGCCTCAGCTTGAACTGTGGGGTTTTTCACCGACGATTTCGAAACTGGCCGAGCTTGCCTACGTTGCGACCGGCGCGGCTCACCCGGATGCATGCGTGCTGCCCGACTTCTATCACATCTACAAAGGCGGCAATGATTTCGAAGGGCTAAAGATGATCGAAGGCTCGCGAATGCACTGTTTCCATATCAACGACTATCCCGCCACGCCCGGCATCGACAAGATTGCCGACAAGGACCGCGTGTTCCCCGGTGACGGCGTTTGCGATCTGCCGATGATCATCCGAGGGCTGATTGATCGCGGATTCACCGGAACGTTTTCGCTAGAACTGTTCAACCCCGAGTACTGGAAACGCGACGCTGTTGAAGTCGCAACCGAGGGACTCGTTAAGTCGAAACAAGTCGTCGCAAAAGCGATCTCGCTATAGGCCATCTCGTAGTCCGAGTCAGCTAGGTTTCGCGTAGGGCCGGTTCCCACCGGCCAATCAAAGCAAAGGATCGGCCGGTCGGAACCGGACCTACTTCAACTAGCCGATCTTCGAAATCCCGGCGTCGGGATTCACCTTGCGCAGCACGTGTTTCAACGCTGCCTTCATCGGCAACTGCTTGACGGCCGCAGTAGCGGCAATTCGCAGTGCGCGAACATTGCGGTAAATCATGGATCTAGAAACGCATCCATGGCGGACCGTTGTGATCGTGTCGGTCTGTTTTCGTTTGTAGGGTTGCTCGCCGTATCCCATGTCAATGCACCGGATCCCATGTTGGTCGGCGGCACGTACGATCTCTTTGAACAACGCCGTGCCGGGCGAATAACGAGAATACTGGACGTCGTAGGTTGGAAACCAATAGTGCAATAAATCTTTCTCGATCATTCCAACGTGAGTCGCAACGACGGTGTCACCGGCGCGCAACACGGACAAGATTCCTCGCATGCCCGAACTCTGTATGCCCGAACTCTGTATGCCCAAACTCTGCGACGCATGCAGATGACGCATCATGTCGCGCGTCCAATCCGGTGTGAACAAATCCAGGATGTTGGTCCGCCGATACTGATCGCGTTTCCAACGAATCGCCTGGTCCAACAGCAAAGGATCGCGACAATCCACTTCGACACTCAATGGCCCGATCTCGCGAGCCATCTTGCGCGACTTTTGTTCTTGGCGTCGGATCGTGCGGTGATCACTTTCTAACTGCGCCAGAAACGCTTTCGAATCATTTCCGATCAACGCACAAAACGATTCCGTTGTGCCTTGAAAGGAACTCGGCGGCAAATGATTTTGCTCGCCAACCAGTGCGTGAAAGTCGTATGCCTTGACGCCACACTTCTTCAATAGCCACGGCCAGTCGACCGACGTGCCAGGACGCATCACCAAATTATGAGCATCGTTGAAGTACCGGCCGGCCGGCCAGGCAACTTTCCCGATTCGGTGAAACGGCAGGAACGCAACCACTTCGTCTTGGGCACTGATCACCGCGACCAATACGTCCCCACGTGAGGCGTGGACGGCGTCGAAGAATTCGAGCGAAAAGAACGGCGTCACGAACTCGAGCTGGCTTGCCCGCAATTCGTTCCACCGAGCACGGTCGGACGTGGACAGCCCGGACCAAGGAATCACTTCGACGTGATCGGCACGCGGCGAAACCGAATTGGCAGACCGCAGTCCGACATCGGCGACAGGGATGGTTGCGGCTACGCTCACAACTGGATCAGACCGGATAAAACGAGGGTGACAAGCAATACGCGACCGGTAAGAAGCCGTACGAATACCCCTAACATCTTACTTGGTCGCCACCAAACAAAAAGTGGCGTTTTAGCAACGGAGCCAGTTCATAGACCGCCAGAATGTCGCATTGCTATCCGCGACCACCGCAAAGGCGGGGAAACCCACCCAAACAGGCCATGAATCCCGGGCTAAGCCGCCTCGTCAAACAATCCACCGCCGGATTTTGATTTCGGCTCGTTCCGTTTCGCCGACTGATAGGTCTGCGGCGTGTCTGTTCGAGTCAACGTGCGGACCAAATCCGTCGTCAAGTCGGCCATGTAATACTGGCACACGAACAACGAAACCGCTCGCGTGTGAGTCATCTCGATGACCAAAGCCAATTCGCGACAACGCTTGGCCAAACGAGCGTCCTCGATTTGCCGTGACCCCAGCAGCTTCGTACTCAACGTCAGACCTTCGGCGGGTGCATCCGGGTCGCGAAGCAGGACATCTCGCTGCGAGATTTTGCCTTCCAAATCTTCCAACGCTGCCGCCAATTGACGAGTCGACTCGTTAACATCCGACACCACACCGCCAATCGTTTCCATTCGAGTCTGGTCCAAGATCACGTCAATCGTGTTGGCGGTCTGCTCGAGTTCGTTCAAATAGGCTTCAACGCGATTGGACCAACTCATCAAGATCTCCGTTGCAGGTTAAATAGCTCGAACATCGGGTCCGCCAGCGAACTGGCTGACGACTTGGTCAAATCTTCAACGATGTGTTGATCAAGTTGCTGTTGAAAAACTTCTTCGGTACGGCCACCGTGCATGTAAGCCGGCTTGCCGACCGTCTTTCGCATCGACGACAGCATGCTGCCGAACAATGTCTGACCGACAAAGTCGGTGAACGCTTCTTTGGTTTCCGACGCTTCGCCCGACATCGAAAGTTCAGGTGACTTCGAAATCATGTCCGACATCGACGACATAGGCGAAAGCGACGGCATTGAAGACGACCGTCCGGTTGAGTTTATGTCCATTGAGTTCGTTTCCGTATTGAGGAAAGGCAAGTCGGTTCAGCCGAGCGACTACTGAAAAACGACTTCGCCGTACAAATCGCCTTTCCGCTTCAGCGTCTTGATGATGGCGATTAAGTCGGACGTTGGAACATCGAGCGCGTTCAACGCATCGGCAAGGCTCTTTAGTTTTGCGTTGACCGGCAAATCGTTTGTGTCACCAACTTGGGCAAATCCGCCGCTGCCGCCGGCTTCGATACGCAGACTGCGGTGCGTCACCAAGACCGGCGCAATTTCGACATCCTTGCCAATCACCACCACTCCATCACGTTCATTGATGACGACGCGTGCCGAGTGTCCAGCAATCTGGATGGTCGTCCCTAAGAGCAAGGAAATGAACTTGATCGGATTCTCGCTGTAAAGTTCGGGGATCAGCACTTCGATGTGCAATTGATCAATCGCTCGAGCACGTGTGCGCGTCGACATTCCCGACGTTGTCGTTGGATCACCAAGCGTCAACGAAGAGAAACTGTTGATCTCGTCCTCGATCCGCTGGGCAGTATCAAAACTCGCGAAATCTTTTTCCAACACCAAGGTGACTTTCCCGTCTTTCTGATAGTTTGCCGCGATCGCAGCCTCCATCTTCGCGCCACCTTGAATTCTGGCTGACGTTGCCGGTCCGTCGAGTGAGACGTTCAATCGCCCCTGAGCCATTGCATAGACAGTCGGGTTGTCCGCCCGCGGTCCCAACATCGGCGTCAACATCAACGTGCCGCCTTCAAGACTTTTCGCATTGATCGCGTTGACCGTCACGTCGACCAAGTCACCGGGCTGGGCCCCGACGGTACTTAACGTTGCCGTGACAAACACCATCGCCACGTTCTTGGCATCGGCAACGTCGTCCAAATCCAAGTTGCCCGTTCGATCGGTCCCCATCGGGCCGCCCATCAATTGCATCATCCGAGCAAGCGCTCGCGCCGTCGGTGCCGCATCCGAGTCACCGGTCCCGCGCAACCCCACGACCAAACCCAATCCTTGCAGCGTATTGGTTTCCTGACCCTTGACGCGGCAAATGTCGCCCAGCTTTAACCCGGCTGCGTCGCAGCGTCCAACCGCGCACACAATCAGCGCGATTGCGATCGGCGTGACGATAAGGCGATTTCGAAGTGACATTTTGATGAAGGGGTAGGGAGGACAGAATGGAAACGTTGTCGGCCGGTCGACTACACGCCTCAAAACGGTTTGAAGCGATCAATCCAACGCGCCAACCAACCTCGCTTGTACCCGTCTCGCAAGTGTCCCTGATCTTCCTTTTTGATTTCAAGATCGATTAGATCCTTGCTAAGGACAACGTTATCAGGTGCAATGTCTTGCGCGCGACAGATTCCTGTCAGTGACGTTTCCCAGAGGTTGTCGTTCATGCGGATCGACTTCCGTGCCTCTAACACCAACGATCCATTGGGCCGAATGTCGACAACGGTCGCAGCGATATTGAAAGTCATCGATTCACGCGATTGAATGGTCGATTGAGCGCGGTAATTTGTATTCGATTCAGCCGCAACCGACGGATCACCACCGGCTTGCAAATCTGGGCGCAGTCGTCCATTGGTCAGCCTGATCCAGTCTGTCAGGATCGCCTCATAGAGCGTTTGTTTCCGCTGATTCGCTGCACCATCGGCAAGCACTCGAGTGATTTCGTCGACGCGAATCGTGACCAGATCATTTTTTTGAAATGTCCGCATCGGTGAAGCAGGTTGGTAGGTCCAACTTGCTCGGTCAATCATCACGGCGGGCCGATCGACCGTCACTTGCCCATCGCCGGATCCGTTTGGTGCGGGCGCCAGATACGGCGGCGCCATTTGACCTGCAACGGACTGGCCTGCGACCGATTGCCCAGGTGTCGCACGCGGTGCCATTGTTGGCATGGGCGCGTGCATCAACGAACTATTCTGGGCGTCGACATTCGCCATCAAAGCAATCAGCGCGATCGTCGCAGCACAGGCCCAGGCCACCAGGATTCGCTTGCGTGAGTTTTGATTCTTCATCGTTGTGTTTTCGCTTTTTTCATTATCGAACGATGGGCGAACGAGTCACGATTTCGACGACACCATGCTGGGCGACCCGAGCGAGCAGTCGTTTTCGTGGATTGATCGTTTCAATTTCGATCAGGTCGGATTCCGATCCATCACCGAGAGACTTGCCGTTGGTGGTGACCGTTACTCCACCACCAATCACGCGAACTTCGACCAAGTCACCGCGATGAATCAAGATAGGAGATCCAAATTGGTCATGACGAATCGCTTGTCCAACACGCAGGTTGGATCGCACTTCCTGCCCGATCAGCACGGACATGTCCGCCACCGCATTGGGATCAATATCTTCGGGCGGCATCCGCTTAAGCGTCACGTCCGTGGCTTGAATTCGGTGCCCGCGCCCCATGCTTCGTGTTGGCACAACCACTTCGGGGTGCGAAACTAGGTTGATGTTCACTTCCGATTCGATGGGTCCAGAAATGGACCTAGCAACGACAAGGAATCGACACGCACCATCTTCGATCGGCGTCAAAGCCTCCATATGCGTGACTCCGCTTAGGTACTGCAGGGCGACCAACTCTGGTTGATCTGCTGGCACCTCCACCGCATAAGCAGCGTTCGCATCCGGATAGAACTGTTTCATCGCAATTTCGATCCAGTGGATCACCCGTTTCGCATCAAGGTGCGAAAGCACAGGTGCATGAACTTGCGTTGAGACGTCGTGATCAACCGTCGTCTGGTAACCGACTGCATTGACCGAATTTGCGTTCGTGTTTGATGGAACACCTCGTGTCTCGACACCAGCCCTGCGAGCTGCCACTTCATCGGGTGTCGGTTGTCGATACACCACACGTACTTCGTTGGGGCCAAACCAATCGATCATTCGTGGCGTCGCTTCGGCAGAAAGAATCGCCTTGCCAAGTCTTTCGCGGCGGATCGTCATGGCTTCGCCACTGACGGGAACCAACCCAATGGCGGCTCGCCGCAGTCGCTGCCAACCGGCTTGATTTGGATCGACAGGCTGAATCACATCACCAAGACGCACGATCGACGAAGTAACCGTCACGGGTGAAATCACTCGAAAGCCCCAACGTGTGCCCGCATCAACCGACGCATTGAAGACACCGCCGTTATCTTGCGCAGTCGCCTGGGACACGGTCAGTGCCAGGGCGGTCAGGATCAAGATGCGACGGAAAAACAGCATGAGAAACTTGCGTTTGGTTGATGGTTCCATGTCGGCCAGCATGGCGGGCGAGCGGTAAAAAGTCGGCTAATTCCGACTAGTCCTTTGCGAACTAGAAACGTTTCAGGTTGGTGATCGTTTGCATGATCTGGTCACCGGCTTGAACGGCTTGGCTGTTCAGCTCGAAGGCACGCTGAGTGGTGATCAGGTCAATCAGTTCTTGAACGGGCTGAACGTTGGACGCTTCGAGGTTCCCCTGCTGCAACGTGCCGAGTCCCTGGTCACCTGGATTGGCGACCTGTTCCTGCCCCGATGCATCGGTTTGCATGTACATATTCTCGCCGACTTTTAACAAACCATCGGGATTGATGAACTGAGCCAACTGCAATTGACCTTGATTGGCTAATTCGACCTGTCCGGGCACGCGGGTCATGACTTGCCCATCGCCAGTGATTTGAATCGCCGTTGCATCTGGAGGAATCGTGATCGGCGGATCGAGCAGTCGGCCAACTTGCGCCGATCCGATCACCAACTGACCGTTGGCATTGATATCTAGGTTGCCAGCACGGGTGTACATGGGCTGCTGAGTGGTTGGATCAAGTACCCGCAGGAACCCGCGTCCGGTAATTGCCATGTCCAGTTCACGTCCAGTCTGCTGTAGCGTGCCCTGGCTATGGTCGGTTTGAGTGCTGGTCACTCGCACACCAAGACCGACCTGAGTTCCGACGGCTGTCGGTGTTTGGCTGGCGTCCTGAACGCCCGGATAAACTTCGGTTCGATACAACAGGTCTTCGAAGTTTGCCCGGTCTTTTTTGAAACCGGTCGTGTTGATGTTGGCCAGGTTGTTGGCGATGACGTCCAACTTGGTTTCCATCGCCCCCATGCCGGTGGCGGCGGTGTAAAGAGTTTGAACACTCATGGAATCGACTTGGGGTTAGGGTGTTAGTTTTTTGGTTTCAAACGGAATACAAAATTGCATTGCTATGCTTGCAGCACTCGCGAGATCAACGATCCCATCACCGAATCTTGGTTTTGAATCATTCGCACGTTGGCTTCGTAGACTCTTGATGTTTCGATCAATTCCATCATCGCGCCGGTTGGCTTAACGCCTGACTGTTCCAACATTCCGGCGACAACCTTACGCCCACCACCACCGACGACGTCAAACGGTGCCATGGGTTTGAACTGGTTTCCGCCTAAATGCGAAACGTCCCCCATGCTTTTGGGCTTAGCCAACATCAGTTCCCACGTGTTCTCGCCTTGGCGAATACGGCCTTCGGGCATGACTTGAACTGGAATGCCAGGCTGGACCTGGATCGGCGCCCCGTCGCTGGCCAAAACTTGCTCGCCCGACGGGTTGATCATCTGGCCTTTGGAATCAAACAGAAAATCACCAGCACGGGTCAGCAGTTGTTGGTCGCCGCGTTTAAGAACAAAGAATGTTTCTTCGTCGTTGATCGCAAAGTCGAGATCGCGATCCGTTTTCTTCATTGGCCCGACGGCAAATTGAGTTGCCGAACGCTGGATCGTGACCCCGCCGCCGATGTCGTCCGCCCCGCCGAGTCCGGGCGGAACTTCGCCACCCTCGATCATCTCAGCGAACCGAGCTTGCAAAACCGTTTCCTCCGGTTTGAAACCGGTCGTCGAAACGTTAGCCAGGTTATTGCTGAGCACCTGCATGCGGTGGCTCTGGGCATGAGCACCGGCCGCGGATAGGTAAACGCCATAGGGCATGAGAGACTGCCTCGGGAGGAGTCGCGGGGAAATACGAAACTTGAGCCTTTGTGGCTAACAATTTTCAGATTCCTCGCACAACCCCAGTCTGAGGCCACCGCCCGATCAAAACGACCTTTTACGTGGTTCCAAACGCTGCCCGATCCTTCAAACGAACAAGAGCCGACATGTTTCCATGCCGGCTCTTCGTTCATTCAGATTCTGGGTTGGACTATCGGTTAGTTACCAAGCCCGCCTGCTTGACCACCGCCACCAAGACCGCCTGCAGCACCGCCACCGGCGGCACCCTGGTTGGTCGACTCACCCGACACGAAGTTGAACGTCGAAACGTCGCCAACTTGTGAAAAGATAGGTGAAGGCGAAATTCGAACGTAGCGTCGATCGGCCGAGATAATCGCCAGCGTTGAATTCGAGGCACCTTCAGGCAGCACGGTAAGCTGAGGTTGAAACCCAACCGCACCACGACGAGCGAACCCGCCTGGACCGTTCAAAGTACTGACACCGCCGGTGATCGACTGGATGTCGTTGAACAGGTCCGTCAGGACTTGCCCACTGCCACCCGGATTGTTGGGATCGCCACCGAACTGGGCTAACACTTCGTTTTGGACCTTACGCTGAACGTCACGCAGGTTTGCCAACTGAGCTTCGCCAACTTCTTCGGCTCGCTTGCCCTCTTTGACTTCGAAGATCACCAACGCGTCTTTTTCGGTCAACGGAACTTCTTGACGGATGAACCGTTGGCTAGGACGACCAACGTCGGTCAACACTTCGACCGAGACACGGCCCGTCGAAACATTGCCCCAAACTCGGCGAACCAGCAATCGATACTGGCCGCTGAATCCTTGCGGACACAGGTACGTTTCTGAAACTGTACCGGCATCGTCACTGACACTGCCGGGGAACGCGTCCCCGACCAAGGTACCACCGCCGGCCGTCGCACGATTTTCGAACGAACAAACGGTGCCGGATGGTTCTTCGACCGCCAAATCAATGTCCGCATCACCCGTCCACGAAACGCGTACGATCACGTCGTGCGATGCAGCCAATTTCAACGCATTGTTAAACGTCACGGCCAATTCAGTTTTGCCTTGCTCAACAAGATCGGCGTGAGTTGCACGAGCGACCAAACGAGCCTCTTCGACAATCGCGTTAAAACTCTCGGGCCACGCTTGGCCCAAGATGCCTTCACATGCCCACATCAAACCTTCGACGTCGTTGACCTGTCGAGCCATTCGCAGGCCCATCACATAGGTTTCGCGGCGATAGGGATCGATGGCGGCAACGCCTTTACAAAGTTCAAGAGCAGCCTTGGCTGAACCGATTTCTTCCAGCCTTGCCGCAACGTGCAGAACGTCCTGAGGATTCTCTGCAAAATCAACGGCCGACAACAACGCTCGTTCGACTTCTTCGGCCGGCGCCGACGTTGCCTTCAAAGCAATCGCATACGCTTGGTACATCCACGGTTGAACATGACCGGCACGCATCGCACCAGCGATCACGTCACGAGCCTGTTCAAACTGATCGATGGCACCTTCGATGTCACCTTTGGCTTGCAAACGAGCAGCCTTGGCCGAACTAAACGCGACCGTTGATCGAACGCGTTGATCCAAAATGGTCAAATCCTTCGCGCCGGCAATCGATTGGTCTGCAAAGTAAGCGTCCCAAGCATCGCTACGAGATTGACCTTCGCCGACCTTCAGCACAATTGCACTGATCGAAGGGTCATTCTTGCTAATTGAAGTGGCCGAAGCCTCTTCATCGGCTGCCTTGGTCGTCGCAGGTGCGGACGAGCTTGACTTGGCACCCAGCGTCACGCCGTCGGGAACAGCGAACATACCGCCACCACCGCCGCCCATGCCGCCGCCCATGCCACCGCC
>JBAUHR010000272.1:0-2173 GCA_049680385.1 Rubripirellula sp. | reverse complement strand
GTGATATGATCTCACCGGAGTACGTACCCGAGTTCACGTTGACCCAAGCAGCCAGCGTCACGTCAGCCGGATTGCCGAACATGCCGGGGATTTCAACATACTCGCTGTTGTTCAGCGACAAGACATTCCCACGTTCCGGATCGCTGACGAACAATCCTGTCGTGGTTGGCGTGCCATCGTCAGCGGTCCCAGCCGAAACATCGTCGGCGTTGCCTTCAAAGGTGTAGTGCCCATTCAGATCGGCGGCCAGTTCGGTCGTTACGTTAAGCGAGACGCTGCCGTTGAAATCGGCATCCGGCGTGAACGTCATTCCGTCCAGAGCCGCGTTGATATCGGACTCGGTGCCGTCGATGACTAGCGAGCCGCTGCCGTTTGCCCCCTCAACGATCGTGATGCCAGTCAGCTGCGACAGATTCAACACACCATCCCCCACCGACAACGTGACTCGCATTGGCGAATCGGTTCCGGCCAGTGAATCACTGACGGTGACGGCGTTTCCGTTGCCGCTACTGAACGTCAGCACGGTATCTTCATCGACCGTTTGAGCACCGGGAACCGATTGGTTGGCATCCAGCCCGTTGTCAACCGCGATCGACATTGTTTCGGCGTAGCTTTTGCCTGCCGCATCGGTGGTCTGCACACCAATGTTGTGAGTCGTCGCCGTTTCATAATCCAACAGCGAGCTATCGGCGACGGTGATCTTGCCCGTGTTGCTGTCGATCGCAAAACGTCCACCCGCGTCGTCGGTCAGGCTGAACGTGAAGTTGGAGAGCACTTCGCTGGCATCCCATTCGATGATGTAGGCATGGTTGCTGCCCTCGGTGTCGTCGGCCCATGTCCCATCGGTGTTGATGCGAGCGTAGTCTTCACCAACGCTTGCAGATTGTCCGAAGGTCGGAGCATAGAATCCAGCCGCTGCCGAGCCTCCGCTGCCACCAGTCCAAAATTGTTCATTGGATTCAGCATTGCCAGCCAGCCAGTTCCAATTGCCGTCGTTGTTGGTGTCCCGCGCACCGATCCAAATATTGCTTCCTGAATCGAGTGCGAATTGCCGGATCACGTCGTTCTCGTATGCGGAGTCGATGGTGACCAATTGGCCGGAAAGTCCATTGAGACTACTCCCCGTCGCCGCCGCCAGCGAAGCATCAAAACCATCCAGCGAATTCACAAAGCGATAGAACTTGTCCGTCGCCGCGTCGTAGGACAGCGTCGGATCGTTGTTGAGAATTGTCGTGACCGCAGCGGGGATTTCGATGACGCGAACGCCGGCGATCATGCCGCTGTCCTTCAACGTTTCGTTGGTGGTCTGAAACACCAACTTCGTGGAAATGTCGTTGGCCGTGAACGTCATGCTGCGAGTTTCCCAGCCGACGTTGGAACTGAAATTCCAACCTGACGGTTTTTCCAGCGTGAAGTCCTGCGACTGCCCCGCCGCGCTGACGCGAGTCGTGGCATGGTCGACCAATCCATCACCAAATCCGCCGGCGTGGTCAAAGATGACTTGATATTGCTTGCCAATTTCTGTGGTCAGCGTTTGCGAGATCGAAGCGTACGCATTGTTCAGGGTGACGACATGCCCGCCGCTGGGTGGTGTCTGAATGTGGTCACCATTGAACACCGCCACGCCGGTCGCATCGCCCACCGTCCACTCGCCAAAACTAGTCGAAGCCCCAAAGTTGGCGGTTCCACCCGAGGGCGGTGAGGCAGCCAAAAACAGCCCATCGCCTGCGACATCATTGCTGACATCCGGATCACTCGGCACGACGAAGCCGACGCTGGTTCCGCCGACTGCGTTTTCGCTGATGTGCAGATCGTTCACCGGTGTGCTGGCGGTGAAGCCTGCGCCCGTCGCGTGACCGACGCTCAGGTTGTTACCGCTGACAACGTCGACGATTTGGTTAGAACCGTCAAAACCGTCCATCTGCCAGTTGGCGATCAGCCCGCTGGGCAAATTGCCGCTATCGAACTTCTGCTGATAGTTCAGCGAAATTTCGGCTTCGCTGCGTACTTCGTTCCAGATGCGGACGTCGTACAGCGTTCCCTGAAAGGCTTCGGTACTTTCAAAACTACCACCTTGGGAGTCCTGTTCCTGGCCAAGCATGAACGTGCCGCCGGCGTCGAGTGTCGCACCTACGGCGTGTCCGGTGCCCGAATCCGCCAGTTGGCCGTCGAG
>JBAUHR010000271.1:0-2233 GCA_049680385.1 Rubripirellula sp. | reverse complement strand
GAATACCCGGGACCGCAATTGCAGAAATTCTGCCGATTCGCTGTCGATCAGGGAGCCGCTGCGGTCATTTGTCAGCATTCTCATCGATGCGGAGCGGTGGAGAAGTACGGGAGTGCCCATATTGTCTATGGTCAAGGTAACTTCCTGTTCGATCCGTTTCCTGACCCTCGTGCTTGGCTATATGACGGGTTTTTGGTCGACCTGCTTTTTGACGGCGAGCAGACTATTTGCAATCAGATCCCGTATCGGCACCGTTCATTCGATTGTTCAAGCGAGATTGGAATTCGCTTGCTTTCGGATTCGGCAATTGAAGGGTTTCGACAAGAGGCCCAGAAACGAACCGAGTTGATTGATGGAGAGAACTTTGTTGACGAGGCTTGGCAAGCACTTGCTCGAATCCAGACGATCGAGTATCTCAGTTCCATAGCGGGGTATGGAAGATTGCGTAGAAATATTGCAAAAAGGCTTGGAATTACGCCAGGACGCTATGGGCGCCAGCAACTCTTGATTCTGCAGAACTTGATTCGGTGTGAATCACATCGCGAATTGCTGCTTGAAGTCATAGACCAAGAACTCCAACGGAAGAAATAGAAATGTGCCCTTGCTCCCTTGTTTATTATCGAAAGCATAACGCGTGACGGTCTCGTCCTTCATCGGCTCTGCCCAGGCCATGCTTTCGCCGCTCGCGTATCGTTATCTGGATCTCTCGCAGCGACGTAGGGAACGATGGGTTAATCGCGATCCGTTTCGCAATGAACCCGACGAGTGGGGAGAACGAGATTCACATCCATCGTTGGTACGACTTGGAATCGTCAAAGAGTTCTGGCATACGCACTGGCCATACGTGGCGTCTTGCAGAAGCCTTGGTATTCCCTACCAACTATTAGACTTGAGTCGGTCGGATTGGTTTACGTCGATAACACAATCTGACATCGACGGTCTGATCGTATCTCCTTCAGTGCAGTATTCGCCATGGAAACAAATGTATGATGATCGCCTAAAGATGATTGACGATCTGGGCCGCTTACCAATTTTTCCTTCGTTGGATTCCATTTGGATGATGGATCGCAAGTACCGAATGGCGTACTGGCTTGACCGTCACGAAATCGCTTCGCCCGAGACATGGATCTTCTATGAAGAGTCTGAAGCCAAAAAGTTTGTTGAAACAACAGATTATCCGATCGTATTCAAGATGGACGCTGGTTCT
Organism: Rubripirellula sp.; assembly: GCA_049680385.1. Taxonomy (GTDB): domain Bacteria; phylum Planctomycetota; class Planctomycetia; order Pirellulales; family Pirellulaceae; genus Rubripirellula. Next base: position 1,026 of record JBAUHR010000271.1, on the reverse strand, counting down.
GGCGCATCGGGCGTGAAAATCCTCAAATCGGTTTCTGAAGCCAAAGGGATTATCAAGCGGTGTTTCGGAAGCGGCATGAGGCACCATCGTCAATTTAAACAGGACCGTGAGTTCGGAGCCATTTTGTTTCAACGTTTCCTACCTAGCTGCCGGGAATGGCGGTTGATCAAAGTAGGCCAGTCGTACTTTGGTTTCGAGAAGTTGTTAGGCGAAGAGTTTCATAGCGGATCGAAACAGTTTTCGTATGGCATTCCCCCTGCGAAAGCATTGGCACAACTAGCAACGATTGCCAAACTTTTGAAAACCGAAATTCTTAGTATCGACGTTTTTCACACCGCCGACGGGCAGTTCCTGGTCAATGAAGTGCAAGCGCAGTTTGGGCATCAGGATTCGCGTGAGCTTTGCATGGTGGATGGCAAATCTGGGCGACTAACTCACCTGCTTGACCAAGACGAATGGCAATTTGAGGAGGGGCAGTTTTGCAAAAACTATTTAGGCGACCTTAAGATCGAATCGATCCTAAAGTTCATCGTCGAATCGCGGCATCTCGAGGGATCGAATTAGCATGGACAAGTTACTTCGACTGATCATTTTGTGGGGGTTGCCGTTTCTGTCCTTTACGGACTGGCTTGGTGGTTTTATGGAACGAGGCGACATCATCGCCATTAGCCGCGTCACACGAGCGACCTTGCTAGTGTTCTTTTCTATCTATCTTTTTACAGCCAGTTCAAGCACGTCTTGGCGTCGATTTACGCTCTACCTTCCATTGCTTTCTTTAGGCAGCATACTGGGCATTTATTCGATGTTTGATGTCGAAAGTCCAATTGCAGGGCTGTTTGTTACGTCGCACGCTTGGTACTGGATGATGGGATCTTGTGTTATCTACTCGCTGACGCAGCGAGGGGTGATAACGCTTCCTCAGCTATTGAAAGTAGCAAGAATCATTTGTGTCATTGCGTTTGCATTCACGATGGTGTACTCGCGAACGGAGAAATTTGAGACACATTACGGCGCAAGTGCGTATCT
>JBAUHR010000270.1:0-1594 GCA_049680385.1 Rubripirellula sp. | reverse complement strand
GGCGCTTGTCGTCGGCAAGCCCTCGCGGCGGTACTCCGCGTACTTCATTCGCGACTGATTGTTCGCCAAGTAACCGATCACCTTTCGTAACTTTTCACGCGGGTCGTCGTCGGTTGTTTCGGTATTGGGAACGCCGATCCGCAATTGGTGGGCACGCAACTCCTCAAGCACTTCTGCGACACTTCCTTGCCAGACCAGCGTCATCCAGCGACGGTAGACTTGCCACGCCTCGTCCGTTTTGCCAAACAGAATCAGCGAAGCAGTGAACAGATAGCTGACCGCATGTGTGAAGTCGAGAATCGGAACGTAGTCCTTGAAATGCGCCGCGTGAATGGTCCAGTTGCAGGTCAGCCCGTCAGCCACAAATGCTTTGCGACCGGCCTCATCGAAGCGGCGGCGAGTCGCTTCGCGTTTCATCTGAAAACCAAACTCGGTTGAGTTCTTCATGCTTGCGATCACGGTTCGCATGATTCGCTTGGGGCGGTGTTTGTCTTTGTTGGTTGAAGCGGAGTCGTCCGATTGCGTTTCGGTCTCTTTCGGTTGGACATCACTTTCATCCCGGTTTTCCTTGAGTTTCGCGTGCTCAGTCAACTTCGCCACATGGTCGCGATTGAGAAAGCAGGCGGGCGGCTGGGGCTGCGGGTCGTGCTCGGAGGTCTCGCTGTCGGCGCTGACAACGATCGCGTTCTTGCTTTCGTTCCAGCCTTTGTTCTCCAGATGAACGCCAGGTCCGCAACCTGTCTTGCGAGTGCGAATACGACCGCCATCGAATTCAACGATCGCCAGTGAAGGAACCGGGACTTCGCCCGTCAGAACGTCCTGCCAGCCACTCGCCTGGGCCGCTTCAAGGTCGGTGCCGACTTCCAGAGCGACTCGTTCGATGGTGTTGGTCGAGACCGAAAGTCCGACGACATTCTTCATGACGATGGCCGCCCGTTTGAGCGAGCGACACTCGGCGTCGAGGATTACCATCTGCCGTTTGAAGCCGGGGGTCGATTCGCGAGGATCGAGACCGAGCGTTTCACGCTGAGGGAAAAAAATCCCGACGGCAGCCAGTGCAGTGGGCGATGGTTTCGATCAGTTGAACCGGGCCGTCTTCGGAGAGAACTGTCCGGGCTTTCGTGTTTACCCGGCAACTCTTGCCACAGTCCGGGCAAGCGACGTCGGGGGGATGTTCGGCCGTCACATCAGCGACCCGGGTCTGTTGCATGAGCTGGCTGAGCTGCTGGCCAACTGCGTGAGAGTGGGATTCGATCTGGTCATAATGAGGCGTGCCGGGGCCTTGCTCAAGGGCTTGCATTTCCGCCCCAAGTTCTGCGGCTTCCTTGAGTATTCTGTCAAGTTTTTTCTTCAGGGCTGCGTGCTTCGCGTCCATGCGATAACTCCTTGGGTTTAACGGGGCCATTCCAATTGACGCATCTTAACACACAAAACCACAATTCTCCTATTGACGTTTTACTGCCACTCCGGGTCCCTGCAAAAGCTGACATGCACCCTTGCTCAACAAACTCGGGCGCAATGATCTTTTCGAGTCCAGCAATCCGATCTAGAATTCTTCCGTTGACTTCCCTAGAGAGGTCAGAGCATCCTTGCC
>JBAUHR010000269.1:0-1594 GCA_049680385.1 Rubripirellula sp. | reverse complement strand
GTATTCCACCGGCAAACGAATAGTACGCATCAGCGTCATTTTCATACAAGTCGCGATTCTCTTTCGACAGCATCTCAACACGTTCGTCAGCCGTCATGCCTGCGAAAATGACCGCGAGTTCACCGTTGGTTTTGCCGCGCAGTTCGATTGGCGTGTCCGAATTAGACCGGTGAGGCGTGACGCCATCGAACGCGCTGACCGGCCAGACGACGTGTTCGGGACTTTGCTGGGCATCGAAATACATCCGCTGCGGACTATCCAATCCGTCGTAATCCAAGATCACTTCGTATGGCAGCACAAGGTGGTTGTAGCGAGCGATATCGACTGCCGACTCACTTTCTTCCATCACAAAGTTGTAGGGCGAACGTCCGTCCAACGCATCGGCCGGCAAGGTGCCAAACTGGACGTCGCCAGTGATCTGTAACTCCAGCGGGAAATGCCGACGCCCGTTGATCATGGCGAAGTTTTCGACATTGTTCAGATACACACTGTCGACAACATTGCCGCCGTTGTCGCGGGGCGTTTCAAATCCTCGCTCGAATCCTTCGACATGAGTGTCATAAAACTCAAATGGGCCCGCGCGGTGGTGCATTTTGATGCCGAAACCCTGCGGAGCGTCCAAGTCGCCGATGATCGTCGTGTCACGATAGATCAGATGCTCCGGATAGAAAAACTCCAGTCCGTGTCTGACTCCAAAGATGGTCGTGCCAACGAATTCCGAATTCACATCTTCGTGTTGCCCCACCAAAAAGCCGACGTCGCTACCGTAAATCGTGTTGTCCGTGAAAGCCTCCACTTTGATCGAGCGCACGGTATCGCCCAGACCGTCGATTCCGATGGGCCAAAACGCAATCCCTGTATCGATGCTGCCACTGGCGACATTGTCGGTGACGGTGATTCCAGTTCCTTGAAACCAAAACCCATGGCCGCCGTGACCGAAATCGTCGACCGAACTTCGACGTCCCATCGGCACGTTGCTGCCATGATTGCGAATCGACAAGTTGCCGACAAACGAACCGGCTTCATCACCCGCTTCGGTCACAAACCCAGCACCCACCACGTCGTAGGCAATATTGTCGATCATGTCAGCGTAACTGGAATGATTCACAAAGCCCCAGCCAGGTGTATTGACCACGGCACTGGACTGGACGACTGCGGGGGCGGTTCCCGTCCCGGCGCGGTGAAAGTGAACGGCATAACGAGCACGCGGATTCAGTCCGACTTGAGTGATCTGACCCATGTGGTTGGCTTGGGTGTCGTGCACCGGAATCAGTTTGCTGGTGCGACCAAGATGATAGAAGCCCGCGTTATTGATTTGCACGTTGTTGCTGTGCATAAACATCACGTGACCGCGGCCTTCAAAGACACTTCCGGTGCGATTGGCCGCCGTGTCACCCGTCGGGACAGTGACCATGCCTGTTGCCCCGCGATGCGACTGTGCCGTTTCGATGATGGCATTGCGAGTCGTATTGACCACATGAATCTTCAGTGTGACTCCGTCTTGAGTGTGATGGGGCGTGTGATGATTTTTAATCAGCGATGAGCCCAATGTGACGGAATGGGTGGCGGCATCGATGGCAGCGATCGCGTGCGT
>JBAUHR010000268.1:0-34619 GCA_049680385.1 Rubripirellula sp. | reverse complement strand
GGACAGATTCACTTGCACGCCACCGAGCGAACCGATCGGTACGGCCCACGGCGGTACCGTATCGCGGGCAACCGGCGAAGGCTGGGGTGGAATCGAGGGTGGCTGTTCGACGGGCATCAGAAATCAGCGACAAGCGAATTTTGAAAAGTAGCGGTCATTGCGGTGGACCGAAGTATACATCGTTGACAAATTGGCGAGGCCGCAGTCGTCAAAACCACCAATATGCAGGCAGCCGTGGCACCCTCGATTGGCAGTCGCGCGGGCGTTTTGACTACAGATCCTTCAGCCGCTGGACCGACGCTCGGGCCCGCCGAAGAAAATCGTGCTTCGGCTCGCCCGTTTCTAGGAAAATCGGCGGTCCGATCGTGATGCAGCTCAACAACGGCACGGGCAACACTTCGCCACGGGGCAGAATCCGATTCACGTTGTCGATATAGACCGGCACCAATTCCAAGTCTGGGCGTTTTTTTGCCATGTAAAACAGGCCGCTTTTAAACGCCGTCATTTCCGCTTCGCCCGACGATCGTCCGCCCTCGGGGAACATGATCAACGAATAGACGTCGCCCATCTGTTTCAACATGATGTCGATGGGGCTCTTGTGGACCTTGATCTCTTTGCGGTCCACCAGCAGTGCATTGAAGCTGCGAGCCAAGTGGGGCTTGAACCAACCGGTCGACCAATAGTCTTTGGCTGCGACCGGGCGAGTCACTGCCCGCAGTTCGCGCGGCAGCGCCGACCATAACACCACCGCATCAAGGTGGCTGGTGTGGTTGGCAAAGTAGATTCGCTGGCACGTGTCCGGTTGGCAATCGATCCAACGAACGGTGAACCCGCTGAACAACTTTGCCAACAATACAATTGCGTGGCTAGTAAGCGTCATGCGAACATTCTAGTGCAACTTTCCCGTTTCTATCAGCGGCCAAGGACGAGTAGTCACGTTAGGGTTAGCGAGGCACTAAAACATCCGCACCATTTCGTCGGCGACGGTTCGGGGATCGATCGCGTCGACGACCTCCACGGGGCGGATTTCCGAAAACGACCTTAGCCACGACTCTTGGCGTTTGGCCAGTTGGCGAGTGTGGGTGGCGACGTCTGATTTCGTTTCGTCCAGCCCGAGACCGCCTCGCAAGTGGCTGATCACTTCGCGATAGCCAACGGCCTGCGCCGCTGTGCGCGACAGTTCGCCGTGACGGTCCAGCAACCCACGGACCTCGTCGACTAGCCCAGCATCAAACATCGCGTCGACCCGCGAATTGATGCGCTCGTGCAGCATCTTTCGCGGCCACAGCAAACTGACGACTCGGCAATGCGACGGAGCCACGGCCTTGTCGAATTGAATCTGCCGGTGACTGATGGGCTGGCCCGTCAACCGCGCGACTTCGAGAGCTCGGATCATGCGCCGAGTGTCGTTCTTGCCGATTCGGTGAGCCGCCAGTGGGTCGACTTGTTGCAAGCGATCTCGCAGCGCTTCGGCACCGTACCTTTCCACATCCGCTTCGACGGCTTCGCGAAACGCCCAGTCGGCGGGCGGGCCAGGATCAAAGCCGCGCAGGACTCCCTTCAAAAACATCGGGGTACCGCCGACGAAAATCGGCGTCCGTCCGCGCGAGCCGATTTCGGCAACCACGTCGTGAGCGGCCCGCAGGTAACGGGCAACGCTAAAGTCTTCGGTCGCGTCGACCAAGTCGATCAAGTGGTGTGGCACCGCCGCTTGTTCTTCGGCACTCGGTTTGGCCGATCCGATGTCCATGCCTCGGTAAACGGCAATCGAATCGAGCGAAATGATTTCACCGTTGATCCGTTTAGCCAACTCAATCGCGACGGCGCTTTTTCCCGACGCCGTGGGGCCGGTCAAGACGACCGCCGATGACGCGAGCGATTGGAAACTGTGTTCAGACATCAAGTTCAGACATCATGTTCGGGCATGTTGATAAAGCGAAGTTCTACTTGAACATCCATCCGTGACGTCGCCCCACCATTGCACTGACCGCCAACAACCCCGACGCGACAACCACGATGATCGCACCGGTGCTAAGTTTGGGAACGAGGGCGCTGGCGACTGACCCGAATCCTGCTGCCATCGCTCCGATCGCCGCCGAAATCCAAATGTTCGGCCGAATCGAATCGCTCCAATATCGCGCCGCGCTGGCCGGAATGATCAACAAACCTACGATCAACAACAACCCGACTGACTGCATGCCGGCCACGCAAACGGCCACCACCAGCGACATCAGCAGCAAATCCAACAGCCGAACCGGATAGCCCAAAACGGTCGCTAGCCCCTCGTCGAAACACATCAGCGTCCATTCTTTTAGCAACATCGTGCTGGCCAAAATCGCGGCGATCGCGATGCCTGCTAACAGAAAAACGTCCGACTGGCGAATCGACGCGGCCTGTCCAAAAATGAACCCTGGCAAACCCGCTTGGCTGCCCGTTGGCGAGGCTTGGACGATCGGCATCAGCACCACACCGATGCCAAAAAAAGTACTCAGCACAATCGCCATCACGGCGTCTTCGGGCAACCGAGCCACTCGCCGCAGCCACAGCACCGACATCATCGCCAAGCCGCTGCTGATCGCGCCGCCGATCAACATCACCGGCAAACTCTTGCCAGCCTCGGGGGCGATCGATGCATAAATCAAAAACGCCACCGCGACACCCGGCAACGCCGCATGCCCGATCACGTCGCCCGCCAACGCTCGACCGCGCAACATCAAAAACGTGCCCGTGATCCCCGCAGCAACCCCCAACAGCATCGTGCCGGCAAGCACGACCAACGTGTTGTAAGCGAATAGGTTTTCAATCAGCGTCATCGGCTACGGTGTTGGCTACGGTGTTGGTTCTAGAAACGGTCAAGACAGGTGCGGTGATCACTCAAAGATCATCATCTTGCCGCCGTACGTCGCTTTCAACAACTTGGGCGTCATCACGTCTGCCACCGGGCCTTCGGCGATCACGCGTCGATTCAGTAGCAGCACACGGTCAAAGTAATCAGCGACCGTATCCAAGTCATGGTGGACGACCATCGCCGTTTTTCCGTCATCACGCAGTTGTCTTAGCACGTCAATGATGGTTCGTTCGGTCGACGCGTCCACACCCGCAAGCGGTTCGTCCATCAAGAACAAGTCAGCACCCTGGACCAACGACCTCGCCAAAAAGACACGCTGTTGTTGGCCGCCGGAAAGCTGACTGATTTGCCGCTTGCTGTAATCTTGCATTCCGACGCTTCGCAGCGCCTCGATCGCCTGTTCTCGGTGCTTCGATCGAACCGGTCTCAGCCATCCGATCTTGCGATACAAGCCCATGCAAACCACATCCAGAGCCGTGACCGGAAAGTCCCAATCGACACTCGTTCGCTGTGGCACATAACTGACTCGGCCAACCGCACTGGCGAACGAATCGCCAAAGAAGTTGAAGTGACCTGACGCCGGTTCGATCAGCCCCAGCGCCGCCTTGATCATCGTGCTCTTGCCCGCACCGTTGGGGCCGACGATCGCGGTCAGCGTTCCTGGTGGAGTCGCCAAGTTTACGTTCTCGAGTACCGCATTGCTGCGATACGCAATCGTGACGTCGAACGCTTGCAGTGGGCAAACCGACAAGGAATCGTCGCCTGACATCGCGTTCAATCTTTGTTCTCCGAGGCGTTAAGTGGTGGTTCGCTATCTTGCGGTTCGGTCGGTACCGTTCCGCCAAGTGCCGTGGCAATCGTACCAAAGTTATGCCGCATCATCCCGACGTAGTTGTCCGACGGAGTATCGGCGGCGCCCATCGAGTCGCTCAGCAGCACCGAGTCGCTGGATACTTCTTGACCCCGTTTCCGCGCGCCTTCGACGATCGCCTTGACTTGGCGTTCGGAAACGCTCGATTCAAAGAAAACCGCAGGAACGTTTCGGCTGCTGATCAAGTCCACCAATCGGTTGACGTCTCGGATCGCTGCGTCGCTGATCGTCGAGACTCCTTGGACGCCATGAACCTCGACGTGATATCGACGTCCAAAATACCGGAACGCATCGTGAGCGGTGACCATGATTCGCTGGGACTCGGGAATGCTCTCCATCGCCTCGGCACCCCATTGGTCCAGCATCGCCAATTCGGCTTGGTACTCGATCGCTCGAGCCTTAATCGCGGCGGCATGTTCGGGCATCACATCGGCCAATCGCTGAGCAACGTTTCCGACTGCATCGCGCCACAGTGACACGTCCATCCAAATGTGCGGATCATGCACACCCGCGTCAGCATCAATCAACTGATCGTGCGGTAGTGTTTCGCCGATGGCAATCGTTTTCCTGGGGTCGCCGTCTCGACCGGCCAGCACGTCGCCGAGACGACCTTCGAGGTGCAGTCCGTTGTAAACCACGATATCGGCGGCTCGCAATTTCACCGCCACTGACCGCGAAGGCGTGAACAGGTGCGGATCAACGCCCGGCCCCATGATCGTTTCGACGCTGGCGTCGGGGCCGACCAGAACTGAAACCATGTCGCCGACCATTCCCGTGGTCGTGACGATTTTGAGGCGAATTTTTCCGGACGAATCAAGGTCGTCGGTTGAATTGCCCGTCTGGGTGGCAGCCGAGTTGCTGCAACCGCCCAACAAAAGGGCAGCCCAGAACATCGCCAGCGAAACCAAAATGGCAGCCACAAACCGGATTTGCGAACGCTCGTGAGGCGAATTTGCGGGGTTCTGGAGGCATTGCACTTAAAATGCTCGGTAATTCAGGAGGTTTACGAGTTGCCAAATATAATTGTTTGGCTTGCCAAAAACTAGTTCAAAGCACATGCAATTCGCGTTCCCGTCTCAGAACATTCTCGGGCTGATCACGAAGGGTGTGGTAAACTTCATTTTGCGTCGTTCGAGCTTTTGTGTTGTTCGATGCTGGCCCGCCGAAAATGAGACTTCGACCGAGATGGGACTGACCTACTTCAAACGTTTCCGCATGGAATACGACCTGACGGAGACGCCCGACGCCGAAAAGACGGTTCCGGCGGGCTATTCGATGATTCCGTTCAGCACCGGGATCGTTCGCGAGCATGCAACGGCAAAGTACCAGAGCTTTCGGCAAGAATTGGACGCCAACGTGTTTCCGTGCCTGGGCCGTCGCGACGGATGCATGCGTTTGATGCGAGAAATCACGTCGCGCGAAGGGTTTGTTGCCGAGGCGACGTGGCTGTGCCGTTACCGTGATCCTGCGACAGGACATTCGATCCCGGTGGGAACCGTGCAAGGTTTGGAAATCGACGGTTGGGGAGCGATCCAGAATCTGGGCATCGACTCGACTCACCGCGGACGGGGACTCGGTTCGATCCTGATGGCACGTGCGGCCAGCGGTTTCCGCGAAACCGGACTAACCCGGATGCACCTCGAAGTGACGACCGACAACACCGCCGCGATCCGTTTGTACGAAAGGCTGGGGTTCAAGCGTGCCCAAGTCGTCTACAAAGCCGCCGACGTCGCCGGCGTTTGAAATTTGGGAAAGCGAAACTCATCGGGCCGTTTTCGCTAAGCCGACCAGTTTTCGCTAAGCCGCATCGTGAAGAAGTCAATTCGAAGCCCGCCGTGATTCAGCGGGCTTCGCTTTGATCGCGGTGATTAGGCCGACGTTCCGTTGAGTGCTTCTTGGAGAGCGCTCTTGGGGCGAACGCCAACGAAGCTATCGGATACTTCGCCACCTTTGAAAACCAACAGCGTTGGAATGCTGCTGATGCCAAACTTCTGTGCGATCCCTGGGTTATCGTCGATGTTGATCTTGCCGATCTTGACCGAAGGATTCTCGGCAGCCAGTTCGTCAATCATCGGAGCGATTTGACGGCAAGGGCCGCACCAAGGTGCCCAAAAGTCGACGAGCACAGGGCCGTCGGACTTGAGGACTTCGCTATCGAAGTTGTCGTCGGTGAATTCTTTGACAGCGTCTGAGGCCATGGAAATTCCTTCGTGTATGAATGGTATCTGAGTGGTCGGCGTTAATTTAAGCCTTGCGGGGGCTGACAAGCAATTCCCCCCAATGCAATTTGGTCGGCACCGGATGATGGCCGGTCCGGCCAATTGTCCGCCAAAGTTGGCAGTTAGCCGAGTCGATCACGATAGGGGAGCAATATTTGGGCCAATTGATCCAGGATCATCCCGGTCGCTCCCCAAATTTCGTGTTGCTGGTGGTGAATCGCTCGAGCACGGAACTGAAACGTTCCCACCACACCGCTGCCGCTGCGAACCGAGCGGGATTTCAGCGTATCGATTCGGCTGTGCGGATTTAGCAGCACCGAAAGCGGCAGCGTTACGACTTCGGCGACTTCGATCGGATCGGGCTGCCAGTCTTGCTGCGGTCCGTCGATCACCATCACAATCGGAAAAACCAGGTTGCGGCTGGCGTAGACGTACTGTGTCGCCAATGGTCCACAGAACATTCGCACCTGAGGCGGCAAACCGAGTTCTTCTTCGAATTCTCGCAGCGCGGCCTGCCGAATCGTTTCGCCCGCGTCGACTTGGCCACCGGGCAGCGAAATCTGACCGCCGTGATGAGCCAACGTCGTCGGCCGCAATGTCAGCGGAATGGTCCATTGATTGTTGGCGTCCCGATACAGCGTGACGGCAACCGCAGCGATGCGCGCTTGCATCGCTGCCGGACCACGATGACGCCCATAGGAAAGCGTCGGAGAAATGCTGGTGCATGAACTTGGAACGTTGGGCTGCGAAAGCAATCGCTCGATCAACTCGCCAAGATTCTCGTCACTCATCGTTCGATACCGTCTGCTGTTCGCCGAAAACTACATCAAGGTTTCGAGCAATCGGCGCAGTTTCCGCAGTTCAACGCGGTGGTCAAAATCGTCCATTGGCGACATGTGTACGGTTAACGCACGGTCATAACCATCGCGTAACAACTGAGTCGCGATTTTGCCGTAGTCGACTTCGCCTTGCCCGACGCTGACCTGGAACGCATCCGGACGCGTATCGCGCAAGTGAACGTTGCAGACAAATTTCAGGATCTTGTCCAGACTTTTCGCCTTGGCCGGTCCAGCGATGTAGACGCTTGGATCCAGCGTGATGCCGAGCCCGTCGACGTTGTTGCAAAGCACCATCAGCGTATCAGGATCGTCGCTCAGACAATTCAGTTGGCTGCGGACACTGACCCGGACGCCTTCGCCCTCGCCAACTTTGACAAGCTTTTGCAACCGTTCGACTTCTTCGTTGAACGGCGTACCATGCTCACCCGATGGCACCGTGATGTTGACCACCTTGGTTTGCTTGGCCAGGTGACAAATTTTTTCAAAGTCTTCGTAGTGCTGGTCGCCTGTCGAAGCCAGCTCGACGCTGTAGCCCGAGATGTCTAGGCGATGCGAATGACGCAGCAATTGTGCTGCGCGATCCAAGTCTTCGAGCAGTTCACTTGGCTTGACCTTGCCGGATTCATGCAGCGCGATTTCGATAGCGGTGAATTCAAGATCCGATAGAACCTCAATCGCTTCCCGCAACTCCATCTCGGGCCAGCACTCAGTCGATGCTGAAACAAACACGTTTCGTCCTTCCTAACTATCGATACTCGTCACATGTCGATCGAGCGTCGTTGAACGCCGACCATGACGAGCGAAAATTTCCGTAACCGTTTTTGTGCTTTCGATGCACTCGTTCGTAAACCGCCTAAAACGCCACGGCTTGCGAAGTCACACAGCTTACCGCGACGTGGGCTTCCGGCAATAGACCGGTTTTGGATCGGACGGCGCGATTTAGCCACCCTATCGACCGGCAAAGTTCGCCTGCGGTGTGCCGCACCGCACAAGCTATTCTTTTCCGACCGCTTTCATGACTTCGGCAGCGACTTGGTCGATCGACTTGCCCGTCGTATCGACTCGAAAGTCGGCCGACGACTCATACAGATCGTGTCGATCGGCCAACAGCCGCTCGATTTCTTCGCGCTGTGATAACGCCGTCAAAGCGGGCCGTCGGTCGGCCGTCGACGCATCCGCCAACACTCGGCCACAGATCTCGTCGGCCGTCGCATCCAACCAGACTCGCACGCCGGTTGACGCCATCAATTCGCGGTTTTCAGCACGCAAGATGGCGCCGCCGCCTAAGGATATGATCGATGCACGACCGGCCGCAACTTCGACAATCGCCGCAGATTCGAGATCGCGAAACAGTGCCTCGCCGCCTTCGACGAAGATCTCGCGGATTGACTTTCCGGCTTTTTTCTCGATCACGTCGTCCAGGTCGATCGACGGCGCAGCCCAAGCAGCCGCTAGTCTGGCGGCAACGGAAGTCTTGCCCGTGCCGCGGAATCCAGTCAAATACAGGTGGCGAGTGATCAACATAGATAGACGATGACAAAAAAAGCTGAATCCGACAAGCAACCCGTTGCGACGAATCTCGCAAAGTCACGCCGGCCGGTGATGATCGCGGGGGCGATCGCGCTGTCGCTGCTGCCGTTTGTCGTGATCGAATGGGCCGTGCGAACGTTTGTGAATCCTGCCGCGGCCGTCGATGTTCACGCGGTTGTGGGGCTGGATCATTTACGGCCACTGTTTGAACTCGATTCCACGTCCGATCGATATCGCATCCCGGATTGGCGATTGCAGTTTTTTTGTCGCGACTCGTTCCCGCGCATCAAGTCCGCCGGCACACGTCGCGTGTTTGTGCTGGGCGGATCAACGGTCCAGGGCCGACCGTTTTCAACCGAGACCGCGTTTTCGACTTGGCTGCGTCTGCAACTGCAGGCGGCTGATCCAAACACGAACTTTGAAGTCATCAATTGCGGCGGCGTTTCGTACGCCAGCTACCGCGTCGCCAAAATTCTGGACGAAGTGCTTGCCTACCAGCCGGACGCGATCGTGATCTACACCGGCCACAACGAGTTCTTGGAAGACCGCAGCTATGACCACATTCGCAAACTAGGACCGATTCGCCGCATGATCACTCGGGTCACCGCGTCGTGGGCAACCGCAAGCTGGATCCAACGCAAACTGATGCCCGCTGAAATTCGAGACCCGGTGATTCTGGCAACCGAAGTCGACACGCGGCTGGATCATATCGGCGGTCTGGATTCGTACCGCAACGATCCGCATTGGCGCAGTGAAGTGGAGAGTCAATTCAACCAGTCGTTTAGCCGAATGTTGCGCGCGGCCCAAGTGGCCAAGGTACCCGTCATCGTTTGCACGCCGTCCAGTGATTTGGTCAAGACGCCGCCCTTCAAATCCGATTCCACGGTCGCTCGTTTTGATGCATCGCTGACTTACGCCGCGGGCCGGGCCAAGTGGGAAGCCAGCGAAGCCGCCGAGGCGAAACGATTGCTCGTTCTAGCGAGAAACCAAGATGTTTGTCCCTTGCGCGCAACCGATGCGATCGTCCAATCGGTACACAACATCTGTCGTGATTTCGAGACGCCGATGATTGATACCGATGCGTTGCTGGACATGCGAAATCACCTTGGCGCGAAAGTGTCCGACGGAATCGCCGATCCCGAATTTTTTGTCGATCATCTTCATCCGACCATCGCCGGACACCAGCGAATTGCGGCTGCGATCGCGGAAAAGTTCGCCGAACAAGGCTGGATCACAATCAGCCCATCGTCTCAGGCCTCCTTCGAAACCACGGCAGCCGCGCATCTGTCCTCGCTCGGTGAATCGTACTATGCCCGCGGTCGCCAACGCTTGAAGGGACTCCGTCGCTGGGCGGCCGGGCGAGCGGCGCTGCCGATTGCAGACGACGAAAAGTCGCTAGAATAACATTTGTTCACTCAAATCATTCATCCAATCCCCAGCGCTGCCGTTGTGACAAGACACTGGCGCTACGTCCGACCGGAAAAACTGATGCGTCAACTAATCGTCCTCGTCCTGTTCATCGGGTTCGTCTCGCCTCCGGTGTTTCGACTTGCATCGGCCCAGAATTCGGAAAGCCAGACTTACGAGTCTCAGGGTTTTGAAAACGGAAGTTCTGCGAACCAAGACCCGTCCGCACCACTGAGTGCCGACAACATCCAACGCAGCCTGACACGTGACAGCCCGGTCGATGCGGACGACATCGCAGCGGCAAGCGGATGGGCGTCCAGCAGTGGCATCGTGGATTGGCTAGGCCCGCTTGCGCCGGTTGCGTTGTCACCGTTTTTTGGCGTCACCTGCTTGTCGGGACTTGCGTTGTGGGGACCGGACTGGGCAACCAACAATGCGGTGCTAGGCGTGGCCGGGCCGCTTCGCAATGAAACGTTGTTTTTTATCTTTTTGGGACTGACGTTGCTGACTAGTTTGCCGCGTCTGACCAAGGTCAGTAAACCGTTCGCACAGGCGGTGGATCGACTTGAAACCTACGCCGTGATCGTGATCTTGTTGTCGATCAAGTTTGTGATGTCGATGGAAGCATCGGGCGATGAAGTCGGCGGCGAAACGCAAATCGCGATGGTTCACTTTGGCATCGTCAGCATGTCGATCGACACGTTGCTGGCGATCGCGATGGTGATCAACGTGTTGGTCATCAACAGTGTTAAGTTCTTTTTTGAGTTCCTGGTCTGGTTGACGCCGGTTCCTTTCTTGGATGCCATTTTCGAAGTCTGCAACAAATCGCTGTGCGCGGTCCTGATGGGCATTTATGCCTACAGCCCGACGATTGCGACAGGAATCAACTTGGCAGTGCTAGTTGTCGCGGCGCTGATGTTGCGATGGATCAGTCGCCGCGTGCGTTTCTATCGAACGATGACACTCGACCCGATCCTGGCAAAACTATGGACCAGTTTCGGAACGCCGCGCAAACCGGAATTGATCGTTTTCCCCAGTGATGCGTTTGGTCCATTCAAGGCGAAGAGCCGGCTGCGAATGGCGGTTCATCCCGATGGCGGCTGGAAGCTCTGCGAAGCCAATTGGTGGATGCCCGCCAACGATCATTTGGTTGGCCCAGATGCCAAACCAACGGTTCGCGCCGGTTGGGTGATGAACACGTTGACCATCAAAGATGTTGATGGCCGCGAGGCAAAGTTGACGTTCAGCCGTCGCTACAACGAAGCCAAGCTGTCGGCATTGCTGCGAGACATGGGAATGGATGAAGCCGACATCGATGAAGTCGTCGACAAGACGCTGGCAACGCAGTTCGCGTAGTGAAGGTCGTTAACGGGTCACGATTGCTTCGGCGAAAACGCTTGAATCGACCAACCGCCCGACGATTTTCGCTGACTGGCATCGGCTAGACGTCGGTGATCCGTCGTTTTGGTGCGGGCTGCGAACTTGGGGCGGTGCCGAAGTGGGGCTTCGGCACGGTGGCGTGCGGTTGTTGGTTTCGATCGACTCCGTCCAAGTTGCCCAGGTATTCTTCGCGGACCTTGGGGTGTCGTTTGACTTCGTCGGGCGTGCCGTCGATCAAGACCTGACCTTGGTAGATCACATAACAGCGATCGACCGTTCCCAGAATTTCTCGAGCCGCGTGGTCGGTGATCAGCACGCTGATCCCGCTTTCTCGTAATTGCAGGATCACTTCTTGGATCGACTGGACCGTGACAGGGTCGATCCCGGCGAATGGTTCGTCAAGCATCACGATCTTGGGATTGGAAACCAGGCAGCGTGCAATTTCCAATCGACGTCGCTCGCCACCGGACAGGCCGCCCGCTTTGCTCTTGCGAATGTGAGTGATGTTGAATTCTTCGAGCAACTCGTCCGTGCGAATCTTGCGTGCCTTGCGATCCATGCCAAGCAGTTCCAGCAGTGCCGAGATGTTTTGCTCGACCGTCAAGCTCTTGAACACGCTCGGTTCCTGCGGCAGGTATCCCATGTGCCCATCACGAGCCCGGCGATACATCGGCCACGTGGTCACGTCGGCGCCATCCAGATAGACGCGGCCTCGGTCGGGTTCGACCAGTCCACAGATCATACGGAAACTGGTCGACTTGCCCGCACCGTTGGGACCGAGCAAGCCCACGATTTCGCCACGGCCGACGTGCAGATTCACACCGTCAACGACCCGTCGCCGGCCATACGTCTTTTGCAGCTCGAAGGCTTCAAGGATCCACGGGTTTTCGCTAGTCATGGTTGCAGTCCATCGCAGAAAGTCTATTTACCGAATCAATTTCATTCGTTTGAAGTTCGGCGTGAACGGAACGGGCGAACTCCACGAGTGTGGCCAGAAAACGACCAGCGCCTTGCCGACCAACAAGTTTCGCGGCACATACGAATCATCGGCCCATCGCCATGCTGGTTCGTTGACACCACGAGGCAGTTTGTACTGGCTCTTCGTGCCGGC
Source organism: Rubripirellula sp. (assembly GCA_049680385.1). Lineage (GTDB taxonomy): Bacteria > Planctomycetota > Planctomycetia > Pirellulales > Pirellulaceae > Rubripirellula. The sequence continues at coordinate 22,414 of JBAUHR010000268.1, read as the reverse complement.
CCAACAGCGAGCGTCCAGGCTCTCGGGACTGTTGTCGCCCATCGGGAAAAACTGGTCTTCGTTCAGTTGGAACGAAACCGATCGCCGAGCTTGCCAGCCGACAAATTCATCCCATCGCTGTGGCATCTTGAAGACGCTTTGGATGTCGCCCAGCGAAACGCCGCTGCCAGCTAATCGGAACATCGCGCTGTTGTCGTAATCGTTGATGCCGCCAAAGTTTGCATTGTTGGTGGCGATGTAATACTTGTCGCGGCGAACTTGCAGATGCCGAACCGTGGCCTCGCCACCCTTGATCGCCAACCCGACCGGTGCTGCGTCCAGCGGATCCGTTTTCGACCAGCGCGGATAATCCTCGTCGCGACTGCGATAGTCGCGAGCGTCGAACGTGGTCAACGAATCAAACTCGATCACGTCGCCATCAACCCACAGGACCAATTGGTCGTCACAGTTGCTGAATCGCACCTTGTGCCGCGACCCAGCCTTGATTCCGGTGGCGGCTGTTGGCGACGATTTTCCACCGGTGAAGTTTCTTGTTTCGTTCTTACCCGCCGCATCGATGATCGCAAGCGTTGCCTTGCCGTCGGCAAGATTGATTCGGCACTGGTACTTGACGCCGGCTTCGACGATTTCAAGCGTGGCGTCTTTCGCATCGCTGCTGGTTTCGATGTCGGCTTCGACGATCAGGTCGCCGATCCAGTGCATGCCGTCACGGCCGATTTGCTGGTTGCCGCTGTCTTGGCCGCCCCAGATGGCGACACCACGAAACTGCTCGGGACCGGCACCGCTGTCATAGTTTTCGTTGAACTGGCCAGTACTGAAGCCGCCGTTGAGCGATCGTTCCAGACTGCCGCCACCGGACGTTGATGGGCGTTCCTTGTAAACGTATCCCGCCGGGACATGAATGTACGAATCGTAAGCGTAAAAATCTGTGATCGCTTGCGACTGATACGGGTCAACGTTCGCCAGCGATTGCCCGGCGTCGGCGGCCGACCATTGTTCGTCGGTGGGTAGGTGGTGGAAGTAACGTAGCCACTGATCGGTGTCGGTGTCGGTGTCGGCCTTGACGGTCGCGACGAAACCGTCCGTTTTGCGATCGGTGGTCCACGAATTTTCCGGCGGCGAAGTGGCGCCTTCGGCCCACGCTTGCCAGCGACTGGGATAGCCGGCTTTGACCAGCGATTCGGATTGGAAGTCTGTGTCGTAAACCAACTGGCTCATCGCCATCAACGTGGTCGGTGGTTTCCGCAGGATCGTCGTCTTATCGTTGGTGTCGGTGGGACGCGCGTAAACATCGCCATGACTGAGCGTCAGCGTTTCGCTTGGTAAGCCCACCAACCGTTTGATGTAGTTCTGTTTCGGGTTTCCTGGATACTTGAACACGATCACGTCCCATCGATCAGGATCGTTGACCATGTATTTGAATTTGCTGACCAGGATTCGGTCACCATTGAATGTGACGTCTTCGCTGTTGTCCCGCAGGTCCAACGAATTGACGTGACGGCAATTCGGGCAGACGCCGCCGACGACGACCAAGTTCGTGCTTTCACCGGATCGTTCGCGGCTCGCACCGACTTGGAACTGTTGTCCACATCGGTCGCACGCCAAATCTTTGTGAGCCCCCATCAAGGTCGGCGCCATCGACCCGGTTGGGATCACGAAGGCTTCGGCCAAGAAGGCGCGAAACAGCAGCGCCAGGATGAACGCGACCACAAATGCTTCGACGGTTTCGCGCTGGGCTGCGACGCGAAAAGACTCGGCCCGTTTTTCCGCAGGCGTGCGTTGATCTTGGTTGGCGGCCGCTTCCGCTGTTTCTTGTTTGATTCGATCAGCGTTCTTGGCTCGGGCCATCAGTCGACTCAGGGCGTCAATGGAAGTTGGGACAAAGAGGGAAAGGCAAAGGTAGCGTGACGCATCCTAGCCATTTCCCCTGACTTACGGAACTTCGATTCATTCGGCAAAAGCGTCTGAATCTTGGCAATCTGAATCTTGGCACATGCGACCGCCTGGGGCTGAGGCGGCTGAGGCAATCATTTGCGGGCCGCTGTGGGGGTTACGTGGTCGCCTTGCGGTGCGACAAATACGTGTAATTGCCCAGCGATTTTTCGTAGAACGCGACCGTCTCGCCCGCCTGTTCGTTATTCAGCACTCCACGCTGAAGGGCGTCTTCGACCGCTTCTTGCAGCTTGTCAACCAATTCGCGGGTTTCGTATTGGACATAGCCGAGCACTTCCTGGACGGTGTCGCCTTTGACGATCGACTGCACCTTGACGTTTCCGTCGGCGATGTCGACATGGACGGCGTGCGTGTCGCCGAACAGATTATGCAGGTCGCCTAGAATTTCTTGGTAAGCGCCAACCATCATCACGGCCAATTGGTACGGTTGGCCGACGGTGTGTTCGTGCAGCATCAGCGTGCGGCTGCGTTTGCCGCCGCAGATAAAACCGTCGACCTTGCCATCGCTGTCGCAAGTGATGTCGCCCAGTACCGCGTGCCGCGTCGGTTTTTCGCCCAGCCGGTGGATCGGCATGATGGGGAACAATTGATCGATCGCCCACGAATCGGGCATCGACTGGAACAGCGAGAAGTTGGCGAAGTAGATGTCGGAAAGAGTCCGGTCCAAGTGCCGAAGTTCGTCCGGCAGTTCGCCCATTTCGGCGCCGATCTTTTGAATGCCGTGGCAGATCGCAAAGTACAGGTCTTCGGCGATGACGCGTTGTTCCAGCGGCAGGTATCCGCCACTGAACAAGTTCATGCAAAGTTCAAGTGAAACCTGCGCGTCGTGGAACACTTGTTGGATGTTTCGCGGCGTCAAACTGTTGAGCGACAACCACAGATCGTGCACGGGTTGCTCGTATTCGTCGGGCAATTCATCCAGGTCGGATTGAAACTTGCCCTGCGCGGTCACGCCCAGGATGTCCATCACCAAGATGCTGTGCTGGGCCGCGATCGCTCGGCCGCTTTCCGAGATCAACGTGGGGTGCGGCACTTCGGCTTCGTCGCACACCGTTTGCACGTGATAGACCACGTCGTTGGCGTACTCTTGCATGGTGTAATTCATGCTGGAATCGGTATCGGTTTGCGATCCGTCATAATCGACACCCAAACCGCCGCCGACGTCCAAGTATTTCAGCCCCGCGCCGCGGCGATACAAGTCGACGTAGATGCGCGACGCTTCCAAGATCGCCGATTTCAGTTGGCGAATGTTGCCGACCTGACTGCCAACGTGAAAGTGCAGCAGTTGGAAACAGTCGCCCATGCCCAGTTCGATCAGGCGGTCCAGTTGCGCCAGCATTTCGGAAACCGTCAACCCAAACTTGCTGCGGTAACCGCCGCTGGCTTGCCAGCGCCCGGTGCCGCGGGTGGCCAGTTTGACTCGCATACCGATCGTCGGACGGACGCCCATTTCTTCGGCGTGCTTCAAGATCAAATCCAGCTCGCTCACCTTTTCAACAACCGGTATCACCGTCCGTCCCATTCGCTGGGCGAGCAGCGCCATGTGGATGAATTCGTCGTCTTTGAAACCGTTGCAGACGATCGGCATGTCGGCATCCGTCATCGCAACGACAGCCAGCAATTCAGGCTTGCTGCCGGCCTCGACGCCGAACCCGTATTGGCGACCGTGGGCGATCACCTGCTGGACGACGTCGCGTTGTTGGTTGACTTTGATCGGAAAGATACAGCGGTACCGGTTCTGGTAATCGTGCTGGTCGATCGCTTCGGCAAAGCAGTCGTTCATCCGCTTGAGTCGATCGGCCAGGATCCCGTTGAAGCGAATCAAGATTGGCAGGTCGAGGCCGCGTTGGTCGAGTCGGTCGACCAGTTCTTTCACGTCGATGGCGTTGGCTCGATTGCGGTCGGGCGAGACCGCCAGGGTGCCGTTGTCCGAAATGTGAAAGTAGTCGTCGCTCCAGCGCTCGATGTCATACAACTCGGCGGAGTTTTCAACGGTCCACTTTGGTGTGGTGGTGGTGGTGCTCATCCAGCAGTCTTTTCCGAGAGAAGTAGGAAACGAAACCAACAGAACTCGCCGCATCTGGGGACAGCAACGCGACGTTTTCGGGGCTGGCGGTGGCGAAAGTCGTCAACCGCCGGTCGATCTACTAGCACGACTCGCGAGCGAGTCAAAGTTGTGATCCGCTCGCTTGCGCATCGGGCTAGTATTTCTTCCAGACGCCCGATTGTTTAACCGTTAGCCGCAGGCGTACGCGACAAGAAATACCTAGGCCTGCGGCTAACGGTCAAGCGATTCAATCGACAAACCGATGGCGAGTTTCGATGCCAAAACATTACACCCGCGTCTAAATTATTGACGCGCTGAAAGCGTCGCCGTTTCACCAACACCGAACCGGCGTTAGCCTTTGCGAGCTAGTTGTTCTTCGACCGCAGCGATCGGGATCGGGATTCCGCGAAGAGTGCCTTCCAGCACGATCGATCCGTTCACGGCGCCTTGGAAAGCTGCGATGATCATTCGATTGCGGCGAGCCTTGATTAACTCGACCATCAGGATCAAGTCGTCGCCGGGCGTCACGATGCCTCGAAAACGCACATCATCGACACCGCCGAAACCGACGATATCGGCACCGAGCAGGTCATTTTTCTGCGTAAAATAACTCGATAGCTGAGCCACCGCTTCCAGCATGACAACGCCGGGCATCAACGGCATGCCGGGCATGTGGCCGCGACACCAAAACTCGTCTTCCGAAACCGACTTTACGGCCGCGCATACATTCCGGTCCAAATCCTCATGAAGGATCGCCGTCAATTGCTCCATCTCGTGGCGCTGCGGATTCAGTTCGCGGATCGCTTCAATGCCGGCGATCGGCTTGCTGATGTCCAACAGATCGAGATCGATGATGAATTTGCTTTTCAACTTGCTTTTCACCAAGCGAGGAAGAGAACTCTCGATCTATCGGATTAGGTCTTCAGCTTGCGGCGCTTTGCTTTGCGTGCTTTAGCGTTAGCCGGGCGGCGGCCGTGATTAGCTTTCTTTAACTTGCGATGCGGTTTGGCCATCGAAAAATCTGGTCGTCAGAGGTACAGGAAAATGGGAGCTTTGCTTCCCAAGAATCGAGAAAATAGCATGTTTCGTGCCGCAGGGGTAGCCTCGGTCGCGGCCAACTTTTAGCCAGCCATGGCAGACAGACCGGTGATCCAGCCCAAATCTGCCGCGAAGCAATCCGATGGGGGACTTGCCGAACGGTCTCGTGCAACCGCTGGCCTCGCTGTGGCCGTTAGTATCGCGTCGCTGGTCCGCCGTAGCCGCCTTGGCGAGAATTGTCAGAATACGGCAGATAGGCGGGCGGCTGATTCGCCTGTGACTGGTACGCCTGCGGCTGGTACGACTGTGGTTGGCCGCCACCGCCCAGTCGGACTTCCGGTTGGGGCTGAGCCGACTTGTAGCGACCCGGATTTCGCACCGACGGCGGAACCATCGGGTCGGCGATCGTGGGAGCCTCGGCCAGGGCCGGGTTCTCGGAAACCGCCTCTTGCCGTTTCCGCTGGTACCAACCGCCCGATTCGGTGCTGGCCAGTGTCGTCACGACGGCAGAGTTTTGCGGAGCGATCAAGTTGGTCGCTGGTCCGGTGGCAGACGCGGGCCGAACGTCGGACGAGGGAACCATCAGGCCGCCGCGGGTCGACTGATCAATGCCGGCCGATGCGATTGCGGTTGGCGAAAGTGATGCTGGCGATGCCGAAGCTGGCTGAGCGTTCTTGGCGAAACGTGCGACGGGGCCGCTTCCCTCGGCGACCCAGGCCAACCAATACTGTTGCAGTTCGGCCAGCGAATCGTAGCCGTAGTGTTTCTTGATGTTCGCGGTCCACGATGGCGACTGCATGTAATCGCTCAGAAATGCGATGAACGTCGGTGCGTCTTGCTGTTCGATCAAGAACCGGCACACCGAATATCCTTGGGCGTACATCGGCAGCACGTCGTTGGGGTATTCGGTCAACAGGAACAGTTTGTTCATGGCGATGCCCCGATGCGTGCTCAGAAATTCTCGCAGCTTGGCTTCGTGCTTGCTCTTTTCCGAATCGTGCTCAACCGTCGTGCAAATTCCTTCGTCGGCCCATCGCGGCAGCGGACGACCAAAGTGAGTCGCTAAGACAGTGTGCGTGACCTCGTGAGGCAGGACGCTGTCGAGGATTCGCTCGGGCGTTCCGACGACTTTCATTTGGAAGTCACGAACCGGAGCGGTGTGGTAGTTGGTTTCGCCTTGGGCCGCCAAATTCGAGCCGGCGATGACAACAACCGGGCACGGCGTCGGCCATGGCGGCAACGGCCGTCCTAGCCAGTACGATGCCAGGTCATGGCGGTATTTTTCCGCCGTGTCGCCGACTTGCTTGGCAAGCTGGGCGTCGGGCGCTTGGATCAAGAAGTTGCGTGTCCGATAGTTGGCGGCGTCGACATTGGTTGCGACCAAGCTCATGGCCAGGCAAACAATTCCGGCGGCAAACGCGACAACCTTGCCGCGCAATTTCGAGTCGGCTTCCATGCCGGTGGCTCCTAAAATGCGTTTCGTTCTCGGACGCTGGGGAGTCTAGGAGAATCCAGCCGGTCACCGATAGCCGAATGTTGGCCGGCTTTCTGCAGAGGGGGTGGGTGAGGGTGTATGCGAGGGTGTGGGCCGGTTCCTGCCGGCCAATTCGTTGCTTCGAGAGGCCGGTGGGAACCGGCCCTACCTCAAAATACTCGTCCGTGACGTGGTCAAACCTGTAGGCAATGACGGTTTGCCATGCTGATGCCGCTGACGATCGCGCCGACGATCCCGACGAATCCTTGGTCGGTGCCGCACAGGAAGACGTTCGACAAATGGGTCGTTCCGTCAAGTTGCTTGTCGGGGGTACCATAGACCGCGCCGTTGTCGTGGAACGTGAACCGGCGAATCGTCTTGGGCGTGAACACGTCGGTGTCGACGACATAACCGCGGAAGTCGGGCATGAAGCGGACGGCCGAAGCGATCGCGTCGTCATACTGGACCACTTTCTCGCTGCGGTACTTTTCGTCCGACAACGCACACCAGCGATCATGATCGGCCAATGTCGTGATCCGGATCACTCCGTCCGGCAACTCACCTTCGTCGGCATCGTAAACGTAATTGTTCGGCGAACAGATCACGCCCGTTCGCGCATCGCACAACGCGTCGTTTGGCTTTTGCCAATGGAACGATTGGCTGTCGTTGTAGAACACGATCGTGCGATCGAAACCGAAGTCGACCGGTTTGCGATCCAAGATCGAAATGGATTCGATGAACGACAACGTGCCCGCTTTCGCCACGTCGACTTCGGTGATGTCGTCGCACATCCGCAACGTTTCGATATTGCCAGCCGATGACAGAATGCGTTTCGCTTGCAGTTCGGTGCCGTCGTCCAAGACCACGCCGCAGGCTTGCCCGTTCTCGACATGGATCTTTGCCACGCCGCTGCGCAGTTTCAGTTCGCCACCGAGGCCGCGAAACTTCTTGACCAAGTTCTTCAGGATCACGCGGACGCCTTTGAACGGCCGACCGAAGCCTTCCAAATAACAGGCGCGGAACATGATGCAGAACTGGCCAAAGTCCATGTCGTTTTCACGGGCGTTGCCGTACCACATCAACGGGCAAATCAGCATCTCGATCAACAGCGGATCCGAGATATGTTCGGCCATCACTTCGCGAGCCGATCGCATGAAGTTCGGTGCGTCGCCGTCCATGTCGCTGTAGTCCAACAGCGAACCGCACAGGGACCGGAAACCGTCGACTTGCCCAGGAAACTGTTTGGCGATTTCGGATTCCAGCAATCCGATGTCGTTGGTGAAGTCCAGCGAGACGTCGGGAAATCGAATCGACGAGCCGATTTGTTCGGCCAGCTTGAAGTCTTCCCAGCGAAAACGCAGTTGCCGGATCAGTTTCGCCAGCGGGCCTCGTTTGTCCGAACCCTTGCGAGCGAAATTCGTCATCGCGTGCAGGCCGACGTCATAGTCGCGCCCGCCCATTCGATAAAACGAGTTCAGGCCGCCGATGGTGTAATGTTTTTCGAGGATGCAGACGCGTTGATCAAAGTGCGCCAAGCGAATTCCGGCCGCTAGACCGCTCATGCCGGCGCCGATGATGATCGTGTCGTACTGAGCCGTCATGAGGTGAAAAATCGATTGGGGGATAGTGAATGGGGCCTCGGAACGTGTCAGAATAGGTGACACGTTAGTGATGGACAACGACGAATTGGTGAACGCCAAGCCGGAATCTGTTCGCGGACGCCTCGCCCCCCTCCCACGTTTTACGCAAAAAGCGGTATTCGATGACTGATGACCCCAAGATTCGTTTCGTGTTGATCGGTGGCTTTTTGGGTGCCGGAAAGACGACGTTGGTCGGCCAACTGGCGCGAGCCTACGCGGCGGACGGTAAACGGGTGGGCATCATCACGAACGATCAGGCCGAAAATTTGGTGGATACCCAGAATCTTCGCTCGCAAGGATTCGAGGTCGGCGAAGTGGCCGGTGCCTGTTTCTGCTGCAGTTTCGACGACCTGGTCGCGACCGCCGATCGACTTTCAAGCGAGGGGGCGCCGGACATCCTGTTGGCTGAACCGGTGGGCAGTTGCACCGACTTGGTCGCGACCGTGGTGCGTCCGCTTCAACAAATGCTGGGCGATCGTTTCGAGCTCGCTCCGTTCGGCGTGCTACTGAAACCTTCACACGGAAAACGCATTTTGGCCGAATCGACAGCCAACGACCGCAGTGGATTTTCGCCGCAAGCCGAGTACATCTTTTTGAAGCAACTCGAGGAAGCCGATTACATCATGATCGGCCGACGAGACCAGTTGAGTGATGACGAAGTCGCATCACTGAAGTCGCGTCTGGCCATCGTCGCGCCGGGAGTCCCCGTGGTCGCGGTCAGCCCGGCGACGGGTGAAGGGGTCGAGGAGGTGCTCGGATACATCGAGTCGCCGATGGAGGCCGGTCGCCGGTTGCTGGACATCGACTATGACACGTACGCCGACGGCGAAGCCGAGTTGGGATGGGTGAATTTAACGGCACAATTGGAAACCGACGTGACGGTGGATCTCGATCAAATCGCACGCGATGTGGTGACGCGAATTCGAGACGAGGTCACGGGCAAGCACGCCGGTCACATCGCGCACTTAAAAACATCGGTCCTGGCCGGTGACACTCAAGCGGTCGCCAATGTCGTCGCCAACGACGCGCCAGTCGACATCGGACTGTTGGCGTCGCGCAGCGTCGCTGGATCGATCCAAGTGATCGTCAATGCACGAGTCGCGATGGACCCTGGGCTGTTAGAAGAAGTGTGCCGCGAACAGGTTGCCGCGTCGTCACAGCATCACGGCATCACCGTGACCAGCATCACCGCTCGGTCGCTGCGTCCCGGTCGCCCGACGCCAACGCACCGCGTCGGCACGTAGCGGAACTCTATCGGCCGAAGAGTTTTTCGAGGCCGATTTTTTCCATCTGTTTGCCAAGTTGTTTTTGCAGATAGTTCTCTGCATTCTCTTGGATTGCCTTGGTACCCAACTGGGCGACGACTTGCCGGATACCGGCCGAATCCAGTCGTGGCTGCGAGATCGTGCCTTCGATGGGCAGCGTCACCGATTGTCCGGTCAAACCTTGCAGGTCACGTCCGAGCCAGCGTGAATCGAGCGGGATCTGAGCCGTCATGCTCATGCGTCCATCGAATGCCACTCGGCCGCTAGTGATGATCTGCGCCCGATCGATCGCAAAGTACATTCGTTCGTGAACCGCCGTCCCACGATCCACGGCAAAGTCGACCTTTTGCGGTGGCATCGTGATCAGCGTTCGGTTGGTGGACGCGGCCACCGTTTGCCCAGTCACCGATCCGGCGAGAGCTTTCAATTGATCGACGCCGCCAATCAACTGGTTCGCCAGCGGCCCTGCGTTCATTTCGACGGTGCCCAAATTCAAGCGACCGACGATTCGAGTTTGGTTGGGATCATCAAAGACGATCAACGCCTCGTCGACTTCGGCGCCGACGGTGCCTTGGATGCGAGCCGTGTTTGCCGCTAGCGGTGCCAAGTACTTCAGCCATCGGTCCGTCATCTCGGGTGTCAGTTCAATCGACTCGGCGATCACACCGCGTTCCAACTGCATCCACATCGGACCGGGCGAGTAATGCACCGCACCGGCCAAGTTGACTTTGCCGTTCATCGATCCTGGACCGCTGCCAACGGCAACTTGCGACGGCGAAACCGTGACGGTTGTTTCGGTCATTTGAATCGGAATGTTGGCGGACCCAAACGCAATCCCGGCGACGCCGCCCGATTCCCAGCCCAGATTTGCGGTCACATTCATCGCCACGGTGCCATCGGGTCGGCGGGTCGCTTGGATGTCTAGCGGAGTCTCGTGGATTCCGTTGACGGCGATCGGAATGCCGGCCATCGGCGAAACCAGTTCCGCGACTTTGTCCATTTTCAAACGAGCCGGCCCGGCCAGCTGAACTTGACCGACTTGTTCGTTCCATGCAACCGTTCCTGTCAGTGTGGTGGCGAACCAGTCGCCTGCGACTAGCAGTTCCTGGGCTTCGATGTTGCCGGTTTCGGTTTGGTAACGCACGTTGCCTTTGAATTGCAGATTGGGTTCTTCCCAAACGAGTTCTTGCTGAACCGATGCACGACCGAACTGGTCCGCTGATGCCGGCATCGGCCCGACCGCACTGGTCGCGCTGGCGGGCTGCAGCACAGCGACGTCTTGACCCTTCATCGACGCAACCACATTGATCCAGCCGTCGTTGGTGCGGATGTCGAACTCTCCGTCACAGTCGCCTTTGAACGTGTAAGAATCGGAACTCGCGGCGGCTCGCGTTTGCACACTGCCCTGCAATCGATCCAGCTTGGCCCGCCACTTGATCGTCATGTCGATTTTGTCAGCCACGGCGTTCCCTTGTGCGGCTGCACTGATCGCGTCACCCACCAGAGTCAACGTATCGGCGCGCAACTGGCCCTCGGGCAGTCGCAATTCGCCAGCGAATCCCAGTTGCATTTTGGGCTGGCTAAAATACTGAGTGCCATAGGTCACGCGTGGCTGGGTCAGAGTCAGCTTTGCATCCGTCAGCGTCGAGATCGACGTCGACGCTTGTCCGGTGGCGGCCAGTTGGAAGTCGCCGGTTGAATCAACCAAGTCCGCTGGCATCCAGGGCGCGGCGAGTTCCGATAGAGTTTCTAATCGGCCGTTACCTCGAATCGCGATCGGCATCGGCACGACGCCGTCGGGACGTGCGACCGGAGCCAGCAAGTCGGCGCTGATGGCCAGTCCATTGGTGGTGACGTTAACGTTGGCGCTGGTGAGTTCTTCTAGCGAATCGCCGGCCCATCGTCCAACGGCTTCGACATTGCCCTTCATCGCTTGACGACGCAGTACTTGGCCGCCCGGCAGCGTGACCAGCAAACTGTTCGCTTCACCACCGCCCTGCAGTTTCCAAACATTGTCGGCCGATGCGTTCCAGCGAATTTTTCCGCTGGCGGTACCGGCCATGGTGGCGTCCGAGATCTCGATGATCGGACGCAGCATCGCCGTCAGCCGCCCAAAATCGATTTCAACGTCCGCACTTCCGCTCTGCAAATCGCCTTGACCGATGGCCGATCCAAACGTGCTTTTCCAATTGAATTGTTCGGCGCGGATTTGACCGCGCTCGGTTGCCACGGTCGCGGAAAGTTCGATCGGGTCGATGACAACGTTGCGTCCATCCGACCGAGCGCGAAGGGCATCGCTGGCGATCGACAGTTTGCTGCGACGAACCGATGCACCGGAGTCCGTGTTGCGGGCGACAGGCGCGCCGGGGTTGGATTCGATTCGGGCGATTGCACGTCCGGATAACAGTTCGGCACCGTCGCGCAGCGGTATCATGCCGGGCAGCGCCTGGTCGAACTTGGCAAGGTCAACGTCAACACCGGCGGTGCCGTCGATTGCATCGAGCCATTGAAGTGGATTGTCATCGGTTCCCACCAACGAGAACGTTGTGGAAACGACGCCGTCCATCGTGGCGCGGGCAAAGTCCGTGGTCGCGACCAAGCGGCGACCGTACAGTCGTGTGCCGGTCATCGTCAACTCGCCGTCGAAAGTGGCCAAGTCGTTCTTCCACATTCTTGCCGCGGCCGTGCCCAGCATGTCGTCGTCTTCGGCGGTCAGACTGCGGATTTTCAGTTGGTTGATTGCTGCTTCGATGACGCCTTCGGCGTTACTGGAAACCGACACGGCACCCGTCGCATCACCGCTGACTCGCCGAGGAATCGAGGTTGCCAATTCTGGCATGCGACGCCGCACGAGTTCAACGATCGACAGCGGCAACGATTCGGTTTGAACTTTCATCTTCCACGCCAGCGATTCGTCCGGCTTGGCATCCATGGCCAAATCGATGGATCCGCCCATCGATCCGCCCGAACCACCGGGTTCGGTCAGGACGCCTTCGAACTTTGACACCACATTGGCCGCGCCCAGTTCAACGTTGGCGTTGCAGTTGGCGAGTTGCCACGAACGGCCAGTGACTTTGTCGGTGACCGTAACGGTAATGTCTTGCAATTTGATCGTGCCCGTCGTCGCACCGCTGCTGCCGTCGCTGGGGGTTTCCAACAGTTGCTGCAGGTCGGCTTCGACGCTGGAGATTCCTTCGTCGACACTGCATGCGACTTGGACGCCTTGCAGCGTGATTTGGCCCAGATTCGATAACGACGAGTCAGCGATCAACTGCATGACTGTCAGGTCCATGTCCAATTGAGCGACCGAAATGTCAGTGCCTGCTTTGGTGCCGTGGATTTTTAGGCCCGTGATTTGCAGAGGCGTCACCCATCCGATTCGCATCGATTCGGACTGAGCTTCCAATCCGTATTCCGCTAACGCGTTGGTCATCATCGATCGCCCGATCGACGAATGGCTGATGAAAGAGGGCGCCCCCAGAATCAGTAGGACGATCAGCCCCAATCCACCAACGAAGAAGAATTGTCGTCGTCGCGATCGCCCATCTCGGCGTCGGCGAGTTTGATCGCGAAGCGTTCGGTCGGCCTGGTCAAGCAGGAAGTCATCGGTTGTCACGGTTTCGTCCTTGCCGCCGTAGTGTTTATGCATCGTTTGTTTATGCATCGTCTGCGGAGTCTAGCGGGAAAGTCGACCTTGACCCAAGACGAGTTTTTGCGACTCTGGCGGATGTCCCAGCGGACGAATTTCAACGCGACGACTTACATCTTTGATTTTCTCACCATTGAATCCTTCACTTCCTGGCGACAACTCTCGATGCGCATTCTTGTGACCGGCGGAACCGGCTTGCTTGGCAACAATATTTTGCGACAACTGGCGTCGGATCGACCGGACGACTCGTTGGTTGCGTTGGTGCGATCACAACCCAAGCCGCACGTCTTTGCCGAACTAGACGTCAGCTTTGCGATTGGCGACTTAGGTGACGAGGAGACATTTGCTGGCATTCGCCAAGCCATTGCTGACTGCGATGTGGTCATTCACTCGGCCGCGCTGATCCATATCGGTTGGCAGCGGATGGAGGAATCGATGCGCGTCAATCGTGACGGCACTTCGGTGATCGTCGAAGCCTGTATCGAATACGGCAAACCAATGGTTCACATCGGCACGGTCGACACGCTTGCTCTTGGCGGACGAGGAAAGCCTGCTGACGAAACGACCAGGCTGAACGAAAATGGTTCAGCAACGCTTTGCAGTTACGTCGCAAGTAAGCGGGCGGGCGTCGACGTCGTCAAATCAGCCGTTCGACGCGGTTTGCAAGCATTGATTGTTCATCCCGGGTTCATGCTTGGCCCTTGGGATTGGAAACCGAGCAGTGGCCAGATGATCGTTGAGGTTGCCAAAGCATGGCGTCCGCTGGCCCCGTCGGGTGGTTGCAGTTTGTGCGATGCACGTGATGTCGCCAGTGGAACGATCGCCGCGATGGACGCGATTGCGAAGCCCAGAGAGGACCGAGCGGCGGACTCGCCAATCCGAAGCGGCCGCGAGTACATCTTGGCGGGGGAAAACTGGACCTATTTCGAGCTGTGGCGTGAAATCGCCGAGCGAACCGGGGCTCGAAAACCCATCATGCCGATGGGGCCAGGACAGCGATTGATCGGCGAGATCGCAACCAGCGTGATGTCGAAAATCTCGGCAAAAGAGGGTGTTTTCAATTCGGCAGCGCTCGAAATGAGCACTCAGTTCCACTGGTACGATTCGCAGCGAGCTCGCGATGAACTGGGTTACCGAATTCGCAGTCCGTCGATCAGCCTGGATGATGCCGTGGAATGGATCCAGAATCGGTGCGCCGTCCCGTCCGGGAAGTGAATTCCGACAACTTTTAATGGTAGCAATTTCTCCCTAGCGAGCATTCAGGACCCCTGAAGTCTCGGATCCTGTGGTGAACTGCCACGCAAAACCCCCCACAGGAGGTGCTGTGGTCGATTCCGCCGCGATTGACAATCGATCGGACGCGCGTTCAATGTGGTGCACGGTTACTGCTGTGTCGCAGAGCGTTGTTGCAGGTCGGGCCTGAAAAAGGGCCGGTGGGGCAAGACGCGGCGGCGAGCTGTTCAGGACTCAATGAGAACGTATGGATGGCGAAAGCCTCACTCGAAGCGATCCGCAACGCTGCTCCGGCAGTCTTGCCTAGCCTGTTGCTTTGCGACTTCGGCGATCTGAAGGGCGAAGTCGCCAAGCTTCACGACGCTGGTGCTCGTGTATTGCACCTCGACGTGATGGACGGGCACTTCGTCCCCAACATGACTTACGCGATGCCGATCGTCGAAGGATTACGCCGTCACACGGACATGCCGTTGGACGTCCACCTGATGATCAGTGATCCGCTGAAGTACGCCCAACCGATGGTGGATGCGGGCGCTGACATGTTGACGTTTCATGTCGAAGCCGTCCGAAATGCCGCGGAAACTGCTGACTTGATTCGCCAGATGGGCGTCAGCGTCGGTGTCGCACTGAACCCCGAAACGCCGCTGGCCAGTTTGCGAGAATGCTTGGCCGACATCGATATGGTGTTGGTGATGAGCGTCGAGGCTGGTTTTGGCGGACAGAAATTCAACCCGATCGCGCTGGAAAAACTCCAAACGCTGCGGTCAGAGTTCCCGGATCTGCTGCTGCAAATCGATGGCGGCATCGACGCGACCACGATCGGCCCCGCTCGTGCGGCCGGTTGTGACTTGTTTGTCGTCGGTTCGGCGATCTTCAAGAAAGACGACTACACCAGTGCCATCAAGGCGCTGACTGACGAAATTGCTGCCAACAATCCTCCCACAACCGGTGCGGGGAACTGATGATGATTTTAAAGTCTCCCGCGATCACGCGTGTGCTATTGGTTCGCCCTGGCGCGACGGAATTCGACGACCAGGGTCGCATCAAAGGCTGCATGGACATGCCGCTCAGCGAAACGGGTCGTCGCCAAGCCGCATCGCTGGTCGATCAGGTCGCACACTTTCGTTGTCGAACGATCTACACAGCACCATGCGAATCGGCTCGCGAAACCGCGGGTCTGTTGGCGTGTGACCAGTCCTCTGGGCAACGGGTTGCGAAGGTCAAAGTGATCGAGGCTTTTCGGAACCTGGATCACGGTCTGTGGCATGGCAAGCTGATTGACGAACTGAAACGGAATCATCCGAAACTGTATCGGTGCGGCCAAGAATCACCGCTGGATATCTGTCCGCCGGGCGGCGAATCGATCAGCGAGGCAAAGTCTCGGGTCGAAAAAGCAGTGTTGAAGCTGTTGAAAAAGAACAGTGACGATTTGGTCACGATCGTGATCCCTGACCCGATGGCTTGGATCGTCCAGACTCTATTGTCGGGCGAGGCTCTGTCGGATCTATGGCAAGCCGAGACGGATTCGGCAAAGTGGGATCTGATCGAGCCCGTGCTTTCGGGCCGTTGATCGAAGGCTTTTTCAGGCAGGCGAGACTCTCCGAGTTTCTCCGAGACTGGTGTGGGCGGCGTTGTCCGTTTTGAAGCGACGGATCACCATGCCCCTGCCCGAACGCCGTTTTTCGCTAAAATCGCGTCAAACCTCGTTATAATCGGGGCAACCGGCCGGCAATCTGGTGGCTGGTCCGGATCACTCTTTGAGCGTGGCGTTCGGCTGGAATAGAATAGATGGGTACATCGGTTCGCTTGATTGCGTTCCAGAGGTGTCGAACGAACCCCATCCCAGGATTTCTGCTCCGTGAACCACCGATTCTCTCTTGCCGTTGCTGGATGGACGATCGCCCTATTTAGCGGTTTCCTGGGCAGCGGTTTTTCGTCCTCCACGCCCGTTTCCGCTGCCGACACGGTTCGCCCCCAGGTCGCGTTGATCAACGAAGTGATCGAACAGGGGTGGCGAGATTACGAGATTCGTACTCCGGCACCCGAGGTCGATGATGCGACTTGGGCACGCCGTGTCTTCTTGGATGTGATTGGCCGGATTCCGACGATCGCCGAACTTCAAGATTTCGCTGCTCAGCGGGGCAGTGACAAGCGAGCCAAGTTGGTCGACAAGTTGCTTTACGACGATCGATACACCGAAGAATATGCCGGACACTGGGCCACGATTTGGTCGAATTTGTTGATCGGTCGCGATGGCGGCAATGACCGTCGTTCGATGGTCAGCCCGGTTGGAATGCAGAAGTACCTTCGCGATTCGTTCGCGATGAACAAACCATACAACACAATGGCCTATGAATTGGTCACTGCCACAGGCAGCGGCAAGCCGGGCACCGAGAACTTCAACGGTGCGGCGAACTTTTTGCTGGACAAAGTCAACGAAGAAAACGCAGTGCTTGCGACCAGCAGTACGTCGCGAATTTTCTTGGGCCAACAAGTTCAGTGTACCCAGTGCCACAATCACCCGTTCAATCAATGGAAGCAACAACGGTTCTGGGAATTCAATTCGTTCTTCCGCCAAACCCGTTCGCTGCGCCGTTTTGTCGAAGACACGAACGACATCTCGCACGGCGAGTTGGCAGACCAAGACTATGCTGGCGAAGCAAGCGACCCCGAAGACGCGCTGATCTTCTACGAACTTCGAAACGGTCTAACCAAAGTCGCCTATCCCGTCTTCACTGACGGCACGGAAATCGGCAAGAGTGGCTTTGTGGACGAAGTGAACCGACGCCAAGAACTTGGTCGCTTGATGCTCGAAAGCGAGTATTTGGACAAGATGATCGTCAACCGAATGTGGTCGTTGTTCTTAGGTTTTGGTTTCACCAAACCGATCGACGATTTGGGGCCGCACAATGTGGCGTCACACCCTGAATTGCTTGACAAGCTATCGGCCGAGTTTCGCAAGTCGAGTTACGACTTGAAAGAACTGATCACGTGGATCACGACCAGTCGTCCGTACCAATTGTCGGCTGTGCTGAATTCGTCAAACGAAATTGATGATCCGTCGATCGGCGAAATGCCAAAGTTCTCGCGGTTCTACTTGCGTCAAATGTCCGCCGAACAGCTTTATCAGTCGATGGTCTCGGCGACGGACGCATCGGCGTCGGGCAGCTATGAAGAACAAGAACGCGAACGCCGCGATTGGTTGAAACAATTCGTGGTCGCATTCGGCACCGACGAAGGCGACGAGGCGACGACGTTCAACGGTTCGATCCCACAAGCGTTGATGTTGTTCAACGGTGACTTGACGAAAAACGCGATCAGCAAATCCGAGGGCAGTTTCCTTGACCGAGTCGCCAAGTCGGGGCGATCGCCGCAAGAACGTGTGACTAATTTGTTCCAAGCCGGTTTGGCTCGGCGGCCTAGCAAAAAAGAAATACAAATCGCCGGTCAACTGTTAAAAGCACGCGGTGGCGACGAGAAAGAAATGTTGCAAGACATGTGGTGGGCTGTTCTGAACAGCAACGAATTCATCATGCAACATTAAGAAATAGGTTTTGGGGATTAAGTCTTAGGCATGAACAAAATGCCTGCCGAACGACTCGCCTCCATTTTACGTTCACAATTTCAACACAACGCTCACATCCTTTTTGATACGGACCTACTAATTATGTCAGCTTATTGGAAGACTCCCGTCGGGATGGACCGTCGACACTTTATGCAGCACCTTGCTGGCTCGTCGGCGGCTGCGGGCGCGGCCCTGACCTTGGGTGGTGCGATCCACGCCAACGCCGACGAAATGAAGAAGAATCACAAGAGTGCGATTCTGCTTTGGATGGGTGGCGGTCCAGCAACCATTGACATCTGGGACTTGAAGCCGGGCGCGCCAACGGGCGGCCCGTTCAAGCCGATCTCGACGACCGGCGACATGCAAATCTGTGAACACATGCCCATGATGGCTCAACAGATGAAGCACATGTCGATCGTCCGCAGCATGTCGACTCGCGAAGCCGATCACAATCGTGGCCGCTATTACATGCACACTGGTTTTGTGCCTAACCCGAACATCGAACACCCCAGCTACGGTTCGGTGATCGCGCACGAACTGATGGACCAACGACCCGAACTTGAAATACCTCCGTTCGTTTCGATCGGCGGCGCCGGTGCTGGGCCTGGTTTCTTAGGGATGGCTTGGAGTCCGTTTTCGGTGACGAGCAACGGCCGAATCCGCAATCTCGATATGAAGCTTGACGAGACGCGTTTGATGCAGCGGATGGCGGCGCTGAACATGATCGAATCCGGTTTTGAAAAACGGACTCGTGATTTGCCGGCCAGCGAACATGCCAAGGTGCTGCGCAAGACTTACGACTTGATGACCAGCAGCCAAATGGAAGCGTTCCGAGTCGAAAAGGAACCTGAAGAAGTTCAGGAACGCTACGGCAAAGACAACTTTGG
Organism: Rubripirellula sp.; assembly: GCA_049680385.1. Taxonomy (GTDB): domain Bacteria; phylum Planctomycetota; class Planctomycetia; order Pirellulales; family Pirellulaceae; genus Rubripirellula. The sequence continues at coordinate 3,663 of JBAUHR010000268.1, read as the reverse complement.
CCAAGGCTGCTTGCTCGCGCGTCGGTTGGTTGAATCGGGCGTACCGTTTGTCGAAGTCGACTTGGGTGGCTGGGACAACCACAACGGAATCCACACGCTGTTGAAGGACAACAAGTTGCCTCAGCTTGACCGTGCGATGAGCGCCCTGACCGAAGACTTGGCTCAACGAGGATTGTTGGAAGACACGGTTGTCATTTGGATGGGCGAGTTTGGTCGCACGCCGCGCATCAACCAAAATGCCGGTCGTGACCACTGGGCCCGATCGTGGTCATGTGTCGTCGGTGGCGGTGCCATCAAGGGCGGCTTGGCGGTTGGCGAAACCAGCAGCGACGGAACGGCTGTCGAAACCGAGCCGTACAGCAGCGAAGATTTGATGTCGACGGTCTGTAAGGGCTTGGGCATTTCGACCGAAAAAACGTTCACCAGTAAGAACGGTCGACCCATGAAAATCGCCGGTGGTGGCAAACTTATCACCGATCTATTGGCGTAGATCTGGTGTCGTCGCAAGGATCGCATGAACGCGCAAGTGGTAGCGCCGTCGGTGCTGCCGCAGGCGCAGGCAGCAGCGGCAGTAGTGCTAAGGGCGACGCTGCCGAACTGCTTCCCGCCGAGCTGATTGCTCGGCACCAACGCGGCATTTGGCGGTATCTACGGATGCTCGGGTGCGACGACTCGATGGCGGACGATTTGATGCAGGAAACGTTTTTACGAGTCCTTCGCCGAGACAATTTCGTTCAACATAGTGAGGCCGCGACCAGCAGCTATCTGCGGCGAACGGCCTACAACCTGCTCGTTTCGGATCATCGCAAGCATAAACGCGTGCAATCGATGGCCGATTCGCCGTTGATGGATGAAATCTGGGATCGCTGGGCGGGCAAGGATTTGTCGGGTGATCGAGCCGTGGATGCTCTGAAGGACTGCTTGTCGATACTGACGGATCGGGCACGGTTGGCATTGCAGATGAGATATGGAAAAGATGCCACGCGGATTGAGATCGCCGAGGCGCTGGAGATCTCAGACCATGGTGCTCGCAATTTGATTCAGCGGGCAAAGGGACAGCTTCGCGAATGTGTCGAAGTAAAATTACAACTGAACATCGATCAAATGAAAACAGATTCATGACTGACTCGAACCAGTCCAATTCCGATTCACCCATCAACGACGACCACGCTCTGTCGGATCCAGACTTTGCGGAGCGAGCGCTCGATGCGTTGTTGATCGAAGCGATGGGCAAGTCGCAGCCGCCCGACCTGACCTACAAGATTCTTTCACGACTGCGAGAGGAACCCGTCGCCGACGCGACTCGGTCCGTGACGCCCGCAAATCGTCCTTCCCAAGTGAAGCAGTCGTCTGGAGCCACGAAGTCCGTGTGGTGGTTCGTCGCTGCGGCGATTGCAGCGTCCGTGATCGGCTTGCTATGGGTTCGGAATGATCGCAGTGTGCCGATCGATGTTGGATCGGTCGCCAAGCAATCCGAAAAGGACACCACGTCGATCGCCAAACAGGAGGTCGCCGCAGTCGTCGCCACGCCGAACGTGGACTCTGCGGAACCTGGACAAGATTCGATCGCCGACGTTCCACGCACACCGCCACGCGGTCGTTCGATGGTTTTGCCGGATCACGAACCGGGCGATCCGAGGAATCCAGGTGATGCACCGGAGCAGGTGTCGGCAATGTCGCCTGACGAATCACTCGGGCCACCCGATCCGATGTCGCTTGTGTCACATCAAGTGGACTTAGAGATGCGAGGTTACTGGGATGCGATCGGGATTCAGCCAACCGGCGAAGCCAGTGCCGAGCAAGTGGCGGATCGTCTTAGCCGGTTGTTCGGTTTTGCTTGGTTGGCGCCGGATCTAAACAATGTCGAAACCATTGAAGCGAAAATTTCAACCGACGTAGTCGCGTCGCAGATTGCGGCGGCCTGGCTCGATCAGATTACCGATGGCGGGATCAACCGAGTCAAAGGAGCCGAGCGAGACGAATTGGTATCCGAAGTCGCAAAGGCCTTCGCGGGTTCATTGCCGCTGGACCGATCGCTTGCCAGTTGGATTAACGGAACGTCCGCGACTTCGACAGCTTTTCTGACCGCGATGGCAGCAGGTTCAAATTCGATTGACGATGGTGTGATGGGGCGTCATTTGGCGGCACTGATTTTCAACAAGGATCTGCGTTGCACGCGTTGTCACGACGCCTACATCGAAGGAAGCGGCCGGCAAGAAGACTATTGGTCGCTGGTCGGTTTGCTGCGGCGCGACTTGGTTCCCAGTCGTCAGGGATGGTCGGTTGCTAAGAAGCCGAATTCTAACAAGCTGTTTTTTGATCTCGCCGATGGTCGCCGCCGCGTTGCGACGCCCGAGGTCCCCCGGCAATGGATCGCTGGACCAGACGCGGTGACTTCATTGTCGGATTTGTCGACGCGATTGAGTGGTTCTCCGTCGTTGGCGGCAGGTGTGGTCAATTCACTGTGGGAAATGGTCCATGGGCAACCGCTTCACGGCCGAGTCGTCGATCCGATGAATGCGCCGCACAACGAAGCGCTAGCGGAACTCGAAACTCGATTGGTGACCGACCTGTTGCAGTCAAAGTTTGATTTGGGTCGGACGCTAGCGCTGGTGATCGCTTCGCCGGCCAGCAACCGCCAGGTTCCCAAGTCATTGGAAAATAGCTGGGTCATCGACAACGCGGTTCAGCGTTCGGCCGCCGAGGCATTTGCGGCTGCGATGCCGCCAAAATCTGACATGCCGATCGACCGACGTCTCGACGAGGCGATGCGATCAATCGGTGCAAAGCTTGACGTCAACGGCAAGCCATTGCTGGCGCAAATTGGTTTGGGCGGCAACGGCGACAACAACGCTCGGTCGGACAAGCTGTCATGGGATTTTCCCGATCGCGCTGAAACGCTTCCAGTTCAGTGGCTGCGTTTGATCAATAGCACCGATCAACAGGTGGATCACTTGGCGTACTTGGCCGGTCACACCAACGCACCCGAATCGGTTCTCAAAGGCGTCGAGGCGATGCAATCGGCCAACATCGACGACGCAACGTTGTTGAACCGGGTCTGGTGGATGGTTCGGTAGAGGGGAATCGTTAGAGATTCGATGGGGGCTCGAGAGATCGAGGTTTCGTTGCAATCGTTAAAACCGGATCGGTCGCATCGTTTGGTTTTAATTCGGCTCGCCGTTGGGCGAAGCGGACGTCCGTGGCATCAGTACTGAGCAAAATTTCATCGAATCATTCTCGTTCGTTGAAATGCACGTGTCAGACGTTTCCAAGAAAACCGAATCCGAATCCAGCTTCGTTGCCGACTCGCTTGCCATTGGCATGGCGGTCATGTTGGCGATGACCATCATCCAGCGCGGACTCGGGTTCTTTCGCGGCATTTGGTTCTGCCGATTGCTAGACGATGCCGTCGTCGGACAATGGTCGATGGCATACGATTTTATCACCATGATCACGCCAGTGATGTTGCTAGGCATCCCGGGCACATTGCCACGGTACGTCGAGCATTACCGAGTCCGCGGGCATTTGACGCCCTTGGTGCGGCGGATGTTGTGGGTCACGATCGGGTTGGGCGCGATCTTTTTTGTCGCGATCATGTTGTTCCCCGACTTTTTTGGTTGGCTCGTTTTTCTACAGCCTCAGTCGATGTCGTTGGTCTACAGC
>JBAUHR010000267.1:0-2499 GCA_049680385.1 Rubripirellula sp. | reverse complement strand
AAGCAGTCTCGAAGCGTGTGCCCGCATCCTTCGCCCAGGGAATCACGAATCCGGTGAGTCGAGACGTTGTTGACTCCCGAATGCGACACCAGCACGACGTTCCGCAACTTCTCGGGCGCACTCTTCTTGACCTGTGTAAGAACGCGGAAGGCGAACTCATGCGGTCCCGCCTGGATCCAGTAGAACTTTTTGCCGTCGCCAGTGCACTTGATCACTTCGACCGCCTGGGCCACGGCGGCATTCCACTGGCTGTCAACTTGACAATCAAAAAGCCGAGTGACGTTGGTGTTGTACCCGAATCGCGCGGCCGTCCCCTGAACGCTCGCCTTGTGTTCGGCGGGTTTCGCCCCACGTCCGCTCATCGGGCAGTTGTTGTAGCTGAAGTGGACGAGTTGGCTCTGCCAACCTCGTTTGGCAAAGATGGCCAAAGCCAGCGGAGTCGCCGCGATGTCATCTTCATCGTTTTGGTTGCCGTCGGCGGAGTATCCGATTAGGTCATCCGCAGTGACGATCGGGATCGGGCCGTTGGTTTCGTCCCGGTCTTGATCGGGATTCCTGAGGTCGTATTGAGCCGTCCAATCGAACTCGCATTTCTGTGCTGAGCACACGGAGCAGTTTAGAAGCAGCACCATTGCCGCCATCGCGGCCATTGGCCATGCAAGTGTCTGTTTCATCTTGAAAGTTCCATTCTGCTGCTTGTGAAGATCTGGGATGATCACTTTTTCCCATTCAGTTCGAATTGGCATCACGACACAGTCGTTAGGCTTCATGATTCGTCGCTGCGCAAAGAGCAGCATTTGCTCATTGCCGCCGTATAAACACTTGATGCGGTCCCATTGTTTTCTCTCCAAACACCACTTCAGCGGACAGCTTCACGTCTCCCTTTGGAAGCAAAAACGTTGTCCGATGACCGCGTTGCTGACCAGCGATGACTTCAAGCCGGCTAGTTAAGTTGCCCGCTGTCACGGTCGCGGTTCCGGTTGGATATTGGTCGCTATCAAGGATGATTTCGACTTCGTATTCGTCCGTCGCGGAAACGTTCAAAAGCCAATCGCCATTGGAATCTTTTGCCCATGCTCGGCCACTTCCGTGCCGCCAGTCCTGCCGGGTAAGCACCGTTTCAGTTTCGTGTTCTGTGCCGATCAAGATGCGAGGTGGCGCAAAGTTGTCTTCGCGAGTGGAGCTGACATCGGCGAACCAAGCTTGGTAGGCCTTCGTGAGTCGATTAGCGATCTCGGGATGCACGGCAGCGAGATCGTGCATCTGGCGAGGATCCTTCTGCAAATTGTAAAGCTCCAGTTTTGCCTCGCCTTTGATTCGCTCGTTACCAAAGCCGCTCGGATGAACCAGCTTCCAAGGATCTTCATGGATGGCGAAGTGATTCAGCAATTGCGGCACGTTGCCCCGGTGAGCCTGGAAGACGACCTGCCGTGTTGGCCATTCGGCTTCTTTGTCCGTCAGCAGCGGAAGGAAACTGCGTCCGTCGATCTTGCATGACTCTGGTAGAGGGACGTTGCATGCGTCCAGAATGGTTGGGAACACATCGATGTGCGCGCAAAGTTCATTTGAAATCGCCAGAGGTTTTACCTTTGCGGGCCAGTGAAACAGCAGCGGGGATCGTATGCCACCGTCGTCGACATTTGTCTTCATGCCTCGCATGTCACCGACGTACCGCATCGAGTTGGGACCATTGTCGTTCAGATAGATAACGATCGTATTGTTCGTAGCATCGAGTTCATCGAGCTTGGAAAATAGTCGAGCGACATTTTCATCGATGTTTGTGATCATCGCCGCGATGCGAGCGAGCTTGTCAAACTCCGCCTCACGACGTTTCTCAGGCAACGGACTGACCAGCAGAGACGAAAGATCGGTGTTCTTGTATTGTTCGTATAGTTTGCGCGGCACATCGTCGAAGGGACCGTGCGGCGCGTTGGTGGCGATATAGGTGAAGAACGGCTCGCCCGCCTCAACGCTGCTAGAGACGAAGTCCATCGCGGCGTCAAAAAAGATGTCGGTGCAGTATCCCTTCATCGACACTTCCTGGCCGTTCTTAAACAAGACTGGATCCGTGTACTTGCCTTCGGCACCGACTGGGTCGGACGGTTGGCCAATCCCACCGCCACGATGCACCAAACTTTCTTGAAACCCTTGGTCCATCGCTCGCATCGGGTAGTTGTCACCCATGTGCCACTTTCCATAGATGCCGGTTCTGTACCCAGCGTCGCGAAGGCATTCGGCCAGCGTGACTTCATCGGGATCCATCATCGCACGCCCCAAGAAGGTGTCGACGCAGCGTGTGCGGTAGTTGTATCGCCCGGTCATCAGGCTCGCGCGAGTCGGCGCACAAACGGGGCTCACGTAAAACTTGGACAGAAAACCGCTTCTCGCGTGCATCGCATCCAGTGCAGGTGTGCGAATGACTTGGTTACCCATGAATCCGTAGTCACCCACGCCCTGGTCATCGCTCATGATGACAATGACATTGGGGCGATCTTCTGC
>JBAUHR010000266.1:0-2033 GCA_049680385.1 Rubripirellula sp. | reverse complement strand
TGGGTGCCACACTGAATATCGTCGGTGACACGGCGCTGGTCGGCGAGAACTACACGATCATCGAAAACAATGACTCCGGTGCAGTCGTCGGCACGTTCGACGGATTGCCCGAGGGTGCGACGATCGTTCAAGGAGGAATCGTATTTTCGATCTCTTATGTGGGTGGCGATGGTAATGACGTCGTGCTGTCGGCGAACAGCGTCGCCATGACGTGGGACGGCGGCGGCGACGGCGTAAATTGGTCTGACGCGGCCAACTGGTTTGGGGACGTTTTACCCGGCGCAGCGGACCATGTCTTTCTGGATGTGGCGGGCATACCGACGATCGTGTCGTCCGGCAACGTTTCGATTTTGTCACTGACTAGTAACGAAACAATCTCCATCACCGGCGGTGTTTTCGCGCCCACGGGCAACGTTTCGGCACCGACACTTAGCGTAGATGGCGGCGACTACATCGCCAGCCATACGCTCACAGGGGAACTACAACTCAACAGTGGTGTGATTCAGGTCACTGGTGACACAGTCATCAATGACCCAGTTGTCGACGTTGCCAATGCAACGATGAGGCACCAAGGAGGTGCTGCTGCAACGTTGGATAATGATTTTGTGATCGCGAGTAACTTGAATTTTATACTCAACAATCAAATCAGTCTCGGTGGCGTACTTTCAGGTCCGGGTGGCGTCAGCGTCAGCGGGGGAGGATCCAAAGTCGTCTTCTCGGGTTTAAACACGTATGACGGACCAACAACGATCACGCAGGCGGCGTTAGAACTAACTGGTTCGGGAACACTTGGTAGTTTGGCAAGTGGTACCACAGTTAATCCCGCGTTCGGCGACAGTGCAGGACTGAGCCTTGGAGAGAGTGTTGACAACGCAGAAGAGCTGACCTTGATGGGTTTCGGACCGATTTTGGATTCGAGAGCATCGGGCCAAGCGATTCAATCGGGAAACGTCATTTTGGCGGCGACCGATTCCGCAAAGCTAACAGGGTTTGGTCTCAAAATTGATGGACAGGTAAGTGGTTCAATTAGCGGAACAGGAACACTCATCGTCGAAACTCTTTCATCGATGAACTTTCGGCCAACCGTTGACAATACATTCGACGCAACGGTTCACATCACCAAGGGAACCCTTGGTACGTGGTGGACATCAAATGTGGTTGCTATCCCCGGTGACATTGTTGTTGGAACTGGCACTTCAACGCTCTCTTACCTCTCGGTTCTTGGAGCGAACACTCTTGCTCCGACGGCCAACATCACGCTTAACTCAGACGGTTTCTTAGATCTTGACACCCATCAAGTCGGGCAAGCATTTGCCGTCAACCAAACGATCAATGATCTAACAGTGACGGGCACGGCTTTATCGCCGCCATCACAAGTCGCTTCGCAAATTGACACGACCAGCACGCAAAGCGGTCAAACAGGCACGTTGACAATTGCCGGCACGTATACGCATCTAGGTAGCGCGCAGATGACGGTGATCACCGGGCAGTTGGCATTGACTGGCTCGGCGTCTCCAAACCTGATGATCGCCGATGGAGCAGCAAGTCCCGACGTTCAACTTGCTGTTGGCTCGTCAATCGTTGATGGCGGTGTCGGTAATCCAACGTCGGTTAAAAAAGCCGGAGCAGGCCAGCTTGGCATCGCCGGCTTGATCACGGCACCGGCCGCCCATACGGTGAGCGACGGAACGCTTCAACTGGATGGTGCACTGGCCGCAATCTCTGGTCCGCTGACGATCAGTGGATTCGGCAAATTGAGCGGCACCGGCACCGTCGATGATTTGACGGCAACGTCGGGCGGAAAGATTTCGCCGGGCAACAGTCCTGGGGTGATCAACACCGGTGATTTCAATCTTGCAGCGAGCAGCACGCTGGAAATCGAACTGGGTGGCATCGGTGGGCTGGGCAATGCAGGTATGACTTACGACCAAGTCAATGTGATGGGAACGGTCAATCTAGCCGGTGTGCTGGATCTGTCCCTGATCGATAACGTTACGGCCACCAACGTGTATACGATCATCAACAATGACGGC
>JBAUHR010000265.1:0-1660 GCA_049680385.1 Rubripirellula sp. | reverse complement strand
GGCGAACATACAAGCAAGGGCATACCGCAACGGTCGGCTAAGTTGATCCGCTACTGGGCTTTGTGCCGCGTCACCGGTGGTCGTAACGGGCGATTCATACGGGTTTAGTGCCAAGTCAACTCCCCTAGATTTTACGACAGAACGGTACGGATCACCGAGCGGCGGGAGCACGGCAACCACTTGTGATAGCTGACCACCGCCGCTTCGTGTGAATCCGATGGTTATGCGTATTTCTTAACGGGGTGTGCCTCGCAACGCAACTGCTGCGGTAAGCAAAGGGCTACTTCGAGTTAACGGTTTCTGAGTTGATGACAACCGAACCATCTTCGCGAACCTCGATTCGATCGCCTTTCTGGACTGTGCCGAATTCCTTTTCGTCGAATGTCAGTGAGCCGCTCTTGATCTCAAGCTTGTGCTTGGTGAAATCTATTCGGACATTGCTGTCTTCGATAGCCAAATCCTCGCGGTCAAATGACGCCGGGTAAGATATCGTCATTCCATTGGCCGTAACACTATTCCCGTTGTTGCTATCGCCAGCGTTGATACTCACATTGCCATCACTTCCAGTGGTATCGATTACGATGTCGCCATTCCCGCTACTCTGGGACGATTTCGTTTGGTTAGCGTTGGAGCAACCACCAACTACAGAAAGCGTTGATAGTACAGCCAAGGCGAAGAGCGAAGATTTGATCATAGCGATTCCTTTTTCACGCATAACGGCCGCCATCACCGAGGACGGCCAATGTGGTTTCCATTTGTAAAAGCCCGATGCCGTCCTTCGTGTGAATGGCATGGTTATCGCCATTCAATCAGCACCAGTGTCGATGTTGTCATTGTCTGTCGAATCAGTTTCGTTGTCCAACGCAATTGACGCAAAGATTGCGGTCGCAGCAAACATGATGGGAGTCGCGTAGTGAATCAGAGCGAGAGTGTCTAACGACGTGCGATCAGATCTGTCCGCGATGATCATGAACGACCATGACGCAACTAACGCAAATGATACCCATGCAGGACGTGATCCATCGTTGATAGATTCGGTGACTACCGTTGTACGGCGTTCGTTCGCGCAAAGATGCAGTGCTTGTGGTGGAATGAACCATTGATCGTATGGACCATCCGGTTTGGCCATGACGACAGGACGATCAAATCGAGGCGTGAACGAAAACGCTCGGACGGGCAGCGTCCAATAGAACGCTACAGCAACCGTTAGAATCAATGTTGTGGAGGGACGTTGCATCAGTTTGTGTCTGCGTCCTTAGGTGCGATAACGGCCGCCGTCACCGGGTACGGCGGGTTGATTTTCCATTTGTGAACGCGCCATGCCGTACTCCGGTGCACGGCATGGTTACACGACGAGTCCTGTTGATTCGGTGACCGATCGGGCAGTTCGATCGACGTGCCTCACGATTGTAGCCTACCGAAGGTAGACCGAGCAAGTTTGACCGCGCACGCCAATTTGGACGTTGGCTGTGGATGATTGCACGAAGGATCGACGCGAGATCAAGGAAACGCCACGGGCACTCGCTGCGGATTTGCGACCGCGCACCAATCTCGAGCATGAACTGCCCCGCGTACCGACGACCGCGCATCTCGCCATCAGTCGTCATTCCACCAATCTCGAGCCTAGCCGACCGCGCACCAATCGACCGCGCATCTTTTG
>JBAUHR010000264.1:0-2701 GCA_049680385.1 Rubripirellula sp. | reverse complement strand
ACAACGCGCTGTCCCAATCGACAAGCGACCTACTTATGTGGTTGGGATCGGCGCTTCGGCGGGCGGACTCGAAGCCCTCGAACAACTCTTTGATCGTTTACCAGCCGACACTGGGATGGCGTTCGTGATCGTGCAACACTTGTCGCCCGACTTCAAAAGCTTGATGGACGAGATTATTCGTCGACACACGGAAATGCCCGTCTTTCGCGTCACCAACGGAGTCGAAGTTAAACGGAACGCCGTTTATTTGATTCCCGCGGGAAAGGACATGATTATTTCGGAGGGCTGCTTGCTAATCACAGACAAAGATCCTCATGAAATGTTGACGCTGCCGATCGACCACTTCTTTCGTTCCTTGGCACAAGACTGCGAAGCGAACGCCATCGCGGTGGTGCTGTCCGGCAGCGGAAGCGACGGATCACGCGGTGTCCGTGATATTCATAACGCGGGCGGACTGGTCATCACTCAGGATGTCACTTCGGCGGCCTTCGACAGCATGCCTATAAATTCGCAGGATACGGGCGTCGTGGATATTGTTGGCAACCCTGTTGAGATCGCCGATGCGCTGTTGCGTCTGCTTCAGCATCCGATGCAGACCTCGGCGAGTGAAGTGGTGATTCCACCGGTACCGGAAGACGGCATCAAACGAATCCTGCGTGAGATTCGCGATCACTACGGAATTGACTTCACGTACTACAAGCCAACGACGGTTGTGAGGCGAATTGAGCGTCGTCTGTTGCTCAATCACAGCGACAACCTTGATGCCTATGTCGAAAAAGTGATCAGCGATGAAGACGAACTAAACCTTCTGTACAAAGACCTGCTGATCGGAGTCACGCAGTTTTTTCGCGACATCGAAGCGTTCAAGGTGATCGAAGAAAAGATACTTCCCGAGATGATGCTGAAGGTTCCTCAACAGCAAGAGATGCGGATCTGGTCAGCCGCATGTGCAACGGGCGAGGAAGCCTATTCGTTGGCGATGTTGGTACACGAGCGATTCACCGCTATGAAACGCTCGGTCAACGTGCGGATTTTTGCGACCGATGTTCACAAAGCTTCATTGGATTTTGCATCGGCCGGAGTTTATCCCGATGCGGCACTGATTGACGTCTCTAGTGATCGGAAACGGAAGTATTTTAGTCAGATCAGCGAGGGCTGGAAGATTTCACCCGAAATTCGCAACATGGTGGTCTTTGCGCCACACAATTTGATCAAGGACGCGCCGTTCACGCGAATGGATTTGATCACCTGCCGCAACATGTTGATCTACCTGCAACCGTTGGCACAGAAGAAAGTGATTTCGCTGTTCCACTTTGCGCTCAAGACCGGCGGCACGCTGTTTATGGGCCCCAGCGAAACGCCAGGAGACTTGTCGGATGAATTTGACGTGATTGACAAGACGTGGCGAATCAATCGCAAGCGACGTGACATTCGCTTGAGTGCAGACCTGCGACTTCCCGCAGGCGCTGGGCCAATGCAAAACCGTGCGCAGATTGACGCCTCGGCGTCCGCCAATGCGACTCGGTACCCGATTCGTTCACATACCGTTCCCGCCTCGGTCAGCGACCGCGAATTGATGAACGCGTACGATGTGATGCTAACGGATTTTGTTCCGACCGCATTTTTGATGAACGATCAAAATGAGTTGGTTCATTCGTTTGGGAATCTCAATCACATCGTCCGCGTGCCGAATGGTCGTGCAACCAACAGTGTGCTGGACATGTTACCCACCGATCTACGAACCATGGTGATCGGAGCAGTTCAGCAGGCAGCAAGAACGGGCGAGCCTGTGGTGATTGATCGGGTGCGCGTAAGCGACCAAGATTCGATTGCGAATTACCGAGTTACGGTCCGCAGGATCCCGCATCGTCACGGTGATGGTCACTACACTTTCGTTGCAATGCAGCCAGCAGAAGAAGAATCCGCTGCGAATTTGACTGCACCGGCCAACATGACCGTCGAAACTGAAACGTTCGTTGTTGGCGACGTTGCCAGAGACCGGATACATGTCCTGGAGACCGATCTACGTCACAGTCGCGAAAGCTTGCAAGCCACCATCGAGGAACTGGAATCCAGCAATGAAGAATTGCAGGCAACCAACGAAGAAATGGTTGCATCGAACGAAGAATTGCAATCGACCAATGAGGAATTGCACAGCGTCAACGAGGAACTTTACACGGTCAACGCCGAGTACCAAAACAAGATCTCTGAGCTAACTGAACTAACGGAGGACATGGACAACCTGCTCAATAGCACCGACGTCCACACGCTGTTTTTGGATAACGAGCTGTGTATTCGCAAATTCACTTCACGAATGGGCAAAGCGTTCAACTTGATTACGTCGGACGTCGGACGAAGTATTACGGGTTTCTCACACAACATCCCTTCCGATGACTTGATGGGCAAGTTGACCCATGTACTTGAGGAACAGGAACGTCACGAAGAAGAAATTATCATGCCTGATGGCGGCCACTTCCTGATGCGAGTCTTGCCCTATCGCGGCGAATCGGCCCACAAAGGCGTCGTGCTGACGTTGTTGGACATCACCCAATCCAAGCACGCCGAAGCACGTTTTCGCGCGACCTTTGACAACGCCGCCGTTGGAATTGCTCACGTTGCCCCCGATGGCCAGTGGCTGCGGGTCAACGATCGACTGTGCGCGATCCTTGGGTACGGCCGCGAGGAATTGCTGACCAAGACA
>JBAUHR010000263.1:0-2821 GCA_049680385.1 Rubripirellula sp. | reverse complement strand
ATCCGCAAGTTGCTTTGTAAGAAATGTTCCGTGTCCTGCGTCCCGGCGGCATGCTGGTGATCACCGATTGGTGTGACGATTTCCTGTCGTGTCGGTTGTTCGACATCTATTTGCGATGGTTCGATCGATCGCATTTTCGCATGTACAACAGATCACAGTGTCACGCCATGCTTGAAGCAGCCAACGCTCGGGAAATCTGCATCAACAAATACAAAATTTCGGTACTTTGGGGGCTCATGACCGCAAAGGCGTTTAAACAGCCGTCAAGTGAATTGACGACCGCCTAAGCGAGGAATGGAACGGAAAATATGTGGCATAGGCTTCCAGTCTGTCAACTCACGATCGACAGGCTGGAAGCCTATCGTACGTTTGAAACTCAAACTGGACAGACCATCAGTCGTTTGACGGTTTCCACCACTGATCGAGTTGCTTCGATAAGTCGGCAACTCGCTCTGGATTCTTTGCCGCCAGATCTTGCTTCTCGTTCGGATCGTGTTCGAGGTCGTACAGCTCGGCTTTCGCATCGGGAAGGTTGCGTGGATCGGGAGCAATCAGTTTCCAATAGCCGTCGATCACCCAGCGATGTTCCAGGCTACGTGTCGGTTCATCGACACTGGCAATATCGTGATTGTATTGCTCACCGAAGACCGTCGAACGATTCGCCACGGTCGCTTCGTTCGTGAGGTTGATTCCAGAGAGATCATCGGGGTGCTTTGTTCCAAGCAACTTGGCGATCGTAGGCCACAGGTCGATCGTGCTGGCCAGATGCTCAGTGTCCATGCGAGGCGTAATGTGTCCCGGCCACGAAATCATGATCGGTGTGCGGACACCACCTTCATACGGCGTGCGTTTTGACCGCTCGGCGTCACGGTTAGCCGTCGCGGGGTTTTGAATCCAGCCGTTGTCACAGACGTAGACGATGATTGTGTTGTCGCGTAATCCTCGCTGGTCTAGATCATTTAGCAATTCACCGCAAGTGCGATCAAACCACTCAACGTTTGCCCAATAACGGGCCACAGGTTCGCTGTCGGTCAGCTTGCTGGACTTCGCCAGCAACTCGGCGGGCGGATTGTGCGGCGTGTGAGGCAACATCGGGGCGTACCACAGCAGGAATGGCCGATTGGCGCTGTCGTCAAGGAAATCAGTAATCGGTTTCAAACCGTTGCGTCCAATTTGTAGTCCCATACCGCCATGTCGATCACCTTTGTCCGTTCCATGTGTCATCGCATCAGAGAAGCCCGCAGCTTTGGTCGGATCGCCTTCCCACCATTTGCCGGTTTGCAACGAATGGTAACCGTCTGCCGTCAGGTTCCGCACGAGGTTGGGACGCTTTGAAAACCGATCGATGGTCGATTGGAAATAACGAGCATACTGTGGATCTTTTCGAGCAAAGCCGGCGGTGACGCCACCGGGAATCGTCGGGTCATTGCCGGTGACACCGTGAACGTGTGGATAGCACCCCGTGATGATCGTGGACAGCGACGGACGGCAAAGAGGAACCGGCGTGTAGCCGCGAGTGAACGTCAGCGATTGTTTCGCAAGTCGATCCAGATTGGGTGTTTTGATGGTGGGATGTTCGAGAAAGCTATAGTCGCCCCAGCCCTGGTCATCGGAAATGATGAAGACGACATTCGGCCGCGACTCTGCCCATGTCGCTTGTGCGACACCGCACAGGATCAGGGCTGCATAAACGGCCCGTTGTACAAATCGGTTCATTAATATCTTTCTGAATGTTCAGATCACGAAAGCGAATCCGTTGGGGTGACACTGGAATCATCGCCTCCAACGCGCGAACACATCTTACCGGTGAAGCGGCTCACAACAAAGGATCACCGATTGACGTTGAAACATCAACGGCCGCCGGTCGTCCCGCTCCCAGGCCCATCCAGAGCTTCAGTACTAAAATCATCAACAGAAGAATCAGCGAGTACGTCCAGGTTCCCGTCAAATCGAACAGGCTGCCGAACAGGACCGGACCCGTCGCCGCGACGAGATAGCCAATTGACTGGGCCATGCCGGAAAGTTCCGTCGCAGTTTCCGAGTCATGCGCGCGCATGGCGATAAAAAGCAACGCCAGTCCGAAAGTCCCGCCTAAAACGAAGCCGATGAGGCAGACCCAGAGTTCCACCCAACCGAAGGACGGAAATAGAAGTCCCACGATTCCGATCGCTTCCAAAACGACAAGGCATGACACGACGCGACGTTGGTCGTTATTTCTTCCCGCGAAAACCGGGATCGCTAAGGAACCCAGAATGCCGGTCGCCTGGGAAAGCGAAAGCATCCAGCCAGAGAATTCCGCGCTGTAGCCTCGGTCGATCAGAACGGTCGGCAACCATGTCAGCACAACATAGAATGTGAAAGACTGCAGCCCCATAAACAATGCGACATTCCATGCCAATCGCGAGCTTCCCAGTACCTTCATTGCTGTGCGAAAGCTTCGTGGCTGTTCAGATCGCTTCAATTGCACCACTTGAGGCGACCACCCGACCAACGCAATTAGTGCCGGAATTGCCCAGACACCAAGCGCCCCGCGCCATCCCAGTTTCAGGTCGATGGCCAGAGGAACGCTCACGCCGGCCGCCAGCGCCGCGCCCAGCCCCATGGCACTGGAATAGCAACTGGTGATGAGTCCCACACTCGTCGCAAAGTTGCGTTTGGCAATGCTCGGCAGCAGCACGTTTCCCAATGCGATGGCGATGCCAATCAATAGCGTTCCAAAATAGAGTGCTGGCACCCAGTCGATGCCCCTCAACGCCGCGCCCATCGCCAATAATGCCATCGCGGCCAGCAGAGTCCCGCCAACACCCAATCGCTGTGTCAC
>JBAUHR010000262.1:0-1567 GCA_049680385.1 Rubripirellula sp. | reverse complement strand
TCTCAACCCATGTTTCACATACACCACAAAGCCAGCAGGAGCAAAAAATCGTAGCCCTGACAACGGAACATTCATCCTTTTCCTTTCACTTAGTGATGAGCGATAACGTCTGTGCAGATTGACCAGCCTGTTTTGTCGGCATGAATTCCCGACCAGCAACTGAACGTTGCTCAGGCCCAAATGACGGATGCGCGGATTACGACGCCTGTAACCTGCACCGCTGATGTGCTCGTGAGGTGTGTGCAATCCGGGGGGCCAGGCTGAGTTGCCGCGGTTGACATCATCACAACTGCCAGGCAAACCCTAATTAACGCGCAGTATCTGCCGGTTTGCTGACGAGGAGATTCATCGTTCGTGGAAACTGAGTGAAAAGGATTTGAGGAAGTGGCGATTGCGACCTAACTTTTGACATAGGCTACCGACGTTCGCGGAATGCGATGACAAATGTTGGTTTAGCCGGGTTTCAGTCCCATCGGGAATGCAGGATGCGTTTTCAGAATCAGTCGTACGAAGACCAGGGAGTTTGCGCCTTCGTCGGCCAATGTATTCTGCATCCCATGCTGCCAATTCGATCTATTGTTTCGCTCCGAAAAATTCACGTCACCCTGTGCTTTGCTCTGATGGGCTTTGTCACGTGGGGACTGCTGACCACAGACCCGCTGGCCGCCGTCCGCAATACGCGGTTCGGATTTATCCAGACGATCAATGACATTCTGATTCATTGCACCGTGTACACGGTCTTTTCCGCATCGTGCATGTCGCTGCTGCGACGCAGAACAGACGCCTGGGTCCGTCACGTTGTGCTGGGCCTGCTGATCGTGCATGGAGTCGGAACTGAGCTGCTGCAGACGATGGTGCCTCGACGGATGGGCGATCCATTGGACGCCGTCGCCAACATCACAGGAATCGCCGCGGGAGCCATGATCGCCGCATGGATCACCAACCGCGGCAGCGATCGCGCTGTGAAGCGTTCAGCAATCGCCGGGTAGATCTCTGTTGAACAGGCAGTTCTGGCGAATCCCACCACATCACGACGCACCGCCAGGACGGCAAAAAAATTCACGCAGCTCACCCGCACGCCGGCGCATTCAGCCAATCCCCATCTGACGTCCCCCCACGCCATCGCCCGCCGCGGCGTCGCGGTCAGGAGACGATTGGTTCGATGATGTCGCCGTGGACGTCGGTGAGTCGGAAGCGGCGGCCCTGGTAGCGGTAGGTGAGTTGTTTGTGATTGATGCCCAGCAGATGCAGCAGTGTGGCGTGCAGATCGTGAACGGACACCGGGTTTTCGGCGATGTTGTAGCACCAGTCGTCTGTGGCGCCGTAGGTTGTTCCGGCTTTGATTCCTCCACCAGCCATCCACATGGTGAAGCAGCGAGGATGATGATCGCGGCCGAAGTTTTTCGTGAGATGTCCCTGGCAATAATTTGTGCGACCGAATTCTCCGCCCCAGATGACCAGTGTATCTTCCAGCAACCCGCGTTGCTTTAAGTCCATCACCAGGGCAGCAGACGCCTGATCGGTTTGTTTGGCCTGATTGGTGATTCCGCCGGGCAGTCCGCCATGC
>JBAUHR010000261.1:0-19311 GCA_049680385.1 Rubripirellula sp. | reverse complement strand
GAGGTCGGCGATGGTCGCCGATTTTTCTAAAGTTGGCCTGGTTTCGCGACTCGGGCGGATTAGCGAAACTGTCGACCATGAACGCCATCGCCTCGGATCTGCTGCCTTACACGTCCCACGATTTTCGTGTCGGTGATCACACGCTGCGATACCTCGACGAAGGCAGCGGTGACGACGTGATCCTTTGTATTCACGGCAACCCGACGTGGAGCTTCTATTGGCGAAACGTCATCCAGCGTTTCAGCTCGACTCATCGCGTGATCACGGTCGATCACATCGGTTGCGGGCGAAGTGATAAGCCACCACGCGACAAATTTTCTTACACGATGGCGGCTCATCGTGACAATCTGGTCGCACTGATCGATCATCTGAATCTCCAAAACGTGACCTTGTTGGCTCATGACTGGGGCGGCGCGATCGGTTTGTCGTCGTTGGTTGCCCGTCGCGAGCGTTTTTCGCGAATCATGCTGCTGAACACGGCCGCGTTTCCGCCGCCTTACATGCCGTGGCGTATCGCTGCCTGTCGCATTCCGTTGATTGGTACGGCTGCGGTTCGCGGTCTCAACGCGTTCGCCAAAGCGGCGGTCACGATGGCGATGGACCGTAACAAGATGACCAGTGATGTGGCCCGCGGCCTGCTAGCACCGTACGACAGTTGGGAAAACCGAGTTGCGATCGACTCGTTCGTCCGGGACATCCCGATGCACCCGAGTCACCCGACTTACCAAACGCTGGTTGATCTGGAAGCCGCGCTGCCGACGCTCGCGTCGATGCCAAGCCTGTTGGTCTGGGGCATGAAAGATTGGTGTTTTCGCCCCGAGTGTTTGCGACGATTCGAAGCGGTTTGGCCGTCGGCGAAGACGCTTGAAATTGCCGACGCGGGACATTACGTCATCGAAGACGCACCCGACGAAACACTTGCGGCGATCGATGAATTTCTGACGTCGACAGCCGATGGCTAGTCCGATCGCCACACTGCGAAGCAGCCTTCGGTCAACATCCGACGCGATCCGTTGGGCATGTGTCTTGGAAGCGACCGCACCGAAGGCAGGAAACGTGTATCCGGGCCGGTCGTTTGCCGACTTAACGCACGCGGATTTTGTCGCGGCTGCCGAGATTACGGCAACGCATTTAGGCCAGTCGGTTGATCGCATTAGTACTGCAATGTTGTCCGCCGTCCAAGCGACCCGCAAAGCCACGGGGACCAACGTGAATTTGGGAATCGTGTTGCTGTTAGGGCCGCTGATCGCGGCCGAGCAACTTGCTGGCGGATCATGGCAGTCGCGGGTTGCAAGAGTGGTGGCGTCGCTGGACTCACTCGACGGAGCCAACATCTATTCGGCAATCAACGTTGCTGTCGCCGGCGGACTTGGCGAAGTGGACGCGATGGACGTCAACAATCCTGGGACCGAAATTGACATTCGAACTGCGATGGTTTCAGCGCAACATCGGGATCGTATCGCACTTCAATATGCGGCGGACTTTCGCGATTTGTTTGACAACGTTGTGCCCGTGGTCGACCGTTCGATTGGCGAAACGAGCGACATCCTGACCGGTATCGCTCGCGCCCATGTGCGATTGCTGGCAAGCGTCCCCGATACGCTGATATCGCGAAAATGCGGCCAAGCGGTTGCCGATCAAGTACAAAGAAACGCCCAGGCTGTCGACGTAAACGATGCTGCATCCATGCAGCGATTCGACGATTCGCTTCGCAGTCCAGATCACCGACTCAACCCTGGCACCACTGCTGACCTGATCGCGGCGGCACTCTTTGTGCTGCTGCGACGCCCGCTTTAATCCACAAATAAGCCACAAAGCCTTCTACATGAATCAAGCCACTTTTCGCGTCGACGTCACCAAAGAACAGTTCGTCTTTTCGGCTGCCCACTTCATCACGTTTGCCGGCGACATTTGCGAGCGGATTCACGGACATAACTATGGTGTTCGTGCATCAGTCGAAGGGCCGCTCGACGAGAACCGCTATGTCGTCGATTTCATTGCGCTACGCGACGCCGTGTTGAAGCAGACTCAGATGCTTGACCATCACATTGTTTTGCCCAGCGATCATGCCGAGATCAAGATCACCAGCGATGAAAAGGAAACCACGGCAAGGTTTCGTGATCGGCGCTGGGTTTTTCCCAACGAAGACTGCGTGATCTTGCCCGTCATCAACACCACGGCCGAAGAAATCGCTCGCGTGATCGCCGAACGGGTTCGCGAGCAAACCCGTGAACAATTTGGTGATGCGATCGACTGGATCGAAGTCGCTGTCGACGAGAACCACGGTCAATGGGGCGTCTGCCGCTTGCCTTGGAAAACGTAGTCGCGGTGCCGCAACCAAAGTGGCATAGGCTTCCAGCCTGTGAGCGTGTCAACGACCGTAGGCTGGAAGCCTACGCCATTCGTTCCGCCGGCGATCCTAACGTGTCTGCATCACGACTTCACCATCGCCAGTGACATTGATGCGTGATTCTTCGCCATCGACGGTGACAACATACTGACCAAGAAAGCCGCGGAAGTTAATCTTGCCGGCCGCATCTGCGACAAGCTCTTCTTGGGTTGTCCATTCCTTCCGCGTCATGCGAATCCACTGTTTCCCCATCGCCGTCGGTGTCCAGTCTTTCGCAAACAGTGCTGCCTCGGGTTTCCAGTGCGCACCGGCCCAAAAACCCCATGTCACAATGCCTTCGACCGCTGGGTGCGAAAAGCACGTCGTTAAGAAATCGCGAGTGAAATCAGACTGCAACGCTTCGCCTGGAACCTCAACGTCGTACTCGGTGATCAGAACTTTCAGACCGAGTTCATGGTATCGATCCAGCTCGGCAAGCATCCGCTCGGGCGGGGTTAAAAGGGCACCAAAATGGCCCTGAATCCCGATGCCATCGATTGGTGCATCGTTTTCAGTCAGATAACGAACCGTTTTGACAAAGTGCTCTTTATGGGCGGTCGGAAACCCGCCGCGAACTAGCCCGGCATAATCGTTGTAATAGAGTTCGGCATCGGGAGCGACATCGTTTGCCACTTTGAACCAGTTCAACATGGCTTCGTCGCCAAGGATGTCGGTCAGATCGCGATTGTCAAAGACTTCGTTTAGCACGTCCCAGTCGCGGACCAAGCCACTCGTTGCGAATCCCATTTCACGAATATGAGAGTCGACGACTTTGGTCAGGACGTCAGGGCGGTCGTAGATGGTCGGAACCCATTCAGGCAAGTAGCGAATTCCCGGCCAAACCATCACATGACCCCGTGCGGGGATCTGAGCTTCCTTCATCCAACGCAGCGCATCAATTGTCTCGCGATGGCTAATCCACTGACTGTCCCAACTCTTCCACTTCAATCCATTTTCGACCGTGCCTACATTAAAATTCTGCTTGAATGTGTCGCGGTACCGATCGTTATCTTCGCCATTACCCGTCAGCATCGGTGCGGACACTGCCGACCCAAATCCGAACTGGTGACGATCGAGCTTGACCGAAACCTTCGCCCCGGGTCGCGGATTACCATCACGATCGCGAATCGTCATCGAGACATCGCGTTTGCGAAGTTCGTCAATCCGCTTGGCGGCGTCGGCTCGCCAAGACGCATCGAGCGATCGGCCAGCGTACGTCAGTTCGGTGTTTGGCAACGTGCTTTCGTCAATGTCTTTGCCGAAATTCCAAGCTTGCAGCCCACCAATTTCAAGCGACTCTGGTTGATAACCGAGCTGGAAGTTGATCCCTGCTTGGCCAGCCTCGTAGTCTTCGACGCTACGGAAACGAACCCAATATTGTTGCCACGAACCATCAGCAGGCGTTTCGGCGAGATACTGGACGCTCTTGGTGTACGGTTCGCTAAAGCGTTCGAAGACAAATTCCGCGACCGCGCCACCGACTTTGCTGGTGGGTTTGCCGCGCATCCAAAAACCGACCAGCAACACGTCGTCTTTGGCGACCGATGATGTGATCGGTAATCCCGCGGCCGCATCCCAGGTGTTTCCGGGCTGTTGGGTCAGGGCAATCTTCAAAGACTGTTGAAATTCAGAATGATCCGACTCGCCGAATTGGTAGGCGCCAAGTTTTCCGTCCCCGAGCCGAACGTTGAGTGCTTGCAGACTTGCCGGACCGGCAACGATTAGAGGCTTGCCGCCGGATGGCAAATCGTCGGCGATCACCATTTTGGCGACCACCATCTCGGCGACGACTAAGAGTGCGATTAACGCGAATGAATGTCGCAGCATGATTGGCTATTCTTGTTCGAGTTTTTCTTTTAGTAATTCAAGGGCTTGCCGGAACTCAACGACGTCTGGGGCTAGGCCAACCGCTTTCTCGATTTGCTGAACCGCTTCGTCCATTTTTCCAGCCAAGTAGAGCGATAGTCCAAGCCGATATTGAAGTGCCGCATTGTCCGGCACCAGTTCCGCATCGCGGCGCAGCAAAGGCAGTTCAGCCAAACGCAGTTCGCCGACTCGCGCCATCATCGCGGCCGAACTGGGGCCGGGGTTTTGTGACGCCAGATTCTCCAAAAGCGTTGCCAGATTCGAACGAGCGCCGGTCGTGCCGGGTTCGACACGAATCGCCGTTTCGTAAGACGCAATCGCTTCATCGAATCGCCCCTGTCCCTCGCATAGCATCGCCCAAGCCATGTGAGCTCCGGCTCGGTCAGACGTTTCCATCAGCGACTCTTTCACTTCCGCCAGCGCTTGGTCGACACGAAGCTGCTGAGCACCCGTTAGGGTCTGATAGCCGCCCGATGCAACCAGAACTCTTGCCGCTTCGGTTCGAACCAATCGCGAAGGATCTTCCAGCAACTTTCGAAGCTCGCGGCTGGCGGCTTCGGGCGACGCCAACACAAACGTGTTGACTGCTGCAGCACGAACGATCGGCGATTCGCTTTGATCGTCGAGAATTTTGCGAGCGACCGACAATGAATCGGGGGATCCCGAATTGGCGAGTTCCGCAAGTGCGGATGCTCGCGCAAGTGCCGGCGCCATTTCGTCAGGCTGCATCACCAACTGCAGCATGCCTTCGACCGAATTTGATTCGCCGCGGCGAAACGCAACAATCGGTTCGGCAAAATGCGGTGGCGTCTTGCGTTCGTCGCCGTACCATTTTTCGCATGCGTCGTCACACCACTGATCCGTTCGGCGAATCGCATCAGCGATACTTTCATTGCCTTGTTCGGCCGCAGCGAGCCACAGTGAGTACTCTTTCGTCGCAAACGCTTCCTTGGACTTGCTGTCGATTGATTCCAAGTGGTCAGCAACGTGACAATGGCTACACGCGTTTGGTGTGCCAAGCTTGACCGACAAGTCAGGCCGCGGCACGCGAATACTGTGGTCACGGCGTTTGTCGACCCCCATGTACGTCGTGTGCGGCATGTGGCAATTGACGCACATGGCACCGGGCGTTCCAACCGCATGATGGTGGTGCGATGGGACGTCGTACTTGCCCGCCGCGTGCTGGTGGCACGACGTGCAGGTTTCGTTCCCGGTTTCTTTCAGTTTTAGTGAATGCGGGTCGTGGCAATCGGTACAGCGAATGCCCTTGTGGTACATGCGGCTTTGGATGAACGAACCGTAAACGTAGACTTCGTCCTTGATCTGGCCGTCGGCGTGGTACGTATCCGACCTTAGCAATTCAAGATTGTAGTGATCGGTAAACAGGTCGCCCGGCTTGAACTGATCATCCAACAGACCGCGTCGACTGTGACAGGGCGCACAGGCTTGCAGTTGAGGCTGTGGATCGTCACCCTTCAGTTTGGCGAGTCCATAACCATGGTTGCGATCCCAGAACAACGATTTTTTGTTCGCCAATTCGATGTGCAGGCTGCCGGGGCCGTGGCACGATTCACAACTGACATCAATTTCCGAAAACGTTGTGTGATACTGGTTCGCGACGGGATCGAAGTTACGTTTCAGATTGGTCGAGTGACAATCCGCGCACATCGTTTGCCATCGCTGGGCGATACCAGTCCAGTGCAACGGATCGTCGGGAAGCAGTTTGTCGTCAACGTCTGGCGGACGCAAATAGAACCAGCGTTTATCGATCGCGTCCCAACTGATACGCAAGACCTGTAAACGCGAAATTTCATTTTCGGGCATGTCGGCAGTTCGATCGAATTCGACCATGTACTGCTGCAGCGGATAGACGCCGAAGACGTACTTGACCTCGAAGTCTTCCATTTCGCCGGTCGGTCCATCGGTTCGAACCATGAAACGCTTGCCGCTGCGAAACATGCGGCTGGTCATCCCGTCATGCTGGAGTGTCGCGTCATCGAAGTCGCCCAGTACGGTTTCATCCGTCGCCAAGTCCATCGCTTTGTCATGGTCGGACCCGATGAACTTCGCTGCCTGGTCTTGGTGACAGTCAATGCAAGTCGACCGTCCCGCGAATGTCGCCTTGGCTTCGACCGGCAACGCCGACCAGTAATCGGCAAAGACCGCGCCTGCGAGCAGCAGTAAGATCGCGCCGGCAAACAGCACGAAGCGTTTGGACTTCACGGTCGAAGTGATCAAGAGCAAATGACTGGGTCAGTTTGAGTAAGAAACGGAATTGGAAAAGTCGGACCGACGCAGTTTAGTCACTGATCTTGGGGAACTAGCAATCTGGCGGCTTCGCCCCGTATTTGTCGAATCAGATTGCCGCGTTCTTCGTCCACCGGTTCAATTGCGGAAAGCATCCGAGCCGAGCGCAACAACTGTTCGGCGACGACAGCGCGGCGATCGTCCGACGCATTTGCGGGATGAACTTCGGCCGACAATTTGGGAGTATCCAAAAGGCTGCCGTCTAAAACACTGCCCTGGCTCTTGATCACCTGCAAAACATCATCCAAAACACCATCGCCGGTTTCAGGCGTTGCCTTGCCCTGCAAGGCTTGCCGTATTTCCTGTTGTGCTTTTGCTGCATTTTCCCCGGGGGCCGTTTCGGTTGGCGGAGTGACGCCCGCGGGAAATTCAATTTCCGAATCCGATTTGACCGGTGGCGAAATCTGGCCAACCGCGCTGGACCAAATACCTAACAGGCACGCCAATCCGGCCAAGCCAGCGATCATTTTTGTCACGGTCATTTCGAAACTTTCGACGATGGATTGTGCAAATTGGAATGACTGAAATATACGCTAAAAGACCGGTTTTGGCTTTGCCACTGAGGGGCGGACTTTAACCTCGAGTGTGCGAGATTTTCGAACGACCTAAAACGATGCCCTAAAATCAAAGGACTCGATCGCGTATCATGCGACCGCGGCAGGCTGGCCCGCGATTTGACGGTTTGTTTTCGACCACAGCGAAGAGCATCGTACCTTATGCGGATTCTTTTTCTCGGCGATATCGTCGGAAAGCCAGGCTATACCGCCGTTGTCCAGCAAGCCCAGGCCTTGCGGGCGGAATTGAAGTTGGACGCGTTGGTCGTCAATGCGGAAAATGCGTCGGACGGTTCGGGGCTGATGCCTCGCCAATTCAAACGATTGACCGATGCCGGTGTTGATGCGGTAACGCTCGGTGATCACATATTTCGGTGCAAAGAAATCATCGCGACGCTGAAGAAGACCAATCGCATGATCAAACCGGCGAACTATCCCGCCGACGCGGCGGGCCGTACCTGGGTTGTGATCGACACCCCCAAGGGGCCGCTAGGCGTGATTTCCGTCATGGGACGAGTCTACATGCGACCAGTTGATTGCCCATTTGACGCTCTCGACCGGGCAATCGAAGAAATTGGCGAGTCAGCAAAACACATCCTGGTTGACGTTCACGCCGAAGCGACAAGCGACAAGCAAGTGATCGGTCGCTATTTGGATGGCAAGGTGACCGCTGTATTGGGCACGCACACTCACGTCCCGACCGCCGACGCATGCATCTTTCCCGGCGGCACAGCGTTCCAGTGCGACGTCGGAATGTGCGGACCGTACGACAGCATCATTGGTCGCGATATCAAACGAGTGACCCTTGCGACGCGGACGTTCGAGCCCTCCCATTTTCATGTCGCGACGCGAGACGTTCGGTTGTGCGGCGCGATCGTGGAAGCGAAAGAGAACGGCAGAGCAAAATCGATTGAAAGGTTCGAGTTGAAAATCGAACCGTGATTCGAATTTGAAATTCTAGGTTTCGCGCACTTCGGTTTCGTGAAGCATCGTTCCGACCAAGCAACCGTGACATCCGGCGTCCACCAGCGCCGCGACGTCGGCAATTGCCCGAATGCCACCACCGGAATAAACTCGCAGACGATTGCTGTCCCGGCTAATCGACCGGGCCAGTCTTTCGCGAATGGCTCGGCAGCGATCCGCCGTGACGGGGCCCGAACCTGTCCCGACCGCGGCAATATCCAGCACGATCACCCCCGCTAAATTCCAGCGGATCGCTGTTTCAATCCACTCATTCTCGGTCGCGACGTTGTCGACCGATTTTCCGCTGCGAAGATCTAAACTTAGGAACACACGTTCCGAGCCGACGACTTTTGCCAGTTCACCGACGGCTTCAATGTCTCGCGCAGATTCCGTGGCCGCAATAAAGCAGGTTGAGTTCCCGATGTTTTGCGACAATCGCTCGACGGCCGCAGTCTGATCGTCACATCCGCCTATCCAGCCAATGTCGAGCAAAATTTCGTCGATGGGGAATTGGTTGACGATGTCGACCAACAATTCGACCTGAACCTTGCCGTGGAGAATGGCGTCTAAGTCTGCGACATAAAGTCGCGAAACGCCAAGTTGCCGATAATGACCGGCAAGTCGAAGCGGCGAATGGCCACACCACTCGATGGGCTGGTAGCGATCTCGTTTTCCCGCAACGGCATGAACCGCGGCGCCGTCCATCAAATCAATGACACCAATGATTTTATCGATCAAGCAGTTTTGCTTTCACCGTCGAGCGAGAACAATGTTTCAACTTTTACGATGGCAAAGTCATCCGGAAACGTGTGAATGGCTTGCAGCAACATCGAGTTCCGCCGCGTTTCGGTACTGACATAGCTGAGTGCACCAAACGCCATTCGGCCGCTCGAATCGAATCGATGCAGTAGACCTTCGGTGGGACCGTTACCAAGTTGTTGCTGAACCATCCAAAACAAATCGGGCTCAACTCGTTCAAGTTGAAAGTGTGTGCGATAGTTGACGCCTTGCCGGCAATCGGCTCTTTCGGTGCGACTGCCTTTGAGTGGTTTGGTCAGTAAACAGCGTCGTTTCGGCAACGGTTGCTGAGCACTGGTTGCGACTTCGCACAGTGTCACACCGGCTGCGTTCCAAGTTACCACGTGACCACAATTGGTGATGTCGATCTGAGCGTTGTAGTGGTCGCGTTGGACGCTACGCGACTTGTGGATGGTGTACAGCTCGGGATGGAGCGAGCGGCTGAAAACGTGAAATGCCAATTCGGCAACTTTTGGGCGAACCGAAAGCACAGCAAATATCCGTAACACGAACTAGGGGAAGGGTGAAATCGTCGTTTCATGTCGACACAGTCGGGCTTCACCCTAGACCAGTCATCGATCGCTCAAGCGACTCGCCCATTATAGGCACCGTATCGGAACTGACTAAAGAGCGTTTAAGCTAGTAGCGAAAGAATATCTTTTTTAGCGTTTTCGACTTGTTTCTCCATTGACATCATCGACGGAATTTCTCCCATGGTCGTCGTCATCGATAACTACGATTCATTCACGTACAACTTGGTCCAGCGTCTCGGCGAGATTGATCCGACGATCG
Source organism: Rubripirellula sp. (assembly GCA_049680385.1). GTDB lineage: Bacteria > Planctomycetota > Planctomycetia > Pirellulales > Pirellulaceae > Rubripirellula. The sequence continues at coordinate 9,642 of JBAUHR010000261.1, read as the reverse complement.
ACATCCGTGTTTTTCGAAACGACGAGTTAACGATTGATCAGATCGACGAGCTATCGCCATCGCGAGTCTTGGTGTCGCCCGGACCGTGTACCCCGACCGAAGCAGGCGTCAGCGTGGACTGCGTCAAGCGGTTTGCCGGTCGCGTTCCACTGTTGGGCGTTTGCTTAGGTCACCAATCCATCGGACAGGCGTTCGGTGGAACGATCGTTCGCGCTCCCCAATTGATGCACGGCAAGACCGATGCGATCGTGCACGATGACGGTGGCCTATTCGCCGAACTCGCGAACCCGTTCATCGCGACTCGTTACCACTCGTTAGTGATCGAACCATCAAGCTTGCCAGCCGAACTGATCGCGTCGGCTTGGACCGATACCGGCGGCGTCCGCCAAATCATGGGCGTGCGGCATCGCGAGTACAAAATGGAAGGCTGGCAGTTTCACCCCGAGAGTTTCCTGACCGAACCCGGGACAGAAATGCTGAAGCGTTTCTTGCACTGGTAAGATTTCTCAGAGAAATTTCTCAGATTTCCTGGACTCGAGCGTCGAAGTTGCCGAGGGATTCGCCTTGACCGGAGTCATCGTGGCAGAGTAATCCGGATGTGTGGACGAGTGTGTTTGCCGTTCACGCACTGCCACGCTTCTGCCGCGCGATGAAATCAACCGTCAACCAAAGCTCTTCCCGAGATTGCCAGCGACGACGTTCCTGTCGCGTGCGGCTGCGGTGTTTGCGTGGACTGTTGACGTGCTTGGCAATGATGACATCGTTACTGTTTGACGCAAATGCAGACGCACAAACCAGCATCACTGGGCAAAGCCCACAGACGAATCTAGTACCAATCGGGCCACCGCCCACAACCTATATGCCGGGCGGTTCGGCCGGCTTTGATCCCTACGCGACGTCGCCTCAACGTTCCCCTGGAATCGGTTCGGTGGGAATCGGAGCGCCCACTGGCGTCACACCGCCGGCGGCCAGTTATCCAAGCACAGCTAGTCCGGCACCGAGTCTCTTTGGTGGACTATTCTCACAACCTGCTTCGTCACCGAGCACCAGTGGTTTCGGTGCACCACCGGCAGGATTCGGCGCGCCCATGCAAGCCCCCAATACCGGCAATCCGTACGGTGCGCCTGCTTACAGTGCGCCAAATTATAGTGCGCCGACCTACAGTGCCCCCTCCTATGGTCCGCCGTCGTTTCAATACGACAACCCGAACGTCTATGGCCCGCCCGCGGGTTTCGGCTCACCACAAACACAAACGTTCCCCAATTCGATTTACCCCTCATCGTCTCCATCAACGTTGTTCCCCGAAGGCTTGGTTTCGGGAAGCATTTTCCCAAGCATCAACGGACTTGCGGGCGGTACCTCGCAGTTGTTGCGCGGGCCAAGGTTGCGAAATGGATTCGTCGGATTTGGCGATAACTCGAACGATCTGAACATGAACGATACCGACGCCTCGGTCGTGTTCGCGTTCCCCAATTTTTTCTACTCCAATCAACCGCTCTACGTCGTTCCATCGTTTTCGCTGCACCTTTGGGACGGCCCCAAAACAACGGTTCAAAAGAACGCGGATCTTCCCGGCAGTGCCTACAGTGCGTTCTTGGACCTTGGATGGAACTCGGATCCGAACCAGATGGTCAGCACCGAACTTGGCATCCGAGTGGGAGCGTTCACTGACTTCGATACGTTCAACAGCGATAGCATTCGCATCCTCGGCAAGGCGCTGGCAAGTTTCCGCTTAACGCCGACCTCGACGCTGAAGGGTGGTGTTTACTACCTGGATCGAAACGAACTGAAAATCGTTCCTGCGTTTGGTGTACTGTGTCAGCCGAATCCTTACACACGCGTGGACCTGTTCTTTCCTCAACCAAAATTCGCTCGCTACTTAAGAACCGTCGGAACCCAGGACGTGTGGTGGTACCTTAGCGGCGACTACGGCGGCGGATCCTGGACCGTCACGCGAGCCGACGGAAGCGAAGACAGCATCGACATCAATGATCTTCGCGCAGTTGCCGGACTCGAATGGGGACGCAGCGACGAAATTCGCGCCGGTCGCCGTTTGGGATTTGCAGAAATCGGTTACGTCTTCAATCGCGAACTTCGGTATCGCAACAGTCGCATCGACAACGTCGACCTTGATGACGGCATCATGTTCCGTCTCGGCATCGGCTACTAACACGAGAGCGGAAACGCAAACTCGGTTTGTCGATCTAAGTGGTGTTTCCGAAATACGGCTAAGCCGCTAGCCGCAAGCTGAGGTTTGCCCACAAGTCGTTTAACGCCGTGCCCATCGGGCAGCGCGTCTCGAGTCGCAACGACGCGTGGGGTCTTGTCCAAGCGGTTTAGCATCAACGGTTGGCAACAGACAACTGGCCTCAAGGGCTCGGGGATCGCAAATCACCCGACCGCCTACCCGCCTGCAGCTTACAAAATTTGCAAACGACAACTCGCACTTTTTCCTTCGTGTTCAATAGCGAGATTCGATGCGAAAATCGGTCTAGCGTTCGCGCCTTCTTGTTCGTTAATGATCGAAGTGTTGAGTGCCTCTTCTTTTCTCTCACTCCACTCGGAAGACCATGTTGCTTCGATCTTTTCTGCGACTGTTTTCGTCGCCAACGGCTCCCAAGCCGATCACGTCCGACGCACAAAGTTCGGTCGTCCTGTACGCGCAGTTACCAAAGACACCTGCTAAGCCAAAATCGGCTTCACAGCGAGTCAGCCCCAAACCGCTGCGCCCTGCCGGTTCGCATCGCGAGCGGTTGCTAGGGATGCGATTGGAACACGTTCGAATCTGCAGCCCTCGCCGCTGTGAACGCCTGTTAGAACTCGGGATTGTAACGGCGGGCGATTTAGCGTCGGCTGACCCCGAGCGATTGGCGAGCCACTTCAGTGCAACCCGGAAAGCGCACCGCATGATCCAGCACTATCGTCGCGCGATCCGATTCGCGGCTTCGGTGCCCGGCATGATGCCTCGCGACGCCCTGCTGTTGGTCAGTATCCATCGCCGCAGCGTGCGCGGATTGGCGTCCGAGTCGGCTGGAACGCTGTATCGCGATTTGCAACGGTTCGCGGAAAGCAGCCAAGGCCAAGTTCTGCTGCGCGGTCGACGATTGCCAAGTACTCGCCGGTTAAAACGGTGGATCCACGAATGCGAATCGATGGCATCGCAGTCAGCCATTCGCACACGCGTTGCTTAGCCAAGGGCGAGGTTTGTCAGTAGAATGGGACGGCTCTGACCTGCCCGCTACGAAGGTGTTTGCCAAATGACCCGACTGACCCGAACGCTTCGCGGATTTTCCGATGTTTTCGAAGCCGAGATCATTCGCGACCGTTTAGCGGCCGCCAACATTCGCGCGTTCGTCACCGGAACCGACATGGCGACGGCACTTAGTCTCGGCGGTGCAGCGACATCAAACGGCGTTCGCTTGGAAGTCGCCAACGATGACTACGCGCGAGCGGTTGCCACGCTGGAAGACGACGACAGACGACTCCGCGAAGCGGGTGACTGGCAATGCCGCCGATGTAGCGAACCGAATGAAGCGTCGTTTGAAGTTTGCTGGAGCTGCAGCAAAGCACGCAGCGATGACGACACGAGAACTCGGTTCCTGGATACACAAACCGAAACAACCGAAAGTGCGGCGGACGGGTTTGGCGACATCGAAGTGGTCGCTCCCGACGCGTTGTCACCCGGCGCATTGCCACTCGGCGATCGCAACCCATATCGTCCCGTTCTCGTTAACCAGTCGGCGAGTCAAAATACAAAGCCACGCAACGCCGACACCGTTGTCGTTAACAGTGAAGAACTAGACGACCAAGTTAGGCGTGTCATGATCGCTGCCGCCGCATCAACAATGCTGTTGCCGCCGATATCGACTCTGTACGTGGCATCGCTTCTGTGGCGATTGCCCAAGACCGCGTACCAAGATCCCTCGCGTCGTCAACGGATTCAAATTGCTTGGTGGATCACGATGCTCGGTGGGATCATCGGCATCGGATATCTGCTGATTTTCTTGGGTTAAGTCGTCTCCCACTAAGCCGCATTGATTCGGCGGAATTCGTTCAGCGACATCTCGGTTGCGATTCGTCCAGCATCGATCAGTCGCCGTGGATTGCTAAAATCAAACCATGCACGAGCTCCAACGTCGGGGCGTATCACAATGTCAGCAGAATTCAAATAGAATCGCCGCATCAAGCGTTGCCCGACATCGTCCATTCGCATCATCACGTCCATCGCCGTGTCGCATGACTCGACCCTTGTGTCACTTTGTCCGACGTCGACAGCGATGGTCAGATCGCTGTCGTACGTCTTAGCCACCAACGTCGGAACCGTCTCGATCACGCCGATGTCACACAACAACATTCCATCCCACGGCACCGGCGGAAAAATTCCCGGAATCGCGGACGAAGCTTGAATTGCCAAACGAAGTGGTCCACGTTCCAAGACGATGCGGTGTCCGGTCAACAAGTCCGCCGCGACAATTGACAGCGGGATCGCAGTGTCGGCAATATCGCAATCGGGAACCAATTGTGCGATGGAATCTCGCAGCGGAGCATCCGATATTAGCGACGGATTGGTGACGGCGCGAGTCAGCTTGCGGTGCGCCGACAAGACACTGCGCAGTCGCGTGTACCACCCAAACGACCCGCCCGCACTTTCTGAATCTGCGGCCGGGGCTGCTCCACACATCAACCGTTGCCCAAGTTGAAAGTCCGACGAGTCAAGTAAGCGAATCACTCGCGCCATGGCTTGATGGACGTTGCCTTCAACACAGTACATTGCACCGACCAGACTGCCGATACTAACGCCGACCACCCGCTGGATCTGCACGTCGCTGATGTCGATCGATTCAAGGACCCCCAAATGCGCAATCCCCCTGGCGCCCCCACCGCCAAGCGCAACGGTGGCCTTCTGGATAGCAGGATGGGAAGACTCATTCGCCAAGTCTCCCCACGGGCTAAACAACTTCATCAAGTCGACCATGTCGAGTGCTCCTAATTGATTCAATTTCAGCAGCAATCATTGGTAAGGCATCATGATTTCACCGGACGTGACATCGCAAAGTTCTGACCATCCTTCGGTGGCAATGCGACCGCCAAGTTCGGTAACCGTTCGGAAATCAGCGTCGCCTGTCGGCTGGAACGTGACCTTACGGCGCAGTTCACTGCAAACCACATTGGCGGCGGCTTGGGTAACCGGATCGCTAGAGTTAGCTCCGTACAAGCTGGTGACCAAGATCACGATTGCGTCCTGAATCTGCAACGACAGCGCCGACATACGGCATTGACGATCGGCTAGTTTCAGTTGATGCGTTCGCATCGTGCCGCTGATTTCAAAGGCGCTGCGTGAAAGAACTCTTTGCGCAAACCGTGCATGAGAACGCAGCTCCGTCGGCATCGTTGGTAGCGCCGACCAAGTTGATCCAGTAACCGCGCGGCTTCCGTACCACTTCGCATACCCCAGCATCGGCCCGCGCAGCGACCACAAGTGGGCAGGGTTAGCAAGATTTGGTTTCTTGATCTTATGTTCGCTTAGCACTCGGCCAATCGGTTCAAAGAATCGCTTGCCGTGATCTTTGACAAGAGACTTGAAGAACGCCATGCCTAGCATCTCGCCTTCACCTTCGTAAATGCAGGGCGCTAGAAACTCGTGAACGTTGTCGCCGAACAAGTGGCCGGCTAAAAACGATCGGCCGCCATGAGTTTTCATGAAAAGTTCAATCGCGGCTTCCTTTTGAGCCTCGCTGCCGAAGATCTTCGCGATGATGCACTCCATTTCGCCACGGTAGCCTTGGTCAAGCAATCCAGCACACCACTGAGTCAATGCGTCACAAGCAACAATCAGTCCAGCCATTCGACCAATCCGTCGTTGCACCAATTCACGCCGACCAATCGCCTGGCCATACGTCTTACGATAGTCTGCCCAAGGCAACATTTCGGCTAGCATCCAACGCATCGTTCCTGCCGCATTGGCGCACAAAGAAACTCGCCCGAGATTCAATCCGTGGTAGGCAATCGTCAAGCCATCGCCGTACGCGGGAACCAATCGATTGGCCGCCGGGACACGAAAATTTTTGAAGATCAATCCGTTGTTGTGAGCGCGGGCGAGTGCATAGATTTTGTATCGGTTGACGCGAAACGTCTCGTCCTCTTGCTCGGGCAAGTCGACCACCAGCACACTTGGCACACCATCAATCTTGCATACCAAACCAATCGTCCGGCCAGGAATCGCGTTGGTGATGAACAGCTTTTCGCCATTGACGACGTAGTGATCCCCATCCAAGACCGCAGTCGTTTTCAGCGCTGTTAGATCGCTGCCGGCACCAGGTTCGGTTAATGCAAACGCGGATAGAGCCGTTCCGTCGGCCAGCTTTGGCAAGAACTTGGCCTTTTGCAGGTCCGTTCCAAACGACCGCACAGGATCGACGGCACCGATGCAGCCGTGGACCGAGGCCAAGCCGGCAACGGTCGGGTCGATCGTCGCCATCGAAGTGATCATCTTGGCGAACTCTTGCATCGTTGCACCGCGACCACCAAATTCTCGGTCGACGAGCATTCCCCAGTAACCGGCATGTCCTAGTTTGCTGAGAACCTCGTCGGAAATTTTTCCGTGCTCGTCCAACAGTGTTTTTCCGTCTCGGTGTGTGCGAACGATCGCCAGTGATCGAGAAACAACGGCATGCACGTCTGGTCGTCGCGACGCTGGCCGGCTTTGGAAAAGATCGGTCGGAACAAGGCGGTCCCAAATGGCCCGGTGTGCCGGGCTGCTGGTGGTTTGGTACTGCGGCGCAAAGAGACCTTCGACTTGATCGTCGGCGGTGTCCAGCACGCCGGTTCGTCTGGCTTCGTCCTCCGATGCGCCGCCAAGTCGCAGCGCCACTTCCGCGAAAGAAGCTCCCGTTTGCGTGGGGGCTTTATCGGTGGTTTCGTTTTTCGTGTTACGAATGTCAACGCTCATGATCGGACTCCGAATTGAAAAAAGAGAGAGTGACTTGGCGACTGCGACGTTTCGGTGGTGCGAATAGGAGGGGAAGGTTAGCGCTGGGGCTGCATCCCAATCGAAGGCTGGTCGCCACCCTGACACAACTGATCGACGGCAGATTCTTCGAAACAAGAAACACTGAATCGATTGCCATGCATTCGCGCTAGGCGGCGTGTGTTTTCCATGACAGTTTCAAGGCCAATCGTTTCGATCATTTTCATCGGTCCGCCTCGATGGGGCGCAAAGCCGGTACCAAGTACCATGGCCAAATCAATCGCCCAGGCTTCGGAAACCACGTGCTGTTGATGACAACGAAGCGCCTCGATCAACATTGGATAGATCAATCGGCGTGTGATCGGTGTCAGACCGTCGTTGATCATCCCGAGGCTAGCGTTCGATTGCATTGCGGTGCCTTTGTTTTTCATCATCGTGGCACCGCCGCGCCGGTCGTTGACGTAACGATAAAACCCTTGCCCTGTCTTGCGCCCCAACATTCCATGCTCGACCATTCGGTTGAGTTTCTTGATGGCAAGGTCAGCGTTTTCGATCACATCACGAAGAGACTCAGCCACATGGGCTGCCACATCGATTCCAACTTGGTCGAGCAGTTCGAGTGGTCCCATCGGCATGCCAAATCGTCGAATTTCGCGATCTATTCTTGCCGTGTCATACCGCTCGCCAACCATCATGATGGCTTCGCCCAGGTACGGGAACAAAACCCGGTTGACCAGGAATCCAGGCGTGTCGCTCGTCACGACGGGCGTCTTTCCTAACGCTTTGACGAACTGGATCAGTCTTGCCATCGTCTCGTCGTCGGTGTCGCGTCCGCGTATGACTTCGACCAATTCCATCCGATGAACCGGATTGAAAAAGTGAAGCCCTGCGACGTGGGAAGAACGATGCGTGGCGTCGCTCATCGCGGTGATCGATAGCGAGGACGTATTGCTAGTCAAAATCGCAGTCGGTTTGGCGACCGAGTCGAGTTGTGCGAACACGTTCGCTTTGACATCGGCGCGTTCCACCACAGCCTCGATCATAAGGTCACTGTCATCGAGCGACGACAGTTCGGCACTCACCTTGATCTTCGAACGAAGCAGGTCTCTTTCAAACGATCCCCATCGCTTTCGGTTTGCTAGATCCTGAACCAGCGCATCGACACGAGCGGCACCGGCGCGGCAGGTTTCGTCGTCGATTTCTTTAATCGTGACGTCATAGCCGCGCGTGGCGGCGAGCTGTCCGATACCAGCACCCATAGCACCCGCACCGACAATCCCCACCTTTCGAATGGGCTGGTGATGCAATGCCGTGCCTGCCGCCCCCGACCAAGTCGATGGTTTTCGGGCGCGTTCGCGAGCGAAATAGAGTCCTAAGAGATTCCGGCAAGTTAGCGTGAAAAGCAACGACAAGAACTCGGTTTCTTCGACGCCGTATCCGTCGCAACTGGGCTTGTACGCGACGGAAGCTGCCCGAATCGCAGACCCCAGCGCCGGATAGTGTTTCGACTTGGACCGAATCGCTCGCTTGGACATCCGAACCGTCACGGCACGGCCGATGCGAGTGCCGTCAAGGATTCGGCGCCAAAGCGGCGCCGTCTGACCGGCAGTGACGCGTCCGGCGATGACATCGTCAACAAACTGAGCCACACCGTTGTCCCAGTGGTCGGGCGAGATCGCGCGATCCACCAAGCCAACCTTAATGGCCGCCGAAGCGTTCAAGTGCTTGCCGGTTAAGATCAATGGCAACGCGCGGCTGAGGCCGATCCGCTGAGGCAAACGCTGAGTTCCCCCCCAGCCCGGAATCAACCCGAGCTGGATTTCCGGCAGACCAATCTTCGTCGACGTGTTGTCGCGAGCGATTCGGTAGTCACAGGCCAGCGACCATTCCAAGCCGCCGCCCAGGCAGGGTCCGTGAATCGCAACGATCGTTGGCATCGGCAGCGATTCAATTCGATTGAACAGGCGCTGTCCCGCTTGGATCAACTCACTTGCTTCGTCGAGGGACTTGATCCCAGCGATCACAGCGACATCGGCTCCGGCCAAAAAACCGCTTTCTTTGTCGCTGCGAAAGACGACGGCGGTCACTCCAATGGCCCGTTCAAGGTCGCCGATGATCGTTACCAATTCTGACATCACTTCCGCCGTCAAAACATTCATCGGGCGGTCAGGTACGTCGATTGAAACGGTCACGACGCCGTGATAGTCGGTCGAGACGAAAAAGTTTCGGTACGGTTTCGTGATCATGATCGTTTCTCCGAATGAGTTTCAACTACCACTGCGACTCCTTGTCCTCCACCGACGCACAGAGTCACCAACCCTCGCGTTCCGCCTGATTCACGAAGTGAACGCAGCATCGTCAGAATCAAACGTGTCCCTGTTGTGCCGACCGGATGTCCGATCGCGATCGCGCCACCGTGAACATTTCGCTTTGCCGGATCGATTTCACCAACAGCCGATGTCATGCCAAGCTCCTTTTCAGCGAACGATCGAAATGCCATGGCCCGCTCGCAGGCAATCACTTGGGCTGCAAAGGCTTCGTTGATTTCGATCAAGTCAAAATGTGACATCGACAGTCCGGTTTGACGAAGCAGCTTGGCCGTCGCATAGACTGGCCCCAATCCCATGCGTCGCGGGTCGCACCCGGCGATCGCGTAGGCGGTGATGTATCCCAAC
>JBAUHR010000260.1:0-7061 GCA_049680385.1 Rubripirellula sp. | reverse complement strand
AGTCTACACCGTCTGTGGCGAAACTCCCCATGGGCCGACCGGCTCTACAGATCCGTGATCGCGTCGTACGTTTCGGGGCGGCGGTCCCGGAAAAACTGCCAGGTATTGCGAACTTCGCGGATCATGTCCAAATCCATATCGGCGATCACAATGTCGGTTTCGGTGCGTTTTTCGCTCTGAGCGATGAACTGACCGCGGGGGTCACAGAAATAGCTCTGGCCGTAGAACTCGCCGATATTCCAAGGCGCCTCGAGACCGGGCCGATTGATGGCTCCGACAAAGTACTGGTTGGCAACGGCGTGAGCGGGCTGTTCCAGTTTCCACAAATACTCGCTTAGCCCCGCCACCGTGGCGCTGGGATTGAACACGATTTCGGCGCCGCCCAAGCCCAGGCAACGGGCACCCTCGGGAAAGTGCCGGTCGTAGCACAGGTACACACCGACCTTGCCGACGGCGGTATCGAAAACCGGATAGCCGAGATTGCCTGGGCGGAAATAGAATTTTTCCCAAAAACCGGGTTCGCAGTGCGGCAGGTGCATTTTGCGAAACTTGCCGAGGTAGGAACCATCGGCATCGATGACGGCGGCAGTGTTGTAGTAGACGCCCGTCAGATCTTCTTCATAGACCGGGACGATCATGACCATTTTGTGCTTTTTGGCCTGCTGCATCATCAACTGGATCGTCGGTCCGTCGGGGACTCGTTCGACCATGCTGTACCACTTCATGTCCTGTTCGGCACAAAAGTACGGGCCGTAGAACAGTTCTTGCAAACAGCAAACCTGAGCCCCCAGGCCGGCGGCGTCCGCGATCAACTCGATGTGCTTGTCGATCATCGCCTGTTTGATCTTTGCCGGCTCGGACGTGGCCGGTTCGCAGAGTTTGGTTTGAATCAAAGCGCCTCGCACCATTCGCGACATCTAAACGTCCTCAGACTGACAAAACAAGGGTTTCGGGTGGGTTCATGCAGAATGGCGAAGCTTAACACGAACCCATTCCGCCTGTAACTCGTGCGACGATGGGCTGGCACAGGCGTCGAGAACTCCATGTCAACTCAATTTTCGGTCATAAATCGTGGCGAAGGTCGTCGGGCGGTAAGTGGCATAGGCTTCCCACTCTTTAACCCGAGAACCAATCTGACTCAGGCTGCTAGGGCAGCATTGCGAATCAGCGAGTTTGGTCTGCCGGAACGATCTCGACCCGTCCCAGGATTTGCGATCTGCGAATCGGCCCAAAGTCGCGACTGTCGATCGAGATGGGCACGTTGTCGCCAAGAACAAAAAACTCGTTTTTATCAAGGATCAGCGGGTAGATGCTGCGGTCATCGCGGCGGCGGATTCGATAAAGAACCGGTCGATCGATCGACAAGCTTGCCACCGTTGCCGATCCTGATATCAACCGAACCGCAACGGGCGACTCCGGTGCAACAACCGGCAACTGGCCAGCGTACGTTTCTGCGTTGACGTTATCGGGCCGCGCTTCGAATGACGAAGCGGCAACCAGACGAACATCTACGTAGCTTTGCCGATGCGAAACGACTCGTAACACTGCGTCTGGCGAAGCACTGATGACTTCGCCGCGAATGATCAGTCGACTTGCGGGCTCGAGCGTCCGAGCGAGCCCTAGGTTGACGCTGTAGTCATCCCACACCGGACTTGGTCGGCCGTGGTCGTGGACGCTTTGGTGATGATAGACGCACCAGTCTGGATCGCTGGCATTGAACCGCCAGTGACGATCGGGGGTGCGGGTGATGTGGGGACTGGGCTGCCAGTGCGATTGCGGGCGGTGATCATCCCGATCGACGGGCAGTTCTGTGCCGCTGAGGATTGGTTGTTCGCCGACCAGGATTTCCAGCCCATCCAGGCTGACTGTCTCGCCGGGAAACGCGACGATCCGTTTGACGCTGCGCCGGCCGTCTCGATCCAGTGCGACCAAGTCATTCCGCTGGTACGCCGTGGCCGGCCGGACGTGGACTTGATCGGGGGAATTCCGGCGGCTGGCTCGAACCGGTTTTCCGCAGTGCCAGCACTTGCCGTAATCCGCTTGCGATGCATCCACGGGCCAGTCGAACCCGCAATTCGGGCACGCCACTTGCCTCGTTTCGCCCAGTAAGGTGGGGGCCATCGACGCGCCCTCGATTGCAAAACGGCGTGAACCAGTAAGCCTGGATTGCAAAAACGCAGCCGTGGCCAGCGAAGCTGCCACCAGGACGGCAATCGACGCCAGCCTGACGTTTCGACGCGATTGGCCCTGATCTAACAACAAAAAAAGCTTCCCGCTATACTTCCTGATTGCTGTCGGCAACCGATGCCGGCTCGCAATCCATTGTAGCGTTCGTTGACCTGTGACTCGTTGACTTGTGACCCGTTAACCCATGACCGAATCGACCTCATCTGTTTCTGAACGCACTTCGCCGATCGCCACTCGTGGACGAATGGGCCGAGTCGCGGGGGTTCGCGTCGCTGCCACTGGATCGTACGTCCCCGATCAAATTGTCACCAACGAAGACCTAGCAGCACTGGGGTGCGACAGCGAATGGATTGTCCGGCGCACCGGCATTCACCAGCGCCGCCGTGCAGCCGACGACCAAGCCACCAGCGACCTGTGTTACGAAGCCGCGATCCGGTGCATGGATGAAGCGGATGTCAAAGCCGACGACATCGATTTGATCATCGTCGCCACGATCACGCCCGACCACCAGACGCCGTCAACGGCATGTCACCTGCAGCGCCGACTCGGTGCGACGGCGCCAGCGATGGATGTCAACGCAGCCTGTGCGGGGTTCATGTACGCGATGATTACCGCAGCGCAATTCATCGCAGCCGGAAACAATAAGTGCGTGCTTGTCGTTGGCGCGGATTTGATGAGCCGTACCGTGAACCCAGATGACAAAAAAACTTACCCGTTGTTTGGTGACGCCGCCGGCGCGGTGCTGCTGATCGCCGACGAAGAAAACACCGAAGGGATTCTGTCGTACCAAGTGGGCAGCGAAGGTTGCGGCGGCGACATGCTGTGCATTCCCGCCGGTGGAACACGCACACCGCTGACCCCCCAAATCTATGACGACGGGTTGCAGTACCTGACCATGGACGGCCGCAACGTCTTCAAATGGGCGGTTCGCGTATTCGACGAAAGTGCCAAGAACGTCCTGGCTGACGCCGGCATCGAGTCAGAACAATTGTCGATGGTGATTCTGCATCAAGCCAATCAACGGATCATCGACTCGGCCGTTTCAGACTTGAACGTCTCGGCTGACAAAGTCTTCGTCAATCTTGACCGATACGGAAACACGTCGGGAGCCAGCATTCCGCTGGCGATCGACGAAGCCGTTCGCGGTGGAAAGATGAAACGCGGCGACCTGGTATTGCTGTGTGGTTTCGGCGCCGGCCTGGCCTGGGGCACGGCGCTGATGCGTTGGTAGGCGACCGCTAGATTAAACCGTTAAAACAACCGGTTTAGTCCGTTCAGCGCCGCCACTCGATAGGCTTCGGCCATCGTCGGATAGTTGAAGGTCGTTTCGACAAAGTAGGTCAACGTATTCTGGTTGCCCGGTTGGCTCATGATCGCCTGGCCGATATGAACAATCTCGGACGCGTTGGCGCCAAAGCAATGCACGCCAAGAATTTCCAACGTGTCACGATGGAACAGCAGTTTCAGCATCCCGGTTGTGCGTCCGGTGATCTGAGCCCGAGCGAGGCTCTTGAATTGAGCCTGGCCGACTTCGTACGGAATGCACGCTTCGGTTAACTCACGTTCGGTCTTCCCAACGCTGCTGATTTCCGGGCTGGTGTAGATTCCGGTCGGGATATCATGCAGTCGCAGATTGCCGTCGGCCTGCCCCAAGATGTGCATGCCCGCGGCACGTCCCTGGGTGTAGGCCGCACTTGCCAGCGATGGAACACCGATCACATCGCCGACTGCGTAGATGTGAGGAACGACGGTTTGAAAATGCTGGTCGACCTGGATTTGACCTCGGTTGTTGGCGACGACTTCAAGATTTTCAAGTCCCAGGTCGTCGGTATTTCCGCTGCGGCCGTTTGCCCATAGCAGCACATCCGACTTCACTCGCTTGCCGCTTTTCAGTTGCAAGACGACTCCATCCGAATCACCTTCAATCGACTCCATCGATTCGTTATGACGAATGACAACGCCCTGATCTCGCAAGTGATAAGAAATCGCATCGATGATCTCGTCATCCAGGAACTCCAACAATTTGCTGCGAGTATTGATTAGGTTGACCTTGATCCCCAAGTTTCGAAACATCGATGCATATTCAACACCGATGACTCCGGCGCCATAGATGCACATCGATGTCGGCTTCTCTTTCATGCCCAGGACCGTGTCGCTTTCAAAAATCCGCGGATGCTTGAAATCGACATTCGATGGACGAAACGGTCGTGATCCCGTTGCGATCACAAACTGCTTTGCGCGAATCGGCTCGTGACCGTCGATCGAAACCGAGTGTTCGTCGATAAAGCGAGCTTGACCACGGTGAACGGGAACGTTGTTACGATCGTAAAACGACTGCCGCATTGTGACTTGTTGGCCGATGATCGCCTCGGTACCACGTCGCAACTGCTCTAGAGTCGGCGTCGCCGTGACCCCCATTTCACGCATCGCCGGATTCTTCAGCGCCGCCATCGTCGAGGTAATCGCATATCGCAGCGCCTTGCTGGGGATCGTCCCCCAGTGGGTACACCCGCCGCCGATTTGGCGATACTTTTCAGCCACACCGACTTTCATGCCGTTTTTGGCACATTGCATCGCGGCCCCTTCACCACCGGGGCCGGTGCCGATAACAAACAGGTCGTAGTCAAAGTTGGAATCGTTCATAATGTTTTGCTGACCTCTCGTGCCTTAAACTAAAAGTCTGTTTTTACGATGAAGATCGCCTGCGTCCAGACCGATGTCGTATTTGCCAATCGGCAAGCCAATCTCCAGCGTGTCCTCAAATGGATCGAATTGGCGGGGCGTGCTCAGGCAGATCTCGTGGTTTTTCCCGAGTGCATGCTGTGTGGATACAGCTATGAAAGCCGCGAAGAAGCACTCGAACAAGCTGTATCGGTCGACGATCCTGTATTCTCGACGATTGCCGCAGCGGCCGCCGCTAACCAGTTGAGCGTGACAATCGGATTTCTTGAAGTCCACGGCGACCGACTGTTCAATGCATCGGCACTGATTGGCTGTGGCGGGCCAGATCGTGCCGGTAACGAAGTTCCCGGCGGCGTGATCGGCGTTTATCGCAAAATTCACTTGCCGCAGCTCGGCGTGGACCAGTTTGTCGACCGCGGCGACATTCCCTATCGCGTGCTCAGCGCCGGCGACTTGAACGTCGGTTTGGCGATCTGCTACGACTGCTCGTTCCCCGAACCGATGCGAATCCTGGGCATGGAGGGCGCCGACGTGATCGCACTTGGCACCAACTGGCCCGTCGCAGCAACTCGAACCGCTGAAATTGTACCTCCGGCGCGAAGCATGGAAAACCACCTTTTCTTTGTCGCGGCCAATCGAGTGGGTACCGAGCGTGGTTTCGAGTTTTGTGGCCGCAGCTCGATTTGTGGGCCCGATGGCGTGGTCTTGGTCGCAAGCCCCGATGATGAAGAAACGATGCTGTTGGCCGACATCGATCCGGCGGACGCTCGTAACAAGCGGATCGAACGTACCGTCGGAAAGCATGTCATCCACCGAATGAACGACCGCCGCCCCGAATTTTATGACAAGATTTCGCGGCCCAACTGAATTGCAATTTGATCGCGAACGCGACCTGCATGCCGAACGAACTCGATCGATGCCAGATCATCAAGGGTGACCGATGTGGGGTAGCCGTCGCGAATGATTTGCGTGATGGCACCGTGAAGTCTGTCTGTCCAGCGACTCCTCGGATTCAAATTTTCGATCTGTTGCAGCGACATTGGAACTCGCAATCGCAAACACGCGGGCCCGCCGCCACCCGACATGCTTTGCCCCAGGTCAACGAAGACAACTTGCGAAAACAAACCGTCCTGTTGCCAGCCCATCACCCGTTTTCTTGCCGCCGCGTGACGCTCGACTTGGATTGGACAAATGATGGTGGGTGGGACGTTGCGATCGGGCAGCGAAACAATCTGGCTGTTGAACAAGTACGTCGCAATCGCGTCGCCGATCGAAAGCTCGGCCGCAGACACTTCGATTCGAGTCAGCGTTTGGCCCGTCTGGCGGTGAAACTCCGCTTCAAGTTTCGTCATGCTCGCCGCATTATCCGCAAACGCCAGTTCATGATGGATCATCAGATCGTGATGACTCATCGCGACGACGTCGTTGTGAAAGGCACCCGCATCGATCGCGTCAGGATGCTGTTTCAGATAGCAGACCGCGTCCGCCGCTAAGTCATGACGCCGGGCAATCGCTTCGAAGGATGCCAGTGTTTGGCGTGCAAAGTACTTTTGCGGTGTCGGCGGTTGGTCACCGTAAACGAACACATCAAACGAATCCTGAATTCTGCTGCCCATCAACCTCATATGGTTGGCGGCGCCTTCATCCCGCATCGCCACACCCCCGACCAGCGGCGGATGCACGCGAACCGTGTCGCCGAAGACAGCTCGCAAATCGTCACGTGTTTCGTTTGGTTCGATCGCGCGGTGCAAACTTGAATTCAGATTCGCCACGCTGATTGCCGTTTCAAAAATTCCCGATTGCGAGTCCGTCGCGACCGTGACGGTCGCCGCATTTGCCGTCCACATCGCCGATGAACTCATCGCCGCCGAAAGCAACGTGGGCGACTCGTCGCGTGCCCGCTTCAAGACTTCTGCATCGTCACCGGCGAAGCCCATCTGGCGTAAAAATCCAAAATCAGGTCGCACTTGAGGCGGAAGGATCCACTGCGGCACACCAAGTCCGCTAATCAACCGCATTTTTTCCAAGCCTTGGATCGCTGCGGCCGCCGGGTTGGATACTTGTCCAGCGTGACTTTGCGATGCAACGTTCCCGACACCGGCTCCACCGAAATGATGAGTCGCCCCGACCACGCGATCAATTTGGATCTCGGTCCAGTCATCGCGATTCATCTCAGCACGCATCATTGGGTG
>JBAUHR010000259.1:0-15012 GCA_049680385.1 Rubripirellula sp. | reverse complement strand
GACTGAGTCCTGCTTCGGGCAAGAAATCCAGGCTATCAAGTCGCTCGCGATACTTTGCCGCCGTCGCAGCGGTCAGCCATCCGCAGTTGCGCCCCATGACTTCGTGAACGATCAGCATTTTCGGATTGGCACTGTGCTCGCCAACGACATTCTCAAAGAACTTCGCGCCCTCTTCGGCCGCCGTCCAAGCACCCAAACTTTGCTTGATCGGAATGACGTCGTTGTCGATCGTCTTGGGCAAACCGACCACAGCAAGGTCGTAATTGTGCTCAGCCAAGTACGCCGCCAAGTCGGCTGCGGTTGTGTTGGTGTCGTCGCCACCGATCGTATGCAAGACATCGACCTTGTCCGATTGCAATCGCTCGGCTGCAACCTGCAGCGGATCTTGTCCTTCCTGAACCAGCCCACGTTGCACGCAATCGGCAACGTTGGTCAGTTTAACGCGGCTGTTGCCGATCGGGCTGCCGCCATGCTTGTGCAGCACGCTGGCGTTGTCACGGAACGACTGCGAGACAACAAAGCTGTCACCTAAAAGCAGACCCTTGTAACCGGAACGGTAGCAAACAATTTCGACCTCCGGAGCCAGCGTCGTGTAGGACTCGATCAACGCACCGATAGCTGACGAAAGACAAGGGGCGAGTCCCCCGGCCGTTAGGATCCCAACACGCTTAACCGACATGGTCGTTGTTCCTGAAATGGTGGAAGTAAAATATCCGCGATGCTGCAATCGCTCGCGCCTTCGTGACACCTTAGTTATCGGGTTTTCACGGTTTCTTTGCCAGTCGACGTAGGCCGAGCAACCGCACGCAATCCGGCTCTAGCGACAGGATTGCCGTCGTTAATGCCTTGCAGCCCAAGTTGGATTGGGCCGAGTCCGATCAGGCCAGCGTCTAGCGTTTGGGCAACGGAAAAATGATCAGAGCGTTCTCGGTGAACGTCGCCTCGCCGGGCACTCCGTCGATTCGATATTTGACGTTCAGTTGTTTCACGCTTCCTGGTGCCGGATCACCACCAAAACTGGTGTTGTAGTTTCCCGATGCCAAGCAGATCATCGGCAAATCGCCAGCTTGTTTTTCCAGCACACTCGTCACGTCCTTTTGCTGCGCGCCAGCGCCATAAGTTGCCTTCACGATTTCTAACCTGCCGTTCGCTAATCCATCTTTCTTGCGGACAAGAGCCTGGGCTATGACGATCGCAGCATGCGTCGCTTTTTCGTTGAGGGCATTTTGCCGCAGTGATTCCATTGCTAATTCTAGTCCCGGTCGACTTGGATGAAGCTGAAGAACGTCCAACGCTAATTCCTGTTCCGGCAACCTTTCCGTTACGTCCATCGCCTTTCGGCACATCTCGACACGCTGAGGCTCGGGCATCGCAAATCTTCTTGCCAGGCTGATGTAACCACGAAGTGCGCGAACTTGATACTTTTCTGACGGTGCGTTCGACGCCAGATCTAACAATACCGGCGCCGCATCAATGCCGCTCCACTTGCCGAGCAACCGGCTAGCCGTGTCCTGCAACTGCGGATCGTCGCTCTCTGCCGCTGATGCAAGAGTTTGCAGCGCCGTCGATCCACCAACTTCGCTCAAAATTTCTAGCAAGCTCGCCTTAGCCGCTGCCGACGATTGCTCAACCGCCAACGCAAGTTCAGCCGCACACGCTTCGCGATCCGGCATCCGCACACTGGCCGATTTTAAAGCCAGTTGGGCAACCGCTGCATCTTCGGAATACTTTGGCTTGATCATACGATCTACCAGCACGGACAGTCGCTTCAACGACACCGTTTCACCCAGCGCGACTAGCGCCGCGTGCCGCACGTCTGAATCTGAATCGTCCGCAAACTTCAACAGCTCAGGAACCGCATCGATACGTCGCTTGCCAACTAGCTCGATTAGCAACGCGGAACTGTCGCGTGGCGCGTCGACCAATTGCGAAACAAGTTGCGAGTCAACTTTCTCGCCCGGCAGCGACGCCAGTGTTTCTCGAGCCGCCTGGGCAAGATCCGCATCGGAGTCGACTGCGATCTCCAACAACGCTGGCATACAGGATTCGTCGCCGACTCGTTTGAGTGCATCGATGGCCGCAACCCGCACGTGCTTGTCACCTTGTTGGGCCGCCTTTGTGATCGCCGTCAAAACAACGGTATCTGGACGATCAGCCATCGCATGAACGATCAATGCCGCTCGGCTGGGGTCCGATTTAACCATTTCCTCGGCCAAAGCCTGATCAATGCGATCCCCTGGGAACTCTCTCGCCGTACCGAGAGCCAACTGAAACATCGATTTTTCGGGTGAACGGAATTGCTCGATCAACAACGGAATACCGTCCTGGCCTCGAGCCAATATCGCTCCGCGAGTTGCTTCCAACACACGTTGACTGGGGACGTCTGCTTTTCGAACTTCGTCGTAGATCGCGATCGCATCGTCAGCGTTGCCATCGGCAAGAGATCGCTCGGCACACAACACACAGCCTTCGGCAATCGCCGATCGAACGTCCGCCGGAGCCGCAGCCAGGGCTTGCCGAAGCGACTTGCTGGATGCCGAGTCTCCGATGAGTCCCAGCGCAACGGCGGCTGCCGATGCGACTTCTGCATCAGAGTCCTGCAACCTAGCCGTCAACTTTTCGACCGCGTTGGCATCACGCCGAACGCCGATCGAATTGATCGTGCCGACTAGCAACAAGCCATCCAGTTCATCCGTCGCGGCAAGCAACGCTTGATCGGCCGCCGGCCCCGGAATCACTTCCAACGCGATCCGAGCCCAAGAAGCCAACTGTGGATCCGTCAACAACTTCGCAAGCTCGGCAACGGATTCGCTGCTGCCGTAGATCGCCAAATTCTTGCAAGTGATGGCCTTTTCGGCCTTCGGTGCTTCCGAACGAAGGACGTCCAGCAACACCTGTTCTTTCACACTTGCGGACGCCGGCGTGTCATCCGAGAACGCACGCTTATCCACACCAAATGCGGTCGCCATAACCAGCGCGAGCGACAGAGAGAAAAATCGAAGGGTATTCATGAGTTAGTTCCAGACAAATCAGAGCGATAGAAAAACAGCAGATAAAACCGTAGCAAGACATTTTGGTGCCCCTACACTCGCCATGGTTCTCGCAGTGCCTCCGATCGCAATCGATTCGCTGGCTCGTCGTCAATGAATTTGTTCGTCGCGTTGTCGTAATTCACTTGGCGTCCCAACTGCAACGCAATGTTTGCCGCATGACAGGCGATGTGAGCGTTACAAGCCGCGTCGGCGTTGCCCTTGGGTTGGCTGCGAGTTTTTACGCAGTCCAGGAAGTCGCGAACGTGATAAGTTGCCGGATAGCCACCGATTTCGGCGACCTCGCGGCCAGCAAGCAACTCCGGCGAACTCAGCACCATCTTCCCGCTATCGCCAGCCTCGACCCAACCGGTCTCGCCTTCAAAACGCACCGGGCACGAACCAAGCGGAATCCAGCCCTTTTCGCGGAAGATCAGCTCGGTTCCATTCTCGTATCGAGCCACCAACTCGCCATCTTTCGGTGCATCGTACTGAACCGGCGGCGGACAATCGCCGACCGCCCACTGGCACAAGTCGACACAGTGCGAGCCCCACTCCAAGACGCCTCCGCCGTTGAACGCACCGACAAAGCCGCCACCTTTTTCAAAATTGAATCCGTCCAGCAATTTCGCGTTGTAAGGCCGCCAAGCCGCCGGGCCCAAGTACATGTTCCAGTCGACGACTTCTTTGTCCGGCTCGGCCTCAGGAACCAGCCATCCACTCATCAATGCCTGCATACCGGCCGGGTGAGCGTAGACTTTTTTCAGCTTGCCAAGCTTTCCCGACCGTGCGAGTTCGCAGGCAAACGCGTAGTGCGGCAAGTTGCGTCGCTGGGTTCCGGCTTGAAACACACGACCCGTCCGACGCATCGTTTCGGCCAGAATCAAACTCTGGGCGATGTTCTTGGTGACCGGTTTCTCGCAGTACATGTCCTTGCCCGCACGGGCCGCGTTCATCGCAGCGGTGGCATGCCAGTTCGGCCCGGTGGCGATCAAAACCGCATCGATGTCGCTGCGATCAAGCAGTTCACGAAAGTCGATATAAGTCGCGCAGTTCTGGTTGCCGTACTTCTCGTCGGCCATCTTCTTCACTGCGGTACGCTGCTTTTCTTTCACGTCACAGATCGCAGCAAACTGAACGTCCTTTTGCTCCAAGAAACAACCCAGGTCGTAGGTCCCGCGCCGGCCAATACCAATGCCCCCGACCACAATCCGCTCACTCGGCGCGGTCGCACCATCGAGCCCGAGCGCCGAACTAGGAATAATGGTCGGCGCCAGCAACGCCGCACTTCCAGTGGCAGCAGATGTCTTCAAGAACTGACGACGACGCACTCGAGTATTCGTTTTCAACATGACTGCTTTTCTGATCGAGTTAATCCGATGCACGCGTGCAGGCGCACGCGGAACCATGGACATGAATCCCTACACTTTCAGATCATAGCGTCACTGAAATCGCAATTCCACGTTATTCACAACCCTGTGGCACCGTGTCACTGCCTGCGTGATTGTGCAGTAAGCAGACGAACTGCCACGCAGGGTTGCCGCTAATCCTGGATCGTTAGTTTTCGGCGAAAGACCGTGTTTCCGTTGGTCACGTACAGATACTCGTGATTCGGGCCGGCCAGCACGCAGCTTGTCAGCGGGTTCGTTGCAATCGGTTTGGACAGCACGCCGCATTGGCGTCCAGTAGGATCAAAAATTTGCACGCCGACGTCGCTGGTCACATAGAAACGTCCCGCCTTGTCGACTGCCATCCCGTCGCCGCGCGAAGCCTTCACGTAGGGCGGCGGTTCGTTGAACTTGAACTCACCCTTGGAATCGATCGGCAAACGCATCTCCATCGTTGGCATTTTCGCATCCAGCGTTCCGCCCGCGCCGACTCGGAACGTCCAAGTGTGCTGGCCACCGGAATCCGAAACCGCCAATGTTCCGCCATCATTGGTCAGTGCGATGCCGTTGGGCCGAGTGATGCCCGTGTCGACCACAGTGACTTCGCCGGTCTTGGTGTCAATGCGAGTGACCTGTTTCGACTTGGTTTCAGTGATCAAGACAAAACCATCACTGGTCACGGCAAGGTCGTTCGGTGCCAGCCCGCTGGCTAGTTCTTTGACCTCGCCCGATTTCGGATCGATCGACACCACTCGTTTGTTCGCGCCCTGGCATCCGTACAGCAGCCCATCTGGACCGAACTCCAGCCCACTGACCGCTTCCTTGGCGATCACTGTTTGGTCGCCCGTGGCAACGTCGATGCGATAGATCGCAGGTGCCTTCATGTCACAGAAGATGAAGTTTCCGGCCGCGTCGGTGCAGGGGGCGTCGGCAAACCCGAGTCCATCGGCAACGACTTCCCAGGATTCATCTGGAATCAGTAATTTCAAAATTGTCAGGTCACCACGTAGATCGCCGCGAGTGTCCAGGGTGGGCGTGTGAATTTCGTTTCGCCACAACCACTTCATCGCTTCGGGGAACTTCAGGCCGCCAAAGTCGGGGCCGTGCTTGTATCCTTCGGCCCAATCAAATCGCACGTCGTAACCCATGTAGCCCAGCGCCGAAGCCATCAACTGGTTTGCCCACGGCCAACTGCCAAACGCGTTGTCGACGTCGCCGCTGGTGTCGGCCATGTAGACGCGGATTGGTTTCTGTTCGGTTTTGCGAACCAGCGACGGATAGACGTTGCCGCCACGTAGGTTCGTGAAGCTGCCGACACTGCTGTAGACCTTTCCGAACTGGTCCGGGCGTTCCCAAGCCGCCGTGAACGCACAGATTCCGCCGCTGCTGGATCCACCGATCGCTCGCATCGACGGATCTTTGGCGATGTTGTATTTGGCTTCGACGATCGGCAGGATTTCTTCAAGCAGCAACCGCGAGTACCGGTCGCCCAAGCCGTCGTATTCCAGACTTCGGTTGGATGGCTTCTTGTTGCCGGGTTTCGATTTTGCGTTGCCCGGATCAATGAAGACTGCAATCGTCGGTGGCATGTCGCCGGCCGCGATCAAGTTGTCGAAAACGGTTGGCACACGCCATTTTTGCTTTACGTCGGCAAATCGAGTCCCGTCTTGGAACACCATCAGGGCGGCCGGTGTGGCAGCATCGTATTGTGCCGGAACGTAAACGGACCAGTTGCGAATCGTATTGGCGAAGATGTTCGATTCAAACGGTTTCATCTTGGTCAGCGTTCCCTTCGGAACGTCGTCACGCGGTACAGCGTCGGGATGCGGTTGCCACTCGGGCTTGGTTTCTTTGTTGACGGCGACGTCGGAAACCGAGTCCTCGTCCCACAACCAACGAAGTGCACCGGAGAATTCTTGGCCGGCGAATTGGCCGCTGTGTCCACCGTCGGTGAACACCAACTTGTGATGGTAGCCGGCAAAGGCGAGTGCGGCGGCCATGTCCTGGTTGCCCAGCGGCCAGTTGCCGAACAGATTGTTCAGGTCGTCTTTGCCCTCTTGCAAGTACACCTTGATTGGCTTGGGATTGTCCTTGGTTTTGCGAATCAAACCGGGGTATGCCCAGCCGCCACGGATGTTGGTGAAGCTGCCGATGTGCGAGATCACTTTGCCAAATTGGTCCGGTCGTTCCCACGCGGTGGTGAACGCACAGATGCCGCCGGACGAGATTCCAACGACGGCGCGGTCGGCTGGGTCGCTGGAAACGTTCAACGAATCCAACGCGACCGGCAGAAACTCGTCGATCAGAAATTTCGAATAGCGATCGCCCATCGAATCGTATTCGAACGATCGATTGCTGCGATCGGCGGCACCCTTGCGAGTCTTCTTGATGGTGCCCGGATTCACGAAAACGGCAATCGTCGTTGGCATGTCGCCTGCCGCGATCAGTTCGTCAAAGACCTGTGGCGCGCGAAAGGCGCCGTCCGGTTTCCAGTAGTTCTTGCCGTCCATGAACACCATCAGCGAAGCGGGCTGATCGGCGTCGTATTGTTTGGGGACATAGACGGCGTAGTCGCGTGTCGTTCCCGGAAACACGGTGCTGTTGTCGAAGACGCCTTCGGTCAGTTTGCCAGCCGGTTCCGCGCTTGATTGAGCGCTCGGTTCAGCGGCGAACCCATGCGACGAGTTGGACGAGAGAGTGACGAAGGCAAGAAAAACGGCAAGCAGGCAGGCTGGCTTCATGGCGAGATGTTTGGTCGGCGGGAAGGGCGGGACGATGATCGTTGGACCATGATCATCGTCTGCCAGCG
Source organism: Rubripirellula sp. (assembly GCA_049680385.1). Lineage (GTDB taxonomy): Bacteria > Planctomycetota > Planctomycetia > Pirellulales > Pirellulaceae > Rubripirellula. The sequence goes on along the minus strand of JBAUHR010000259.1, from coordinate 7,786 downwards.
TGCCACAAGCAAGTCATGTAGCCAAGTCGTGTAGCCAAGTCACGGCCTACGGGAAGCTGCGCAGTTGCAAAGGTGGGTATTGGCTTTGGCGGCGACCGGGGAAAGCACTGTCGTATTTGTGTTGCCACTGAAAATACGGATCGTTCAATAAGTCGGGTGGGTTGAAGCTGCCATTTCGATACGGATCGTAACCGTAGCCATCAAAGCGATAGGAATCGGGGTATCCGAAACCGGGGTATCCGGATCCAAAACCGTAGCCGTAACTTGGTCCCGCAAAACCAGGGCCAGCAAAGCCGTTGCCGACGCCAATGGAGATCCCGAATCCAGACGATGAGTATCGTTGCGATGGGTAGCCGCGGTAGTTTTGGGCGCGGTGATTTTGGCTGTAGCCGCGATGGCTTTGACCATGGTGATGGTGTCGCTGAGCTTCGGCGGTCGAGTGGCCGGTTGCCCAAACAACGGCGGCGACAATGACTAGCAAACGGAACATTCTTGAGCCTTCGTTGAGACGGTGACAGATACCGTCTGAACCCTACAACTCAAACCACGCAATCGTGTCGACAATCGCTTCTGTTTCGATCGCCACGTATTACGTCTTCGTTACATTCGTTGCATCCGGTTTGTTCATCGCCAACACAACAACTGAGTTTGCACCGCACCGACAGATGCCTGCCAATCGCGCAGGTGTGCTGGCAAAGCGTGCTCGCCCAACCGTGGTTCTTGTTCGATCGTGAAACCGGCGTCGGCCAACAATCGCGTGATTCCGGCGACCGAGTTTCGATCGATACTGTCATCGGTCTCGTGGACTTCAACATAGATCGCTTCGATCCGCGGCAAGCAATCGGCGATCTCCTCGAGCACCCGTTGCTCGGCGCCTTCGATGTCGACTTTCAAGAAGCTGACGTCTCGGTCCTTGATGTACGACGACAGCCGTACGCCGCGCACGCTCGTCTGCGTTGTTCCCTCGCGTTTGGCCCAAGCCGGATCGACCGAGTTTCCGCGTGCATCGCCAGTCGTATGGATGTCGCCATAAAAATCGATCGGTCCATCCTGGTCGACGACGGCTGCGTTGATGCACCGGACGCCGGGCAAGTCGTTGAAATCAAAGTTCTTTTGCAGCACCTTGAACGTGAACGGATCGGGTTCGAAACAAATGACTTCCGCCGTCGGCCAGCGAGCCTTCCACTCGAGTGCCGAAACGCCAATGTTGGCACCGCAGTCGATGATCAGTGGCCGGTCGCCGTGCGGCGTAAAGAAGGACGGGAAGTCATCGATTTGTCGCACCATCGACTCCGCCGCATCGCGATTGTGAAAGAACAACTGGTAACCGCGAAATTTCATTTTTTGCATGGATGCGTCGTCGAGAGAGACAGAAAACGGACAGCGTAGGAATCGTCCGCAAATAAGTTACCTTGTTGACGCAATGGCGCAAGCCGTCCGTTGCCGCGAAACCGGCGGACTTGCGCTCGACGCCGCCAAATTGAAATTCGCAAACCGACTTGCTTAGAAACTCGGACTGCTCACTCCCATCGCCGTTGCGGATGTTCTACCGTGCAACGCCTCAATTCACGAGACGAAACTGCTTAGCGGCGTTGACCGATTTCGTTGACCGATTTTCGTTCACCGATTTTCTTCGAGAGCTAGCTCGCCGGCGATCGCTCGAATTTTCTGGAACGGTAAGCAAAGTGACATTTGAAGCAGACAATTTGGATCTCGGTTTATTTGGATCTCGTTTTAACGGTCTTGGAGTTGCGTTCTGCGGCTATCTTTCGATTTGGTAGGTAATTTTCGGACGATTCTTAGCGAAGAAAAAGTCATCCCAGTGCGACTGCGGTGCAGATTGCGGCGTCAATAGTCGCACTCGCACGCCTTGACCACCTCGATCGAGCCCCCCTGGTAAGCGTCCATCACCCGACGCTGCCTTCGATTCGATATAACCAACGCACGCAGAGCGTCCAACATCGCCGCCCGACCGATAAAAATTCAATGACTGATTTTCATCTTCACATCTCCGGCACGCTTGGCTTGTTGCTGGGCGTTTGCCTGGCCGCGGGCGTGTTTGCGGATCTGCTGTATCTGCCCAAGGTGACGGCATACTTGCTGGTTGGCTTGTTGGTGGGGCCAAGTCTGTTGGACTGGGTTCCGGGCGAGCATCTGGAAATGCTTGAACCGCTATTGATGTTGGCAATGGCGATCGTGCTGTTCAACTTGGGGGCGGAATTCACGTTCACCAAGTTCCGGCGAGTGGCGAAGCGCTGTCTGGTTTTATCGGCGGCCGAGATATTTGCGACCGCGTCGCTGGTGACGGTCGGGCTGTTGATGTTCGGAGCCTCGCCCAGCATGGCGTTGTTGTTGGGCTGTCTGGCAGTGGCGACGGCGCCGGCAACGACGATTCTGGTTTTGAAAGAATTCAGGTCCGAAGGTCCGGTGACCGAGAGTACCGGCTTTCTGGTCGCGATGAATAACTTCGCTTGTATCTTGATGTTCGAGTTTGGCTTTCTGGCCATCCAGTTGATCCAAGGCAAGATGGAAACGCCGTTGGGCGAGCAACTGTTCAGCGTCGTCAGCGACATCGTTGGGTCTTGTATGCTGGGCGTCGCGGGCGGTTTGTTGGTCAGCTACGGATGCGGGCTGCTGAATTCAAAACGTTGGTTGGTGTTGTTGGTCGCGACGACCACGTTCTTGTTGGGGCTGACCGAATCGCTGCACATTCCGTACTTGTTGACGTTCTTTGTGATGGGAGTCACGGTCGCCAACACGTCGGACTACAAATCCAAGATCGCCGATGAACTGGATCACTTGTCTGGTTTGTTGGCCGTGTTGTTTTTTGCCGTTCACGGTACCGGGTTAGACATCGGCCAGTTTTTAGCGGCAGGCGTTTTGGGCGCCGTTTATGTCGTGTTTCGTATCGCCGGCAAATGGGTTGGTGTTTACGTTGCCGCGCGTGCGACGAAACAACCGATGGAAGTTCGCCATTGGCTGGGCGCTTGTCTGATGGCACAAGCCGGCGCGGCGATCGCGCTGTCGGCCATCGCCGTCCAGCGCAACCCGGAACTTGGCAAACCGGTTCAAGACATCATCTTGGGGTCCGTTGTGCTGTTCGAAATCATCGGGCCGCTGCTGATTCGCAAGTCGCTGCTGGAAACCGGCGAAGTCCCCTTGGCTCAGGCCATCAATCACACCACTCGCACGCCGATGGAACAGTTCCGCAGCGTGGTCGATCGGTTTCGTTCGAGCATGGATGGCCGAGAAATCGCGCCGCCGAAAAACAGTCGCGTCAAAGTCAGCGACTTGATTCGTAAGACGAGCGGGATTCACCAATCGGCTAATTTTGATGAAGTCGTTGACCACATCGAACATAGCCATGACAACACGTATCCCGTCGTCGACGACAAGTTTTCGGTCGTGGGAGTGATCCGCTATCCGTTGCTTAGTGACGTGATGTTCGACTTGAGCGCCTCGACGCTGGTTCGCGCCGAAGACTTGATCAGTGTAAGCGACGTGATTCTGCATCCGGATGAACCAGCGACACGTGCGTTCGAGTTGTTCCAAGCGGAAACGGACGATTGCATTCCGGTCGTCACACGGAATGAGCCGAGCGAGTTGCTGGGCGTGGTTCGCCGCAGCGACGTTTTACACGCACTGATCAGCCAGCGGCGAAGTAAGAAGTAGTCGTTGCGTAAAGTCTTTCTTTCGCTCGATCCTTACTCGACGATTATGGTTCCGTTCATGACCATCCAGTGGCCTGGGAACGTGCATAGAAACGGGTAGGTCCCGGTTGCTGCCGGAGCGATGAAGTTGACGGTTTGTTCATCGCCTGGATCGACGATATCGGTGTGAACGAGTACAGCGTCGGTTTCGGGAATGTAGTGACGCGACACAGCGCTGGGATCGGCGATCATCCGATTTCCCAACTCACCAACTTGCTTTAGCGTTCCCGATCGCACCAGCACCCAGTTGTGAGGAACAACGTCTGGGTTGGACAACGTCAGCGAGATCGGCTCGTTCGTTTTGACGGTGAATTGTTTTGTCGCGAACGTCAAGTTTTGGCCCGTCGCGATGTTAATCTGTCGTGCCGATGCCATCGCCGGTTGCCAAGGATTGACGGTCTTTACATCATCAGCCGCAAGGTCTGACAACAACGGATGAACCGCGATCGTTTTCTCGCACGCTACATATCCGGGAAAGTTGACGAACGGTTGATCCATCTTGTGAACGGTGGCGAATACGTCGTGACCCGTGCCTGTTGGCGAGCACGTCAACGCATCGACTTTGTTGACGTGCAAACGAAGGTGCAACTGATTGACTGGTTGCAGTTCCGGAATCTCAAGAAACATCGATCGGCCATCGGACAGCACGGTTGCCGACGTGATCGGCAAATGATCGTGACCGGGCAATCCTGGATGCGTCGTCGACAGTTCCGGCGAACCATAGGCGTTGCTGTAGTGGTAGTTCCAGCACTGGGCGAAGTGTTGCTTCGTATCTTCTGCAATCGCGGGATCAATCGGCGATGAAAACGTGACTCGAACCCCGTTGCGGTGGACGTGAAAGTCCGTCGGCACTTGAACCGGATCGCCCGTGTAGCGGACTCGTTGGAAACAGCCGTCATCCGGCGTGTACGATCCCCAACCGTTCATTCCGCAAACATACAACTGGCCATCAACCGGATTGAACCGACCGCGATGAGCACCCGAACGGAAATCGCCCGTCATTGGAACAACTGCTCCTTGCACTTGACCATCCACTTCGTCTCGCAACACGACAAACCAGGATCCGGTTCCAAACGAAAAGTGAAGCAATTGACCCCCAATTGGACCAAAGGAGTCGCCTGAGACGCAGGCTTGTCCGCCAGCGCTGTTGTCAATTCCGCGTGGCAGATAAACCATCGGCAACTCGGGTGGCTGGCCATCGATTGGCCCGCGATATCCGAAGTGCGATGGTGACTGACTCGAGCTTAGAACCATGTTGATCGCCGAGGCAGGCGTCCATTGTCCCTCGGATACCGGAACGGTCACGTTGTCGTCCGGCAGAATCCCCACACCGTCAGGATTGCGGAATCCAGTCGCGATGGTTTCCGCAGTTTTTCCGTCGCTACTGATCCGTAGCAGGCCCTGGTTGCCTGATGCTGTGTAAAAGTTTCCTGCGGCGTCGCGTTGCAAGCCGCAGATGAAATCGTGTCCCGCCGGTGAGGTGACAAAGGCGTTGCTGTAGCACTCGTAGAAGTCCGCTTCGCCATCGCCGTTTCGATCTTCGAGACGCGTAAGTTGGTCACGGCACTGAACGAAAACCTGCCCATTCGAAACGACCAAGCCGAGTGGCTGGTGCAAACCAGATGCGAAGCGACGCCAGCGTGCTTTGCCAGCCGAATTTGATCCGAGCGAGATGTCCGACACTCGCCAAACGTCGCCTTGCATCGTGCAGAGGAGCGCGCTGCCATCCGCCAGGAAATCGTGGCCGCCACAGAACATGGGTATCTGCCACGGATTGTCCGTTGGCAACTCGACCGTATCAATCGCGTACGGAGTTTCAGTTCCCAGCACCACGTTGGTTTCGAAAACTTCGGGCCACTGCGGCGTCCCGCCATTCATCGCCGCTCGCAGCGAATGTGTTTCGACTGGCGCAACTTCGCGAACGAACTTTCCATCCTCCACCCAAGGCGAATCGAGGAACTCGGTGTTGCCGATGCGGTAGGAAAACACAATCCGTTTTCCATGCCGATAAAAACCGTGGTAGTGAAACGGCTGATCGGGTGCTTGGCTCGTTTCGTGTTTGACGAGTTTGCCTTGCGGTTTCAAACCGTCGACAAAGCCATGACGCACCGAACTGAGTTCGACGAAGCCGCCTGACCAAACCGCGTCATACGACAGAGTGCCAGGGTTGAAACAAGTCGCCAACTCGTTGTCGTCACCAAGCTGCACGCAAACGCCGCGAGCGACCGTCATGCCGTCGGCTCGAAAGACACCCGACTGAACCGAACCAAGCTCGGCTTTGTTCCAGCGACCGTCCGCCCACGTTTGTTCGTCCTGGTTTCCCCAGTGACCTTGCTCGCCACCATCCAATCCAGGGTACGGTGCGATCAACGTCGGGACATGCGAAGCCGCGCGATAATGTTCGGCTTGTTTCGTATAAAAGTCGTACTGCCGAGCGCGATTGACGTCCGCCGTCGAATGTGGCCAACGACTCGGTTCCAGTGGTTCACGCGTGACCGTAAACTCATCAGGGCCGTGCGAGTGAGCGGTTTGTTGTTGCGTTTCGCGTAGGGCGGTTTGCAGCGATTCGCTTAGCGGTTGATCGCCGCGTCCGAGCTCGCTTAAGAACCGAAACAAGTCAACCTGTTGATCGTCTCGCATCGCGCCGGCGAGTCCGTCTGGCATGACGGTATCGCCCTTGATCATTTGTTCGATGTCGTCCGCTGCGATTCGTGTTTCGACGTTTGTGTTGGTGTCGCGCAGCGTCACGCCGTCTTCGTCGTCGGTGATTTTGTACCCCGACAGGATCGCTCCGTCCGACCTTAGAACTCGCCACGTTGTGTACTCGGGCTTCACTTCGCGTTTGGGCCACAGGACCGATTCAACGATCTGATTCACCGTGCGATCTTTTGCCAGCGCTGACAAGTCGGGGCCGACCGTGCCGCCCAGTGTTCCCACGCGGTGGCACGACAGGCATGCCGTTTTTGAGTCCGCGAAAACTCTGGCTCCGCGTTCTGCGTCACCATGGGTCTGCGACTTTGCGGATAAGCGTTCGACAATCGCTGCGTCGTAGATGATCTCGGCTGGGTTCGACCGACTGTTCATCGATTCCGGCGATATCGATTCCGGCGATGATGAAAGAGGCGATGATGGAAGACTCGCTTCGCCGATCGCGGTCAGGTTCCAGTATCCAACGGTTGTCTCGTCGCGATCGACGCTCGTCACAGAATCCGCAGCCAGTTCGCGAATCCCTTTCGAGATTCGGACCCAGTCGATCTGTCCGTCACAACGGAATGGTCCCTCGACCAGTCTTCCGATCGCTAAAGCGCCCGCGACACCGTCGTCACGATTGCGAGACTCGATCGTCTGATTCGCCACCTGTTGGCCGTCGACAAACAATCGAACGCGGGTCGGTTCGTACTGCATCGCGAGTGAATGTGGCTTGCCGTCGCAGACCATCGCCGTGCTGCGAACGTGATCGGGAACGCTGCCGGGCAGATACGCCGTCAGCTCGCCGGTTCCCTTCATCGCGAACATTTCCCAGTGGTCCGATGACGCCTTCGTATCGCTGGCCACCAACAAGTTGTATTGATCGCGGCTGTGGATCGCCGCGCGAACTTCGACCGTGATCGGCGGGTGGCGATAGACGCTGGCACCCGGAAAGATACGTCCTGGTGATTGGCTTGGATCGTTGACCGGCGGTTCAGCGATCTGTTTTCGAATCCTGGCCAGTCCATCGCGATTCTCCAAGAGAGATTCGCGAGTATCCAGTTCGGGGCGATGATCCAGAATGCCGATCGGGCCGTGGTAACCACTCGCGACCAGATCGCGAATCATCGCGAGTTCGTGCTGCCCTTTGCCAATGCCCAGTATCTTTGGCTGTGCCTGTCGGTTCATGCCGTTCAAATTCACACACAGCAAATAGAGCAGCATCTGATTGAGCGACTCATTCCAATCGTCGATGTGCCCGTGGCCGTGATGGAAGTTGTAAACGATGCCGACGTGAGTTTGCCCCAGCTCGTGCAGCCGCTGGCAAACGGCGACTAGGTTCTTGGGTTCGCCGCCCCAACCGCCATGGTTGTACAGTCCAATTTTGC
>JBAUHR010000258.1:0-2989 GCA_049680385.1 Rubripirellula sp. | reverse complement strand
GCTACATCCAACCGCCGCCCACCGCAGACGCTTCGGCTGATCAAGTGGTCCGTTACTTGACACGCTACTTGACCGGCGGCCCGATCAGCGATCAGCGATCACCGCATCACGGCGGCCGATCGCAACGAGGTGACGTTTTTGGCACGCGAGGGAACGCGTGTGGGTGGCGAGCGTGAACAGGTTCCCGTGACGATGCCGATCACGGATTTCATTCACCGCTGGTGCTTGCACATTCAACCGGAGCAGTTGACGAAGGTGCGTCATTTCGGAGGCTGGAGTTGCCGGCGACGGACGGCGTACTTGCAGCAGTGCCGCGAGATCCTGGAGTCCATCTCTTTCGACCCAGCGCAGTGGGAACAGGATGAACGGGCGGAGCAGTTTGCCGGTGACTCGACGGCGGAAGTCGAGCGGTTGGACGAGTGTAGGATTCGCTGCGAAGCTTGCCAAAGTAATGCACTGACGCTGATCAGTGAGACACCGCGGCCAAGTTGGTGGCAAGTGCTGGACCACTTGGACGAGCGTTGTCCGTGGTGGCACGCCGAGGCGTCGAAGGCAGAACTAATGGAGTCGCTGGAGCGTGACTACGGCGTGGATTACGAGACTTGGCTGCAGGAAACTCGCATAGAAAGTGCAAGAGGGACTGCCAAGCGTCAACCGGCCACCCAACTCACGTTTCCCGAACTGGACTTCAGTCGCGACTTCGTGATAGAATCGTTCTAAGCGGATCAAGCGATCCCGCCCCTCACGCGTCATTCCAAAGCCGTGAGCGACAAAGTTCAACGCACGATCTATGCATGCACCTCCTGTGCCTCCATAGATCGCATTTCGTTTTATCCGACTGAATTGGGCATGAATCGATTTTCACTACGGACGTTGTTAGTCGCGGTCACCGTTGTCGCACTGACGTTCTGGGTGTTAACGATTCCTCGCGGCAACATCAATCGATCTACCGCTCGGCTCCTGGAACCAGGGATGACACTTGACGAAGCATCCGAGTTGATCGGTGTGGATCCCGGATGGCATGACGGCATCTACGGCCTTTCTGGGGGAGTCGTTCACGGGGACAAACTTACGCATATTGTCCCGTGGGTGAATTTGCGCGGCGCGATCACCGCCGAGGTCACCGGCAACTATGACGACCTACGGATCGTCAGTGCGCGATTCACGCCTCGATCAGAATTCACTGCGAGATTCTACTTCTCTGAGATGCTGTACGATCGCACGTTCAAACCGGTCGTCGACTCTCAATCGCCTATCGCAACGATCTGCATTTTACTGGGATGCGTCCTGTTTCCCATGATTCCATCTTTGATTATTGGGGCCTTCACTGGGGTTGCACGCAACCAACTGATTGGCATTGGACTAGGGTCTGCATTAATCGCCTATTTTGTGATCGTACTCTCACTCAATGACTTTTGGATGGGACATCACGAGGTTCACTTTGGTATGATCGCGAAAGCGATTGGTTTAATCGCATTCGTTTCGACTGTCTTGTTCGCTTGCTTTGGGCGAATTTTCCGGCATCACGATGTTGATGCTGATGACGCCGAAGCGGAGAACCATGGCGTGCACCGAAGCACGGCATAAGATTTTTACAAATGGAAACCACAAGGGCCGTGCTCGGTGACGCCGGTCGTTCTGCCAGTTAGGATCGAGAGTGCCCGATACACTTGACCAACTCAAGGAGCTAGTGTCCCCTCCTACAAATGCTGTCAACATCGGCTCGCTCAACGAGTGGGAGTCCGTAAGGAATGAGATTGGACTTCCACTCCCACGCGAGTTGTACGAATTGAACGCTACATATGGGTCGGGCTACTTCATCGACGGAGACTTCGCTATCGAACTGCATAGCGCATTTCGCCCCGGCTACCCTCTGATGGTCGAGTGGAACCGACGTATCTTCGAGCAAGAAGAAAAACAGTCTCCGGATTTGTACAGAGGCATGTTTGAAATTGGCTGCTATTCACGAGGCGATGACTTTTCCTCGCATGGGCGAGTCTTTTGGACGATCGACGTCAATTCGCCTCAATGGCTCCTGGGGATCACACGTCCGCTAACTCGATTCGACCTTTCCCTTACTGACTTACTTGTTGCTATCTTCTCGGATAGAATTCAAATCCGAGGGTTTCCATCTCCATTTACTGCTCTCAGATTCGAGCCTTGGGCGCGGTCTGAACCCGGAGAGTGAGGCAGAACCATGCGATGCACCGAAGTCGCGGGGCGGCCGTTTCCTGATGGTGATTTTACATGCCGCGACATCGGTGACGGCGGCCGTTCGTCGACAGAGTTTTCTCTACCTAACTACGCGGCTGTCCTTTCACACAAGGCGATCTATCCTTGCGACCGCTCGTTTTGAACCACAAGCTTAACATCGCCGCTCTTTTCTGTAGCGCAGCACTGCTTAATGGATGCGTCGATCGTACTCCCGTCAGCGACCCACTTGAGGCGTCCTTCACGCCTCGTGAACTTTCGCCCGAGGAGCATGCTATCAAGCTTGCATTGCTTCACGACATTGTCGACAAAACCTACCTGAACGAAAATGATCTCAATCAAGCACTGAAAGGGAAACCCGCGTCAGATTATGCTGACATATTATCGTATGCAGACACGTTTTCTGTGCATGGCGAGCTTGCGATCTATGACTTTGTGATTCGCGTCCAAGATCCAGACAATCCAAAACGACTTGAAGAGGGGGATGGATTTCTATCAATCGGAGTAACGGGCGACCTAATCACGGGAGTAGGCTATGATGTCCTCTGCCGCTGACGACCGCAGCGACGAACCATGCGTTGGACCGAAGCAACGCATCGGGCGTTTTGAAATGGAAACCACAAAGGCGTTGCTCGGTCAACGCGGCCGTTATGCCTTCAATGTTAAGAATCCGCGTGGCTTCACCAATGGAACGCAGTGTGAATTTGATGCAACAGAGTTTTCGCTATGCCTTGAGCATTTGCTTAATCACACAATTTGTCGTTTTCGCGACGGCCGA
>JBAUHR010000257.1:0-1748 GCA_049680385.1 Rubripirellula sp. | reverse complement strand
AGGAACGCGTCAATCGATCAACGTCGGCGATCACCGCAGCAGTACTGGCGCGCGGATGCATCGTGATCGACAGACTATAGAAGGCGCCTTCCATATTGAACGCGGCTTCCATTTGTCGATGCGGCATCCAAACAACGCCGTAGCGCCGATTGTCGGTAACCATCAATCCGGGCTGCACTACGTAGACGTATTCGGGCGACAGGCCGATGCCGACGATGCGTAGTTGTTGTTTGCGACCACCCATGATGCAGTCCAGAGCGTCGCCGGGGTGCATTTCGTGAGCTTCTGCAAAAAGTTCGCTGACGATAACTTCGCTACGATCTTCGCCTTGGGGGAACCGTCCACGAGTGAGATGGATCGCGTTCATCGGGTAGGGATCGCTGGTGTCAATCGAGACCAACATGCATGACGCTGGTTCGGTCATTTCGGGCATGTCTAGCATCACGTTGCGAACAATGCGTGCCTGTACGCGTTGGACACCTACGATTTCGGCTAGGCGAGTTGCAAGTTCGTTGGGGGCGCGAACCAGTGATGCAAAAACGTCGCCGAATCGGTAATCATTGTAGTACTGCCGTCGTGCTTTTTGCAGTGACTCCATACTGCTGTTGGTCATGACGAACAGGGATATTCCACAAGCGAGCAGAACACTGATTGCAAACCCCTGTCGCCACATACGTCTTAGATCCGCGAGAAGCAGTCGGTTCACCAGACCAACTCCTTTGCTTCTTTACGACTCGTGTTCTGAATCACGTCAGAAACCCGACCATCGGAAAGATGGAGCACTCGATCAGCCATTTCCGCGATCGCAGCGTTGTGCGTGATCACGGCGGTCAGCGTCCCAAGTTCACGGTTGATCTTTGCGATCGCCTCTAGCACCACCACGCCCGTTTTGACATCGAGAGCCCCGGTTGGTTCATCACAAAGCAAGACGTCGGGCCGTTTGCCGATTGCTCTGGCGATCGCGACACGTTGTTGTTCGCCCCCAGAAAGTTGCGACGGATAGTGATCTCGGCGATCGTAAAGCCCAACCATTCGGAGTGCTTCGGCTGGTTCCAGCGGATCGCGCGCAATCTCGGCAACGAGAGCCACGTTTTCCTTGGCGGTCAAACTGGCAATCAAATTGTAAAACTGAAAGACAAACCCGACGTGCTCGCGGCGGTACTCCGTTAGATCATCTTCGTCAGCATCTGTCAGTGATTGATCGCGAAAAAGAACTTCACCGGAGGTGGGCACATCAAGCCCACCAAGAATATTCAGCAAAGTTGACTTTCCGCTGCCCGAGGCACCCAAGATAACAACGAACTCACCCGCGAACATTTCCACGTCGATACCACGCAGTGCATGCACGTCGACTTCGCCCATGTGATAGACCTTCGTGACGTCTTTGGCGGAAAAGACTTTCGTGCCAGGAATCTCGGCGGTTTTTGGCATTAGAGTGTCGCAAAAAAATGATGTGCAACTAACAACGCACGCACTTGATGCATCCTTCGTGCCGAAAGCGAAATGCGTCGGAAAATCACGTTTGATCTGATGGTTGTTGGTAGTGCCGGTTCCGACCGGCCATGCGAAACATCCAGGCGTTAGGAACCGGGCCTACGCGCAAATCAAATCGAAACATGCTCTAACACGACATTCGGTCGAGCAATTCGATTTGATGTTCTGGAAGTGGTTTATGGCCGTCGAAGGTTTCCGTCAGTGGGACAAGCTTGCAGTGACCGCCTACTTCGCCAGCCATCATTCTCGATGCT
>JBAUHR010000256.1:0-3078 GCA_049680385.1 Rubripirellula sp. | reverse complement strand
GTCGGCTAGTGCGTCCGGTTGGATGACTTTGGCGTCGGGGCCGATCGATAGGATCCAGCCGATCAGTTCGGGGGTGATCGAAACGTTGTACGTTGCGATCTGGCTGCCGTCGGGTTGTGGGGCCAGTTGTTGCGTTGCGTGCCACTTGGACTCGGCAATGAAGCGGGCTGATTCGGGAGCCAGTCGGATCTTCACTTCGACGGGATCGGTTCCGGCGAAAATCCCGAAGCCGGTGGACAGGTATTGGTCGGCATCGAAGTTGGCGGGGATTTGGAACGGCACCTTGGTCACGTCGGCTTCGCTGATTCGGTCCAACTTGAACGTGCGAATCTCGTTGTGCTGTTCGCTGTTGCCGATCACGTAAACGGCGTTTTGGTACTTGCGAATCGCGTATGGTGAAATCGGGTACGTGACCGGTTCGGTGCTGCTGCGCGAGTGGTAGGCGATGAAGACGTTCTTGCGGTCTTCGTGTCCCAGTAAGATCTGTTCGACGATGTCGGCTTTGTCGCCGTAGTCGACGTCACGGCATTCGGTCAGCACGACCGAGCGGGCCAGTCGGTCGCAGTAACGCAGCACATTCTCGCTGAGTCCGCTACGCAGTTTGGCCACCGCCGACGCGGCGGCTTGCCCTAGAGTGGTTCCGCCCAGCGAACCGATCGCGCCGGCGGATAGCAGCAGCGCGAACGCTTCGTCGAATCCTAAGCCCGCGCCCGTTAGGTTTGCTGCGGCCGGTGCAAGCGACCAGCGTCGTCGGCCGTGGTCTTCGGATTGTTCGGTCAGCGGGAAACCCGCGTCCTGCAGTCGGGTTAGGTCGCGGCGGATCGTTTTTAAGCTGACGCCTAGTTCGTCGTTGAGGTCGACGACGGTGACGCCCAGGCGGCGCGAAGACAGAATCCTCAGCAGACGCAGTTGTCGATCAATCGTGCTTCGTTCGCTCATCAACTGCAGTCCCTAGCAGTGGTTCATTGAAGTGGTGTCGATGCGAGAAGGCTTGCCCCTCTGTCGGCATGACGGCATGAGCGTATCAGGCCGGGTGGGCAGGGAGTGTCCAAGCGGAGTAATTAATTCGGCGGTGGATTGGGCGACTTGCTTGGTTTTTCAATGGGGCACCCAGTCGGTTGCCGGAGCGGGCGCATTGGGCGACAATGATCGGCTTCAATCAGAATCAACTTGTAGGGATCCTTTTCGATGACCAGTCCTGAACCCAATGAAGTACCGTCCCAGCCGGCTTCGGACGGAACGCCCGCCGCCCCCGAGCAAACTGCTCCTCCCGAGCCTGTGCCGCCCACGAAAGAAGAACTGCAGTTGGCTTTGAAGGCGTTTCGGAAGCGAATGAAGCTGATGCAGTTGGACGAAGAGTCGCGACTTGGTCACGGGCCAATGTCGTCGGGGCAGCGTTCGGCGATTGCCGCGATTCGGCCGCCGGACCAGTTTCCACGCGCCGTTTGGCGTGAGCTGGCCAATTCGGGCAAACTGCGACACACCGGCAACGGTTTGTATTCGCTTGGACAAGACTCGCATTGATTCGGGCCGGTTTCAGTCCAGCGAAATCGGGCTTCGTGTGGCGATCCGTTGAAGGTGAATTGAATGAGCATGACGAAGGCTGAGGTTCTGGCGCTGTTAAAACAGAACCGCGATGAGCGGGGCGTAACGCACTGGCAAAGGCAGGCTTCGTCCTTGAAGAGTTTTGGCATCGGGTTGACGGTGCTACGAAAACTGGCCAAGCAGATTGGCCGAGACCACAAGCTTGCTCGGCAACTTTGGAAGAGCGATTACTACGACGCAAAAGTGATTGCGTTGTTGATCGACGATCCCAAGCAGATCACTCGCGAGCAGGCCGAAACGCAAGTTGATCAGTTAGCCGACGGTATGCTCTCGCACGTCTTCGCGTCGTGCGGTTCGACCGTTGCCAAGGCGCCGTTCGCTTTCCAAATTGCCGACGACTGGATGGACAGCGACGATTGTGTGCGGCGTCGTTGTGGCTATTCGTTGCTGTATGAATTGTCCAAGAAAAACCCCAAGGGAATGGACGACGATTACCTGATCAAGCGAATCGAGAAGATCGTCGATACGATTGACGGGGAAGAGATGTGGGTTCGCGAAGCGATGGCGTCAGCGTTGATGGGGATTGGCAAGCGAAACAAAAAGCTAAACACGGTCGCCGTTCGGGCCGCGAAAAAGATTGGTCCCATCGACGTCGATTACGGCGACGACAACGCGTGTGAACCGCTCGATGTGTTGAAGCACCTGACGAGCGAGACGTTGAAAAAGAAGTTTGCAAAGTAAAGGTGTCTGTGCGTTTCGGGATGTCGGATTCGCATTCGCTGGCGTCGTTCGCGGGCAAGGTTGGGTCAACCAAGGGATCAGCCCGCCAAAGTCGCTAATCAGCGCCGAGGATAGAATTGTGCTACACGACCGTTGGTTTGGCGGTTGCGAGACGCCCTACTTTTAATCTGTCGGAGGTCAGCGTGGACTTTGCGTCACTCCACAACGCGATCGGCCGAGTTCGGATGCGAAATGGGCGCGCCGGTAAGCCGGAATCACCGAGCGAATCGCTGGATCCGTTTCGAGCTCGTCGTCCGGCGTTTCGGTGGCGTGTCATTCCGGTTGCCTACTGCCTGTTTCACTCGGCAATGTTCTTCACGGGGCGCACCTACCAATTAATCGCGTATCCCGGCTCGAGAGCCAGCGTGGATTGGATCGTCGCAGACTACGTGATGGCTTTGTTTTTTGCCGCGTCAGCCGTTGCCTGGTGGCGAAATCACTGGCTCGTCGGTCTGGCGTTTTTGGCTATGGCGATTGCGGTTCAGCCACTGTTGGTGTTCTAGGAGATGTGTCTAAAACACGAAAAAACCCGCGGAAACACAAGGTTTCGCGGGTTTAAGTGGATGGGCGCTGAGGGACTCGAATTAGCCGCCAAAACAATGGTTTCAGGCACTACGGAAGGAAACCGGCACACGAAAGCGGCACAGTTGGACGTTCAAGCGATGGTTTTGGACGATCCCGAACTTCGATCGCTCTTGTGTGCTTGGACCGAACTAACTGCGGATCAACGGCGGGACATCCTCGCGATATTGC
>JBAUHR010000255.1:0-2891 GCA_049680385.1 Rubripirellula sp. | reverse complement strand
GTGCAACATTCTGCGAAGGCATCGTTCTTGTCGAGCATGTCCATCAGGAGTGGTCACCACCGAAGTCTTAGCGGCAGAAGCTCGATCAAGCCTTCACGACAAAAGTCAGCCTGCGAGCATGTCCATCAACAGCCTGGCCGAGTATGGATGCACGACGAACGACCGGGATCACCGGGTGGGAATGAAAAAGGTAACCATCAGGAAACGGCCGCAAGTCCCACTCCGGTGCATCCCATGGTTCAAGTAAGCCGCTATCGCGGCGGGGCTGTGGTGCGGGGGACTTGGCGAGGGAGTTTGGATTTCTTTGAAGCATCCTGGCAGGAGGAGCTGTTCGCTGTGAACAGCTCAGCAACTCCTCCTGCTTCAGGAACACATTCATGTCCAAGTCTAACCCCCAGCCTCCTGCAAATCCACGCGGCCGTTACTTTCCTGCCGAACTTCGCAAGCGTCTTTCCGATGACCTGCATCTTACCGGCAAGGCCAAGCGTACTCATGACGGTTACATCCGTGCCGTCCGGCAATTGTCCGACTTCGCCCAGTGCAGTCCCGACAAGGTCACCCAAACGCAAGTCCGCCAGTTCTTTCTGCACCTCAAGAATGATCGTCAGTTCGCGCATGGCTCGCTGCGGGTCGCACTCTCCGGTGTGAAGTTCTTCTTTACCTTCACCTGCAAACGCGATTGGGAGATCTTTGCGATGCTCAAATTGCAGACCGCCAAAACGCTGCCAGTGGTGCTGACCATCGAGCAGGTCCACCGCATCATGGACGCCACCAAGACCGACCGCTTGTTTGTCTTCTTCTGGACCGTTTACACCATGGGACTGCGGCTCAATGAGGCGCTGAGTCTGCAAGTCGGTGACATCGATGCCGCGCGCGGGTTCGTCCACATCCATCGCGGCAAAGGTGCCAAGGATCGCTACTTGCCGCTGCCACTCTCGACGCTGAAGTTGTTGCGAAGGTATTGGTCCACGCACCAGCATCCGTCGCTGTTGTTCCCCGGCGATGGACGCAATCACACGCTGGCCAAGGGTGGCATCAGTACCGCCGAAAATCCGATGAGTGAGAAGACCGTTCAAGAGGCCATCTCCCAGATCACCGGGGCGATGAAACTGGGCAAGAGGGTCACGCTGCATACGCTCCGGCATTGTTACGCGACTCATCTACTCGAAGCGGGCGTCGGACTCAAGGCACTTCAGAAATTGATGGGGCACTCATCGCTGCAGTCCACCATGATTTACTTGCACTTAACCGAGACCGCCGAGGCCAACTCTCGTGAAGTCATCAACACGATGTTCGGCAAACTGCCCAGAGAAGTCGACCACAAGTTGAAGTAATCCTGCACCTGCACCATGCCTTCGGTCGCGGATGCCTTGCGGCAGTTCGCACCGGCGTACTTGAAACAGAATCCAGGCTCCGTCTCAACCATTGGGCAGAAAGTCTTGGCCGCGATCGTGCGTTGCCGCACCGGCGCGCTCGGGGGCGTTCATTACCAGTGCGACGGATGCGGACGCGAACACTGGGTCGGTCGTTCGTGTGGCAATCGGCACTGTCCGAACTGTGGCCACGAGAAAACGCAGCTGTGGATTGAGGCTCAGTCCGTCAAGTTGATGCCGGTGCATCACTTCCTGGTCACGTTCACGGTTCCTCGTGAACTGGGCTCGGTGCTGCGCGCCCATCAAGCGGACGGTTACCGCTGTCTGTTCGATGCCAGCAGTGCAAGCATCCGTGACGTCGGTGCGGCGACCAAGTCACTACGCGGTTGCGTGCTGGGGTTCTTCGGTGTGCTGCATACGTGGGGGCGTGACCCTGCCGTCTATCATCCGCACATTCACTATGTCGTTCCCGGCGGCGGAGTGAAGTTGGATGATCGCGGCGACGCGGTCTCGTGGCAGAGCACGCCGAAGAACTTCCTGTTCCATCATGCGACGCTGATACGAGTCTACAAAGCCAAGCTCGCCGACGAACTGCGAGCGGCGGGCCTCTACGACGGTGTCCCCAAGCAAGTCTGGGGTAAACACTTCGTCGTCGACATCCAACCGGTCGGGCATGGCGTGCCGACGTTGAAATACTTGGCACCGTACGTGCATCGCGTTGCGATCAACAACAGTCGCATCGTGTCGGTCGATGAAGCGGAAGTGACTTATAAGATTCGTCCCAGCAAAACCGATCATGTCATCACCAAGCGGGTCACCGGCGAGACCTTCGTCGATAGCTTCCTGCAACATGTTCTGCCCTCGGGATTTCATAAAATTCGACACTACGGATGGATGAGTCCCAACAGCAAAATTTCGATCGAGGAAGTGAAGTGGTTGGTGTGGCTGTTTCTCGGCTGGACGTTCTGGTTGGCCAGTGGCTACGCACCGCAAGAGAAGCCGCTGACGACGCCACTGCGTTGTGCCGCCTGTGGCGGCGAGATGCGCGTGGTGGAGGTGACCTATGAGTCGTTGCAATCGATCGGAATCATGCCCGACCATTCGCTGGCGTACTTTGACAGTGGGTAAATGAGAACTTCAACACAGCGTCAAACAAACTTTGCAACGTCATCGGGAGGACGGCGGCTGGAGATGCGCCACGAGGTCGAAAGCGAACGACAAATTCCAGTGCCAACGACGTCCGGCAACAAGGAGTTGCAACCAATAGCGTCGACAGCAATGGGAAGCGGGCAAGAGATTGGCCCAGCAATGTCGCGTGTGACGATTTGGCCGACGGACGTGGAGACGCCGTCGGAAGCAAAAACCAAGTAGTCATCCGCAGTCGACTTCCGGGCTTCTTGAACAAATGACTTGAGCTTCGGCTCGTTCCTCGCGAAGTCAAATCATTATTGGTTATCCGCCGTCTTGGGCCGGTGGATGTTGGCGTAGAATCGGATCACCCCGTTCGGCGTTCAGTGC
>JBAUHR010000254.1:0-3479 GCA_049680385.1 Rubripirellula sp. | reverse complement strand
AACGGCCAGAACCGCCGCCATTGCTTGTAAACTTCGCGATCAAACGGCAAGTCAGGGGCAAGGTCTTCGTTGGTGCCAAGCCAACGTGTCCAGTCAACTGTCTTTGGCGTCATATCCTTTTCAAGTTTGTAATATCGCCATTGGCCCATGTCGCTGTTTCGGAAGTACTCCGTTTGGAAACCCAACACCTTGCCAAGCTTGCCCTGCTGAAGTAGTGACCGAACTTCGTCCCAAACCGGCAAACTAGTGGACTGCACGCCGACCTGCATGACTTTGCCACTTTCCTTCCAGTGCTTCTCGACGCTGAAGGCTTCTTCGACCGTCTTCGTCATCGGCTTTTCGCAATAGACGTTCAAACCCGCTTTCAGCGAGTCAACGGCTTGCTTGTGGTGCCAATGATCGGGGGTGCCGATACACACGGCATCGAGATTCTCTTTCTCGATCATCTCGCCATAGTCAACGTAACGACCGGGATCGGTGCCGGTCTTATCCTTGATGTGGTCGGCAACCTTGTTGCGCTGGGTTTCATAGACCTCAGCCACGCCCACGAGCTCGATCTTGCGACCGGCTGTATGCAGTTCACAAAGTGACTTCACGTGAGCACCGAATCCACGTCCGCCAGGCCCGATGAATCCGATTCGCATTCTTTCGTTAGAGCCGGCGGCAGCTTGAGCACGTTGGGCGGTCAGGCCAACCACAGACGCTGTCGCGGCTGCACTTGCTGATTGCCGAAGAAAGTCTCGGCGAGTTTTGGAATTTTGATCTTGGAGCATTTCGTTTTCCTTGTAGGGAGTCGTTCAAGTCTTACTTGTTTATGCGGCATTTACGAACGGCTATCTTCTGCGAGCCGTATCGCTTTCTCGGCGAGTCGTTTTCCAAATTCGATATAACCGTCTCTGGTGTAGTGGACTGCATTGTTCTCTCCGTTCACGTCATCCGTATCAACCCATTCCCAATCAGGCCTCGCTTCGCAGAGGCGCTGTTGAATCCTACGGATTTCTAACCAACCATCGCTTGTCATCTTGGCATCGCTTAGGCGGCCAATGACAACGTTCACTTTTCCCAGGTTTAGGTCTTCCTCAAGCTGCTGAACCAGTCCTTTGAGGCTCTTTTCGTAAACAACGTAGTGCTTCCCTGAATCCGCTTCACCCTGCATCCAAACAAAAGTGACTGTCTTAATGCTCTTCCCGGAAATTTCTGCATTGACCTTCTTCAGTAGCCGGTCGTAGAGATCGCCGATGGTCGATGGGTCAGCACTTGGATCAGGCTTCATGCTTCGGTAGTTCTTTACATCTTTCCACTGCTTGTACCAGCGCCTGATCGATTGTCCTCCCTCAGCATCCTTGACCACGATGACACGGTCTTCGCCGAATGCTTTGCGCACCGCCGGCGAGAATGATGTTTCCGGATCCAGTCGCTTCATGTTGGATTGGCCCGATAACACAAAGAGGTGCTTCTCTTGTGCATCGACGCCCGATGCACTCATGAGTGCCAACAAGGTTAGTAAAAGACGATTCAAGGTGTTTATTCCAATATGGATTAGCGATTTTTCTTCGATTGCTTCTGCTGCATTGCGGGATCGGTGTAAGGCAAGTATTTCGGATGCGGAACGTAGGTGCCTTCGCCTTTCTCCCAGCGGAACGTTTCGTCTTCGACCACCAGATCACGACGGACGTTGAGTCTGGGTTCCGGATCGGCGAACTCAGTCGGGGCGGATTCCCGCAGCGTGTTGATGATGTCCGCGTTCTGCGGGTCGGACGCCAAGTTGTTCCACTCGTTCGGATCCTCTTTGACGTTGTACAGTTCTTGGTTCTTGTCGTCGTAATGGATGTAACGCCAGTCACGATCCATCACCGTGTATTCACCCGGGTTGATGTAGGGCAGATACACGGTTCGGTCGGTTGCATCGGCCGGATGCGTCAGTGTCGTTGCCAGAGAAACGCCTTCCAGCTGCTGAGTCGGCGTTGGCAAGTTGCACTTTTCAACGAACGTCGGATACATGTCGATCAAACTAACCGTCACGTCGGTCCTGACACCTTTCACCACACCGGGGCCGGCCCAGACGAACGGCACGTTGGAGGTTCGTTCCCACAACGTGTGTTTGCCCCACTGCCCTTTTTCACCGAGGTGATAACCATGATCGCTCCACAGCACGACGATCGTATTGTCGGCGTAGGGACTTGATTCGAGTGCGTTCAAGACTCGCCCGACCATCGCGTCAGCGTAGCTGGTGCAGGCAAGGTATCCGTGCAGAGCGTCTTTCCAGGCACCCATCGCAATCAGTTTGTCGTAGTGCTGCTTCTTGCGATTTTTGCGTTGCCTAACAACCTTGTCTGGCAAGTCCGACAGGTCATCTTCTTTGAACGCTGGCGTCTCAATGGCGTCTCGATCGTACAAATCAAAGTATTTTTGCGGACAGTAGTTAGGGTAATGGGGAGCATAAAAACCGCAGGCAAGAAAGAACGGCTTGTCGTGTTTCCGCTCAAGTTGTTCGGCAGCCCAATCGGCTCGAGTCGTATCAGCCATTTCGCCCTCCCGCTCGTTCGGAATCGCTCCCCATTCCAGAAACAATCCGCCGGTGATCTCTTTGCCTTTGTTGTAAACGCTGGCCGGAAAGGGCTGCGGCACGGGCGTGTCACTGCTCCACGATTCCAAAGCCCAGCCGCCTTCACGCTGGAACTGATTTCGCAGGAAGAACTCGGACCAGCCTCGCTGGTCAATTGCTCCGGCCGGATGATGAAACAGCTTGCCAGCCCCCAACGTCGAGTAGCCCGCTTTGGCGAAGCTCATTGGCAGCGATTCAATCTCCGGATGATGCACAAAATAGTTCGGAGTCTCGTAGCATCCGGTTGTCGAAGCGTACTGGCCAGAGAAGATCGCCGCGCGACTTGGCGCACAGAACACGCCAGCAGTGTGAGCGTTGGTAAAGCACACGCCACGAGCGGCAAGCCGATCAATGTTGGGAGTGATCGCATTGGGGCGTGACTCAAGGCACCCGACAAAGTCGTTCATATCATCGACCGCCAGGAACACGACGTTGGGTCGTGTGTCATCTGCAGGCAGTTGGCTGACGTAGCTTGCGAGGAAAACGATGGCAAAAAGGAAACGCGTCGGTAGGTTCATGAGTGTTCTTGATGTGGAGCGATTGAGCGGGATGTGATTGGCTGGACGGAAAGGTTTTGTTGTTGTCATTGGGATCTGGCAAGCTGCTTTTGAGCCGTGCGATAGAGCGTCGCAATTTCGTCTTCGTTGAGTGCTCGGTTGAACAACGCGACCTCGTCGATCCGTCCATCCCACACTCGGGTTGCGTCCGGGGCCGTTCCGAACCAGACCGTATCGGAGTCACTGGCAGCCATCGCGGCACACGGCTCGGACGCGACACGCTTCCCGTCTTCGTAGAACTGCAATTGCTCACCGTCTGCAGTCACGACAACGTGCCGCCAGGTGTTGAGTGGCAGGAAGGATTCGCACTGAAGGGA
>JBAUHR010000253.1:0-1930 GCA_049680385.1 Rubripirellula sp. | reverse complement strand
TCAATAAACAGCCAGAAGCGCGACGAGAAAAGATGCACCGTCAAATTGTCGGCGAGCACAAACGCGTTTCGACCAAAATGCGACAATACAATATCAAAGTCCCTGGTCTGGATCAGTTGATCAAAGATCCCAATTCATGGGCGTCGCTGGAGACCGAGGTCGACGTGACCGGTCAACCGTCGATCACAATGGATCAGTTGGTCGAAGAAGCTTACTTACGAACTCTCAGCCGATTTCCCGATTCCGAAGAGACCGATATTTCGGTCGCGTTTATCAAAGAATCGAAATCGCCATCCGATGGTTTGCAATCATTGCTTTGGGCTTTGGTGAACACCAAAGAGTTCATCATCACTCACTAGCGATTGCGACGCTTCTTGCTCCGCCCCCGCCCTGCCCTTCCCTGTTTTTTGAGATCATTCCTATGAAGTTCAATCGCACCTGTGACGGAATCAGCCGACGTGACATGCTTCACGCTGGCGCACTATCGATTGGCGGTCTGTCGCTTAGCGGCTACATGAAACTGGCTGATGCCGGACAGGTCACCCCCGGGCGAGCGACCCGGGCAATCTTCATTGAATTGCCCGGTGGACCGTCGCACTTAGATACGTTCGACATGAAGCCGAATGCCCCGAGCGAATTCCGTGGGTCGTTCAACCCGATCAAAACCAACGTCCCGGGAATCGAAATTTCCGAACACCTGCCGAATCTGGCAAAGTGTGCGGACAAGTTCGCGATTCTGCGAGGTGTCAGTCATACGCTAGCGGCGCACCGTTTGGGCCAAGAATACGTCAACACCGGCAGCAAGCCGATTCCGTCGCTTGAATACCCCAGCTTTGGTGCTGTGCTTGCTAAGGAGCAACCGAGTGCACCGGAGATTCCCAGCCAGGTCGCCGTTCCCAAGGGATCGCAAGGCCCGGGGTTTCTTGGGATTCGTTACGCCGCTTTGGAAACCAATTCGACGCCAAGCTTTGGCCAACCCTATTCGGTGCGTGGCATTTCGTTGCCAGGTGGAATCGGCGTCGACGAAGTGAAACGTCGGCAAACGTTGCTTCAGAAATTGGATCGGCGGTTTGCTGATCTTGAAAAGGACGATCAGTTGCTCGATGGTTTGGACCGATTTGGTGAACAAGCCTACGCGATGATCACTTCACCGCTTGCTCGCCAAGCGTTTGACATCAGCAAAGAGCCAGAGAGCTTTGCCAGCCAGTTCGGTGAGTCCTCGTTCGGCCAGAGCTGCTTGCTCGCGCTGCGTTTGGTGGAGTCGGGCGTTCGCATGGTCTCTTTGCAATTAGGCGGTTGGGACACGCACATCGATAATTGGACGAAACTGAAAGACAACAACCTGCCCAAGCTGGATGAAGGCTTGGCCGGTCTGCTGGTCGGGCTGGAACAGCGTGGCCTGTTGGAATCTACCGCGATTTACGTGACGGGTGAATTCGGAAGGACGCCCAAGATCAACAGTCGCAGTGCCGAGGGCGGGCGAGATCACTATCCACGCTGCATGTTCATGTTGATGGCAGGTGGTGGTGTTCGTGGTGGCCAAGTGATCGGCGAAAGCGACGACACGGCGGCCGGACCACGTCACGAAGCAATCACGCCCGACGATGTCGCCGCCAGCTTCTATCACAACCTCGGCATCGATCCGACACTGGAATACGACAGCACCACCGGACGCCCTATCACGTTGGTTCGCGACGGCAACATCATCAATCAATTGTTCGCGTAGGACGTGATCGGAAACATTTCCTGCGATTCACAATCACCAAATCACGCTCCCGCTCGGAAAGCGTGCAGTTCTTAGGTTGTTGATTCGCAAGTGTTTCCTTCGCTCTCACGAGTGGCGACTGCCTAGCGGATTCGACAACTGAGCCGACGGCGCTAGCCGCGGGTCTTGGGTACGTCACGACCACGGCCCCGTTACCCGCGGCTA
>JBAUHR010000252.1:0-1670 GCA_049680385.1 Rubripirellula sp. | reverse complement strand
GCCCACGATCACTGGCAACGCGGTCAGCATGATTGCGGGCGGCAACACACTGGTTGTCAATCCGCATCCGAGTGGTCGTCTCGTCGCGGCGGAGGGCGTCAAGCGTTTCAACAAGGCGATCGCCGATGATATCGGAATCGACAATTTGATCTGCGTGATCACGGAGCCGAGCCTTGAGTCGGCTGCGGGAATCTTCAAACATCGAGATGTCGCGTTGATTTGTGTTACCGGTGGCCCTGCCGTAGCCCGAGCTGCTCTGAACAGTGGCAAGCGAGCGATCGTTGCAGGTCCGGGCAATCCGCCGGTCGTGGTCGACGAAACCGCCGACTTGGATCGAGCCGCACAGTGCATCATTCAAGGTGCTGCCTACGATAACAACTTACTTTGCATTGCAGAGAAAGAGGTTTTTGTCGTCGAATCGGTGTTCGACAAAATGATGTCGGCGATGGAGCGTGCGGGAGCCGTACGGCTCAACAAAACGCAAATCGAAAGCTTAACGGCCGCAGCCTTCCATGAAGTAGGCGACGACCGACATTTAGCTCCCACCAAAGAGTTGCTCGGGCAAGATGCGGTCAAGTTGGCGGCAGCGGCAGGCGTAACGATCGACAAGAAAACCGAGTTGTTGTTTGGTGAAACGCAAGCCGAACATCCTTTTGTGTATGTCGAACAGATGATGCCTTTCGTGCCATTTGTGCGATGCCGAGATATCGATCACGGAATTGAACTCGCTCAGCATTACGAACATGGTTACCGGCACACGAGCATCATTCACTCTCGCGACGTACGCAACATGACCAAGATGGCTCGGGCGATGGACACTACGTTGTTTGTCAAGAACGGTCCTTGCATGGCTTCGCTCGGACTCGGTGGCGAAGGCTATCCCTCGTTCTCGATCGCTGGTCCAACAGGCGAAGGTGTAACGACGCCGCTCACCTTCACTCGCGAGCGCCGATGCAGCTTGATCGATGATTTGTGGATCTTAGGCGATCCGATGCTGTAGTCGTGAAACATTCACCAATCCGATAGTTTTCGATCCGAGAGCGAAATAGATACGGTATGCAAGTCGCACTTGTCGTTGGGCACACGCACTCGACGGTAAAACACAAAACCCTGACCTCGCACAAACTCCTGGTCACCCAGCCTTTGTTGGGTGATGGGAAAACGGCCGACGGACCGCCGACACTAGCGGTAGATCGCATGGGAGCTGGACCGGGTGATCGCGTGATTTTGACCAGCGATGGTGCGGCGATTCGCGATATGTTTGGTGTTGAGAATAGCCCCATTCGTTGGGCCGTACTTGGAATTGTTGACGAACAGTAGCGACGAAGTTTGCTTTCGAACGAACCTTAGAACCTATGCCAACTGCAAGTGAAATTGAAACCATCGTCCGCGTCGTCGTTGAACGACTGCGCGGATTGCAGTCTGCGCAGGTGGCTACCTCAGCACCAGCCTCAGAGCTAACGCACGTCATTGAACAGTCTTCGCCCCAAACCAAACTTGTCGCGCACATTGGCAAGCCCAACGATCCGCAAACACTTTCGCTCGACAGTCGTCTTGTCACCCTGGAACACCTACGCGGAAGACTGCAGGGGATTGCTGTCTTGGAAGTCGTCAAGCGCGCAATCGTCACACCGGCAGTTATCGATTCCTTGAAAGATCGAGGTATACGC
>JBAUHR010000251.1:0-8049 GCA_049680385.1 Rubripirellula sp. | reverse complement strand
TGCCTATCACGAATCAGGATCAATCGGTGACGTGACCGTTGACGGCAAGAAAGAAGAATGGAAACGCAGCCGTTTCGAAACCACCGTCAAGGCAGGCGAGAATGACATGGGCACGGTTGTGATTCCTGCAGAGTCGCTAACATCAAACTAACCAATTTTGAATCAAATTCTTGATGAGAAGGCCAGGATCCGTCCTGGCCTTTTTTTGTATTGGTGCCTGGGCGTTCCTAGTTGATGCGTGATTTGATGAGACGGGTGATCTGATGCAATCGACGCGTGCTCATTTGGTCGGCTTGCTGGTCGCGACAGTGGCCGTGATGACGATTGCGGTGGTGGTTCGACTGTCTTCCCTGCATGAGAGTTTCTGGGTCGACGAATTGCACTCGGCGTGGTGTGTCTGGGGGTCATTTTCCGACGTGCTGCCGCGTGCGGGCGAGGGCAATCAATCGCCGGTTTACTTTGCGGGGCTTTGGGCATGGAAACAACTGGTCGGCGAGTCCGAATTTGCACTGCGACTTAGCAGCGTGATTGCCGTTGCGATGGCCGCCGGAGTTCTGTGCGTGGGCGTCGGGCGCTGGACGGGACAGGTCGCCGCTGGTGCCGTCGCAGGACTAACGCTTGCACTGGAGTCGAACGCATTGTTCTTTGGCACCGAACTGCGACCGTTTGCGATGGTGATCCTGTTTGCGTCGCTGGCGACGGTTTGCTTTATTCGATTGGCGACGACGGAATCACGTGACGAAGACTGGCCGAGTTGGCTTTGCCTGGTGATTTCAGTCCTTCTTGCAATGGCGTGCCAACCGACCAGCCTGGGCGTGCTGGTGTGTTTGCCCGCGATCGTTTGCTTGATTTGGGCGTGGCGTGACCGCGGGTCGATGACCGACGTCGACGGCAAGTCGATCGCGTTGGCAGCCGTTGCGATCGCTTCGTTCTGGGCGCTTTGGAAAGTCACGCTGGATGAATCTTGGCATCGTCGCCAAGCTTGGGCATCGTTTGGCACCGCGACCGATCCATCGCAAATCGGGGAAGCGTGGAATTGGTTTTGGTTGTCAGTTGCACCGGCCTGTTTGATTGTCGGCAGTGCGGTTCATCGTTGGCAAAGCGGTGCTGGCGCCAACCAAAAAACCAAAACAAGACAGAAACTTAGTTTGACTCGGCGAAACCGTGTCTCCTTAGCGATCATCTTGCTTGCCGCCGCGATTACGACCGCGTACTGGATCGCGTCATGGTCAGGCGTGATGCCGATTTGGCATCGGCGATATTTCATCGCAGTCCTGCCGTTGATGGCGGTCGGCGTGGGCGGCAGTGTCGCTTCGGTACCCGTTTTCTCTCGCGGATCAAACTGGCTGTTCGCCGCCGTGTTGATCACGGGATTGATGTGGCAACAGGGCACGTTGAACCACCTGATTCGATCACCTCGCAACGCAATGGTCACACGCGGCGAAGATTGGCGTGGGGCGGTCGATTGGGTCAACAGTAACGCGATGCCCAACGAACGGATTCTGCTAGACGCAGGACTTATCGAAGCACAATCGATCAAAATGTCAGCAGCGACCTACCAAGAAAGACGGTACCTGAGATACCCCGTCTTGGGCCCATACCAGATCCGCCACAACGCTGAAGCGATCGGCCCCGACCTGAGCAAAATCACAGCCGACTCGAACGAAGCAAAACTCATCATCACACGGCGGCCGGCCACACGGATCGACGAATCAGTCCTACCAAACGCTAAAATCCAAGGCTTCCGTGGCGTGTCCGTCATTCGGTTGCCTGCCAGGGATTGATGACGGTCTATCCTACAGACACATCCCATCCCGTTTCGAGCGATCGTTCCCTATGAAGTTGAAGCCATCGCGTTTCTTACAACGAGTCGTCTTGGTAGCAGTGACGGTCTGCTTGTTTGGCTTACCCGCAGTGCGAGCTGATGACGAGGCGTCGCGAGGCTACCGCACACTGACTGAGTTGCCGTTGCTGTCGAGCGACTTCACCCAAGAAGTGTTCGACAACACTTGGCAATCTTGGCCCGAACCACTGCGCACGACCGCCGCCGAGGCATCGCCCGACCAGCGGCGTCAAATGGCGTTTGATCGCTATGGACTGACCGTTCGGCCAGGCGACGAATCGGGAAAACCGCTGCAGTACGTCGTTGACGAAACGACGGGGACTTGGACGATGAACTGCTTTGCTTGCCATGGCGGCGACGTCTACGGCGTGCCGACACCGGGTGCGCCGAACAATCGCTTCGCGCTGCAAACTCTAACCGAAGAAATCCGGTCGACCAAATTCAAACTCGGCAAACCTTTCTCGCGAATGGACCTGGGCTCGCTCGTGATTCCTCTCGGCACCACCAACGGCACCACCAACGCGGTCGTGTTTGGGATGGGTTTGATGAGCAGCCGTGACGCGGACCTGAACTTGATTGCGACGCCGTTGGAATCGTTCACTCACCATGACATGGACGCGCCGCCGTGGTGGCACTTCAGCAAACGCCCGTACCTTTACATCGATGGGTTTGCCCAGAAAGGACACCGGGCTTTGATGCAGTTTGCATTGATCCCCGAAAACGGCCCGGCGTTTTTTCGGGATCACGAAGACGAGTTCAAAGGCGTCCATGCGTACCTGTCGTCCTTAACGCCGCCACCGTTCACCGGCACGATTGACGAGGAACTCGCAGAGCAGGGCAGGGGACTGTTCAACCAAACCTGCGCCGAGTGCCATGGCACCTACGGCGACAACCCGAGCTATCCGAATCGGCGAATTACGATCGACGAAATTGGCACCGACCCTGTTCGTCTGCGCGCGCTGTCCGTCGACGGCCGGCAAAAGTACGCCGCCAGTTGGTTTGCTCACGCCGGTGAACCCGACGAACATGCCACCGTGGTCGATCCCGACGGCTACGTTGCCCCGCCACTCGACGGAGTCTGGGCCAGTCCCCCGTACTTTCACAACGGCAGTGTCCCAACGCTGTGGGACGTGCTGCACCCAGCCGACCGGCCAACCGTCTGGCGCCGAACCGCCGAGATCTTGGATGCCGAAAAGGTCGGTTTTCAGGTCGAAGTGGTGCCAAAGACGCCACTCGACGAGCCCGATGTCGCGATCCGCCGCAGCTATTTCGATACTCGCCGATTCGGAAAAAGCAGCGCCGGCCACGATTATCCTGACGTTCTGTCCGAGCCCGAAAAGCGAGCTGTCCTAGAATACCTGAAAAAGCTTTGACCCAAACGAACCATTCCGAAAAAGCTCGTAGCATGGGCTGCAGCCTGTGTTTCGGGCCTAGCGGCCTGAACGACGCCATTTGCCGATCCCGCCACTAAGCGGCCGTCACGAACAAGCCGGGCCTACGCGATTGTGGGCCGGCAGCGTATAAAGAGTATTCCCACCCGATCGATGCGTAGGAGCAAATAACGAGATGAGTCAGACACAACTGCAAGCTGCCCGCGCGGGTGAAATCACGCCGGAAATGGAATACGTCGCCAAGCGAGAAGACTTGGCGGTCGAACTGATCCGTGACGAAGTCGCCGCTGGCCGAATGGTCATCCCGGCCAACAAGGTTCACGCGGCCGGTTCGCTCGAACCGATGGCAATCGGCATCGCTGCAAAGTGCAAGATCAACGCCAACATCGGCAACAGCGCCGTGACCAGCAACCCGGGCGAAGAACTTGAGAAACTGCACACGGCTGTTCATTTCGGCGCCGACACCGTCATGGACCTATCGACGGGCAAGGACATTGACGAGATCCGTCGCCAAATCATCGCGAAGAGCCCCGTGCCGATCGGAACCGTGCCGATCTACCAAATGCTGGAAGAACTCGGTGGCAACATCGAGGACATGACCGCGCAGCACTTCTTGGACATGTGCGAGCATCAAGCCAAACAAGGTGTCGACTACATGACGGTCCATGCGGGCGTCAAACTGGAACACCTGCACCTTAGCGTTAACCGCGTCACAGGCATCGTTAGCCGCGGTGGTTCGTTGATTTCAAAGTGGATGATGGTCCACAACAAACAGAACCCGCTGTACACAGCGTTCGATGATCTGTGCGATATCTTCCGTCAATACGACGTGACTTGGTCGCTCGGTGACGGACTTCGTCCCGGTTCGATTGCCGATGCGTCGGACGCTGCTCAGTTTGCTGAACTGGACGTGCTAGGTGAATTGACCAAGCGTGGTCAAGCCAACGGAACGCAGGTCATGGTCGAAGGCCCAGGGCACATTCCGTTGGACCAGATCCAAATGAATATCGAAAAGCAAATCGAAATTTGCGACGGTGCCCCGTTCTATGTCTTGGGTCCATTGGTCACCGACATTGCACCGGGCTACGATCACATTACCAGTTGCATCGGCGCGGCCAACGCGGGCATGCACGGCGCAGCGATGCTGTGCTATGTGACGCCGAAAGAACACCTTGGCTTGCCCAACGAAGAAGACGTCAAGCAGGGCGTGATCGCCTACAAGATTGCTGCTCACGCCGCCGACGTCGCTCGCGGCCGCAAGGGTGCTCAAGACCGTGACGACGCGCTGTCCAAAGCGCGTTTCGCATTCGATTGGAACGAACAATTCCGCCTGTCACTCGATCCGGAAACCGCTCGTCGTTACCACGATGAAACGTTGCCACAAGAAACCTTCAAGAGCGCCCACTTCTGCAGCATGTGCGGACCGAAGTATTGCTCGATGAAGATCACCGAAGAAATTCGGCAACTGGCAAAGGACAAGAAACTGGTCGGAATGCCAGTCGTCGAAGCTCCCGTCGCGGAAGCCAAGTAGTCCCCAGAATCCTAGATCAGTCCAATTCTGGGGCAGTGGGGCACTGCAGCCCCCGCTCCAGAATTCACCGAGTCTCAGGACACCTAGCAAAACAGATTGCTGGCGAAATTCAGCGCCACAGCACCTTAAAGGTGCCGCGGCGGGCCACTGGCGAATCACCAAGACCAGCGTTGTTGCAAATCATTCTCAATAGAGCATTGACAAACACGCGGTTTCGCCAAGAATGGGGCAGGCGTTCGCGCCCACTTCTGCCTTGTGCCCGCCCGCCATTTTCTGAAATCGACATGACCGAACAGATTCTTGGAGTCGTCAACTCGTCCGACGGGCACCGCGTTGTTTTGGTGCTACGAGATCGTCAAGCGAAGCCATTCGAACTGCGCACGGAAACGTTTTCGGCTGACGTGGGCTGGTACACCCAGCAATCGTTGGAATTGACCCGCGAAGAACTCAGCGGGCTAAAAGGAGTGCTGGGGCTGCAGTTGCCGCGAGCATGCAGTCGCGTGATGCAGGACATCCAACCGGCCGGCCGCCATGAAAGCGAACCGGCAATTCTGTCGTTTACCGCGAAGGTCAAACGCGCTTAGCCCGACTTGCGAGCACCCAGTTCCGCTTGAGCAGCCGATGTCTCGCGGAGCAGCTTGGAGTACTCGTCGACGCCTTCTTGCTCTTGCAGCAGGATGTCTTCCAGGAACACCACCAACGAACGAGTTCCCTCGGCCAGTTCGAGCGCCTGAGTGTACATTTCAACCGCCTTCGACTCGAAGGCCAAGGCGTTTTGAAGCATTTCGTTCAAATCGCGAGTTTGCTTGATCTCGTTTCGAGTAGCGACAGGAACTCCGCCGAGAGAAACGATTTTATTGCCGATCAGCTTGGCATGATTGAACGACTCTGCCGCGTCCTCTTCGAACTTGGCCGAATAAACCTCTCGCCAAGTTCCTTCGATGATGAACGATGCCTGCGAATACTGAGCAACCCCGGTCCATTCATGCTTGAGAATTTCATTGAGCTGCGCGATGACGGCTTCTTTATCCATGGTCGTAATCCGGGTGATGTGAGTAAGAGTTTTAGCATCGCAGAATCAACAAATCACGTAGTGCGGGCTGCCAGCCTGCAACAAACGCCGGCGACCTCTCATAGAAATTTGCCACTAACTTGTTGTCCACGCGGTGCTTAGCAAATATCAATTTATCGGTCGCCTCAAGAACTCGCAACCGAACCAGGAACTCGCAACCGGCCCGATTGCTAGACGCTTGACTACTCAGACGTTGATTCCGCCGATGCATCGGGCTTCGATTGCCTTGGCCCCGCCTTCAATTTTCTTGCTTTGCAGAGCCAGTTTTTTTCCGGGGCGACTCGACCGCACTTTTTGCACAGAAACACACACTCGTCCCAGCGGTCAGCAATCTCGCTGACCCGTTGCTGAAGTTCTGATTTCTTGAGTTTGCAAAGTTCTTTCATGCACTCATCATAATCAGCTACTTGAAGGTTCCACGCCCTCACTGCCGACCACCAATCCGGTGCCGCGCAGCTTCCACAAAAAGTACGCTGCTCCGACGGCCATCAAGGCGGCACAAATCAAAAAGATGTGCTGTGGCCGATCTCCAAAACCCGGACGAATGGCCCAGTACAACAGCGCGGCGACCGTCATGAACGTGAACGAAACCGCGTTGGCCGTTCCCAGAAAACGCCCCCGTTCGTCGCTGGGCGACAAGTATTGCAAGAGCGCCTGCAGCGGCACGATGTAGAACCCGGCGAAGAAGCCGGCACCAAAAATCAAGAATGACGTCATGCTGGTGGCGACCTGGATCATGCTGGCACCAGGCATCTTGGCCGCCGGAATCACACCCAACAGCGTAAAGAACACGATCAATCCGCCCGCACCGATCGGGATCAATCGCGGCTGGATCTTGTGACCGGAAATCAAACCGGCCACCGCACAGCCGACGCCAATCGCAACCCCTAAGACACCCATCAACGCACTGGCCTCGGCCCGGTTGATGCCCAGCACCACTGTGTATTCGGGCACGATGAACAACGCCAAACCGGCCAACAAGTAGAAATATCCCCAGGCCATCATCACCATCAACAAACGTGACTGCGCCATTTCTTGCACGGTCATCACGTAAGTCGAAATCGGATTCCAATCCCACGACATTTTTCGGTCACCGACCGGCAACTGGGGCATGAACACCGCCGCGATCCATCCACCAACAGCAATCGCCACCAACGTCGCGCCTGGCAACCAAGCAATCCCGGCGGCACCGACTTGCGGCGAATACCGGTCACTGACCGCGCCGGCCATCAACGTCCCGACAATGACTGCAACATTGGTCATCATGTTGATCGTTCCGTTGGCGCGGCTAAGGTCGCTGTCATCCACCAATTCGGGAATCATCCCATATTTGGCCGGACCAAAGAACGAACTCTGACACGTCAGGGCGATCAGCGACAACAAAGTGATCCACAAGTTACCAGTGAAGAATCCAACCGCGGCAATGATCGCGATCGGGACCTCGGCAATCTTGACCCACAGCGTGACGTCGCGTTTCGAAAAGCGATCGGCAAGCTGCCCGCCATAACCCGACAGCAAGATGAACGGAATCGTAAAGCAGATTCCGACGATGCCCTGCCCACCGGCACCAAGCTGTCCCGCCCAGGCACCATCGATCACCATGAATGTCAAAATCCCTTTCAGGACATTGTCGTTCATCGCGCCAAAGAACTGGGCCGTCAACAGACTCAGAAAACCACGTTGCAGAATTTTGCTGGACACGTCAACGGGCTCTCTGTACCACGGGGCATCGGACGGATTCGGGTCGCGAGAGTCTAGCAGATTAGGCCGATCGATACTTTGCGATCGCTTCGGGCAGCGGATACATCGTCACGTCGCGGTCGCCCTCAGTCGCCGCGATTTCCAGCAGCCTCTGGTAACCACGTGTGACCAAAGTCGCCCGAGCGTCACGGTAGCCGGTATCCAAGTTCGCTTTTGCAAAGTCACCTTCGACAGCGACCGCTTCGAAATGCGAATGTTCGATGAACTGGGCCAGCACAGGATTGCAGCGAATGTGGCGTTCGGGCCGCGTATGCAGCACCTCGGGATCAAGCTCGCCGATGACATAACGCAAGTACAAGTCGCTATCTACAATCGACGCAACATCGCCGCCACAAACATCGCACAAGTAACCCTCGTCACACTTCGCCATAAGCCCACCTTTAAGATAAACCGAACCACGTCAACGATACCTTACCACAGCACCCAATGTGGCCCCGCGACTCCGTTCGCG